>JBDTVJ010000019.1:0-34925 GCA_040007275.1 Terracoccus sp.
CCCACCCCTCAGCGCCTTCGAGCGCTACCTCACCGACCTCATCGCCGGCTGAGGCAAGGTCCTAGCACAGGACGCTTGGCCGCGATGCTGGGGTCCTAGTCGGGCGTCCGGTCGTGCCGACGCGGGAGCACGGAGCCCGCCCACAATGCCCAGAGCACGAGCACGGGCTGGAAGAACAGCCGAGCCAGGCGTTTGGTGTCGGTATCGAGACCGAAGGCGCTGACCCCCTGAACGTACTGACCGATGTTGCCCGGGAAGACCGCGACGTAGAACGCCGCCAGTAGCCCGCCGATCAGCCGCTTGTGCTTGGGCACGGCCACGAACGCGGCCCCCAGGGCAATCTCCACCACACCAGAGCCGAGTACGGTCAGGTCTTTGCCGATGGGGAACCAGTCAGGCACCTGGGCCTGAAACTCCTGACGCTGAGTGGTCAGGTGCAGGATGCCGGCGCCGACCATGAGCGCCCCCAGGGCGACCCGACCGATAGTGCGCAGTGCGTGGCTCATCGTCGCAGCCTACGGGCCGAGGCACCAGTGAGCAGGAGCGCGTCACCCCCGATGTTCGTGTACGTAGGGCAGGCGCGCCTGCGCCCAGGCCCAGTCAATGCGTTCCTGCTCCAGGCGTAGACGGTCGGCAAACTGATCGCTCACCAACTCGCTGAAGAGGTCGGCCTCCTCGCCAGTGAGGTGACGCAGACCCGCCCGCGTCGGGGCGCTCTCCGTGACCCAGCGGTCACGGTGCGCCAGCAGAGTGTCGCGGTCCATCAAGAACGACCGCGTCTGAGGGAGCCAAGCCCGCAGCCGGTCGAGGATGGCGAACCCGTGGGTGTCAAGGTCGCCCCAGTAGTGCACGTCCGCATCGACCAGCCACGGCAGCGAGCCGGCGCGGTCGACCTCGAAGCCCTTGCCCCACAGTACGATTCCGTCGATCGGGACGGGCACGCTGAGAAAGGTGATCTCGTTCTCGACGATCACGGCGGTGCGCACCATCGGAGTGGCCCCTGCCAGCTCCTCGAGCCGCACCGTCAGGTCAGACCAGCCGGGGAACGGGCCGGTCGAAGGGTTGGCGCGCAGCCGCAGCATCTCGGGCTTGGCCGCCAGCCCGAGACCGGCCAGGAACCCCGTGCTGGATGCCGGAACGCCGAGCACTGCCGCGAGCACCGACCGGTGCCGCTCGACGAACTTGGTGTCGACCCCGGGTGCGCTGACCTGGCGCAGGTACAGGCTCGACCCTCGGTGCTCCCGCAGCCACCGGTAGGCGGAGATCAGTTGGGGCAGTTCAGACTCCAAGCCCAGCGCAGCGAGCGGTTTGCTCGCGATCCACTCGCGCACGGCTGGTTCCTCGCGTGCGAGAGCCAGCTCAGCGGCATACGCCTGCACCTGACGGGTCACCCCGAGCAGAGCCCACGCCTGGTCGTATCCGTCGACGACGGCTCGGCTGGGCAGCACGTTGCGCCCGATGTGGCGCCCGCCGACGGCGGTGCGCACCAGCGAATAGTGCCGCCCGTCATGGCTGCCCGCGTCAAGAGCGGCCACCCAACGCTGCACGGACCCGAGGTCGTCGCCGATGTCGCCGGCGCTCGGTCCGCGCAGCGGGATCTCGATCGCCGGGAAAGGCGCGTTCGCGGCGAAGGCGCTGAGCAGGGTGCCGTCGTCGAACCGCCGCTGCACTCGGTCTCGGATGCCCGACGGGGTCACCCAGCGAGCACTCATTCGGCAGCCTGCCTCACAGCAGCCGTCCGCCTCGGCGGCCGCGGAACTCTTCGATGGTCAGGGTCTGCAGACGGGAGTAGCGGCCGGTGGGGTTGTCGACGAAGCCGATGGCCTGCACGTACGGCTCGATGACGTGCACCTTCTGCAGGGGCGTGACGATGAGCAGCTGGAGGCCGAGCTTGGCGAACAGCTCGAGGGCGTAACGGGTCGAGGTGTCCGAGCCCCGGCCGAACGCCTCGTCGATGACCGCGAACCGGAAGTCGCGTGACCGCTCCGCCCCCCACTCGAGGCCGAACTGGTAGGCGAGCGAGGCGGCGAGGATCGTGTAGGCGAGCTTCTCCTTCTGGCCGCCCGACTTGCCGTCGGAGTCGCGGTAGTGCTCCCACTCGGCGTCGGTCTCGCGGTCGCGCTCGGAGGCCGAGAAGGTGAACCAGTTGCGCACGTCGGTGACGCGCCGAGTCCAGGCCTTGTCGGAGTCGGTGTAGCCCTCACGGCCGCGGAACCGCTCGATGATGCGCTGCACGTCGAGAAAGCGCTGCTCGGAGTACTGCTCGTCATCGGGGGAGAGGGTGTTGTCGGTCGCGCCCCGCAGGTCGGTGCGAAAGGCCTGGATCTCCTGGTTGACCGTGCGCTCGGGCAGCAGCCGGATGTAGCGGCCGGGGCTGTAGTCGATGGCGCCGAGGGCCTCGTTGATCCGGGAGACACGCACGTCGATGTCTTCGGCCTGCCGGCGCAGCCAGTTGTTGAACTGGGCCAGCTCGCGGATCGTGTTGGTGTTGAGCTGGCGCTTGAACTCCTCCTCGAACCGGGGCAGGTCATCGCCCGCCACCCGGTCGTGGAAGGCGGTGAAGTCGGCGCGCGACTCGACGCTGGCGTCCATCTCGGTGGTCGCCTCCGGCCACCGCCGCCGGGCCTCGGCCATGTACTGCAGCAGGCTCTGGGTGTAGCCGCCGATCTCGGTGTTGATGCGGCGGATGCCCGAGTCGAGCTCGTCGGTCAACCGGTCGGATGCCGGTCGGCACGCTTCCGTGGTCGTCGGCACCTGCTTGCCCAGCCGCTTCTCGAGCAGCGGATAGGCGGCCCGTGCCGCGTCGAGCCCGTCGGGGTCGTCTGCACTCGCTGCGGCGACGAAGCGCTGCTCGATGGTGCGGGCGGTCTCGTCGCGCTCGATGCGGTCGTCGAGCTGGGCAATGTTGCCGTGCAAGGCCTTCAGGCGGTCATCGAGGGCGGCAGACTGCTCGGCGTTCGCGTCGAGGCGTTGCTCGATCTCAGTCAGCGCGGAAGATCCCGACACGAGCCGAGCGCGCTCGGCTTCATGCTGCTCGGCCTCGGCCAGGGCGCTGGTCCAGTCGAGCTCGGCCCACGAGGTGTACTCGGCGAGGCTCGCCAGGGCGGTGACCCGGCTCTGCGCGGCGGTGCGCTGGGCACGGGCACGCGTCAGCTCATCGTCGAGCTTGACGAACAGCCGCTGCTGCTCGGAGAGCTGTTCGGTGAGGGCGGCGACCTTGCGCTCGTTGACCCACCCGAGCACCCAGGCCCTGGGGTCATCGACCCGCGAGCGGTCGTCCTTCTCGTGCCGGTCACCGGAGCGCACCTGCCCCTGCTTCGTCACCGCGCGTCGCTCGTCGCGGAACTGGGCCAGGTCGTCGACGCACCGGTAGTCGGCCCGGCGCACCATCTCGCCCTCGACGTAGTCGCGGAACGGCCCGTCGCGCACCTCGAGGGTATCGGCGAGCAGTAGCACACCGGACGCAGCGGGGGAGTTGACGCGCACGCGGCGGGCCGGCATCCGTTCGTAGACCAGGCGACTGCCGACCACCCTGCCGTCGGTGCGACGGTGGGTCAGGCGGCGCTCGTTGACCCAGCGCGCCACGCCGTCGTAGCGGTGCTGCGGCACGATGAGCGACAGGGCGAAGCCGCGCAGCACCCGCTCAGCGGCCCCGCGCCAGGCGGAATGGTGTTCGGCGACGTCGACGAGCTCACCTGCGAACGGCAGCTCGGCCTCGTCGATGCCGAGGTCGGCACACAGCTGGCTGCGGATCTCGAGCTGGCTGCTGGGCAGGTTGCTGGTCCTGCCGGCGAGGCTGAGCAGCTCGGTGCGAGTCTCCTCGCTCGTGCGCTTCAGCTCGCCCTGGCTCACGGTCAGCTCACTGACCTGGCCGTCGAGATCGGCCTGTTCGTCGGCGGCGGTCTGCCTGGCGACCGGTGTGGCGGCGAGCAGGGCGCTGAACGAGCTGGCGTCGGTGACCTCGGTGAGTCCAGCCTCGGCGAGGCCGCCGTCGACGAGACCGGCATCCGTCAGTCGGGCGTTGAAGCGGTCGCGCCGCCCCCGCCTCACGCCCGCCTCGGCCCGGGTCGACGACGCGAGCTGCTCGAGCTGGCTGACCCGGTCGCCACCGGCACCGGTGCGTTCGGTGATGAGCTGCTCGCGATCGGCCCCGAGCCGATGCCGCCCCGCCTGAGCCTCTTCGGCCTCGCGGGCTCGGTGTGCGCGAAGGTCGGTGTTGCTGGCGATGGTCTCGCCGAGCAGCCGGATGCGCAGCTCGGCGAAGAACAGCCGCACCGCCTGGCGCTGGGCCTCGGCGTCGGCGCGCCGCATGAGCGCGTCGTCGTACTTCTCGCTCGTGGACACGAGCGGCCGCAGCGCCTCGAGCTGTTCGCGGGCGCGCTTGACGGCGTCGTGCGCCTTGGTGAGGTCTTCGAAGTGGCCGACGATCCCCTTGACCTTCGCGGCGGCGTCCGCCGGCTCGAGCATGTGGCCCCGCACGAACTCGTTGAGGTTGCCGACCGACTTCATCGACACCGTCTGGTGGAACAGCTCCATGGCCTGCTCCGAGCGGATGCCGAGCAGCCGCCGCACGGTGCGTCCGTAGTCGGGGAAGCCGTTGGTGATCTCGGCGCCGCCGGCGCGCAGGCGGCGGCGCAGGCTGTTCAGGTCGGCGCCGAAGCCGGCGAAGTCGGTCTCGATCGTGAGCTCGGTCGTGGAGGTGACGAAGAAGCGGTCGGGCTGGCCGGTGCGGTCCTTCTGGTGGAAGACCTGCGCGATCGTGACGGTCTCGCCGTAGCCGTCGTTGACGAACACACCGAGCACGACGGAGTACGCGTTCTGGTCGCGCAGCCCGATCGGGCGCGACGCGCCGGTGGCCTCGATGCGCTCTGACTTGTAGTGCCCCTCGACGTAGCTGCGCAGGGTTCGCTCTCGGCTGTCGGCGCCGGCGGCCTTGTTGTAGGAGATCTTGTTCGCGGGCAGCAGCAGCGTGGTGATGGCGTCGACCAGGGTCGACTTGCCGCTGCCGATGTCGCCGGTCAGCAGGGAGGTCTCGCCGTGCGGCGAGAGGCGCCAGACTCGGCTGTCGAAGGTGCCCCAGTTGAAGACCTCCACGTGCTGAAGGCGGTAGCCGGCGCGGCCCGCGGTGGCCAGCTCGACGGTCGAGAAGAGACTGTCAGTCACCCTCGCCTACCCCACCGGTTGCCGCGGAAAACGGATGGCAACGAGGGGCCGGATGCCGCACCCGCCCCGTGTCGCTCGTCTCGTGCTGCACCGCTTGCGTCCCCATTTCACTGACTCTCGCAGGCCAGCGTAGGCAATATTCCGCAAGACCCGGTAGCGGCGTCGTTTGCAACGACAATCGCACTGCCTGTAGGCGCCGGCCCGGGGCAGGGAAGACACTGTGCAGCGTCTCATCGCGGGCTCCTTACAGCAGTGCCATCTCGGACGCGGTCTGCGGTCGGCGTCAGTCCTCCAGCCGCGGGCGTTCATGGCCCGGGAGCAGCCGGATCGGCCGCTGGAGGAACCATCACCGACTGGTGGCTCTCGTGGGACTAGCGAGGGCAGCGCTGCGCCCGGTTGCCTATCATGGCCGCATGTTGGAACGGGTGAACGCGCTACGTGACGAGCATCCGGCGGTAAGCGAGGTGCGCCTCACGGAGGGTGCGGCGCGGCGCGACCTGCTCGCTGTGCTGCGCCTGTGTGACTCGGGACGGCTGCGGTGCAGTGAGCAGACCAGGCGGCCGGCGGCGGCCGCGGTGGTCATGACTGCGCAGGCCCTCTCGAGTGGCGACTTCTATCGCGACGAGGCGATCGCTGCTTACGCCTGGCCGCTGATCGTGCAGGCCGGCGGGTTGGCGACGGTTTCTGGTGGCAAGCTGCAGCTGACCACTCGCGGCCGCGCCGCCCTGAGTCAGCCTGCCGCTGAGGTGATCCGACAGCTATGGCGGTCGTGGGTCGCCAAGGGTGTGATCGACGAGCTGAGCCGGGTGGAGCACCTGAAGGGGCAGCGGGCGTCCAACGTGTTGACGGCGGTGAAGACGCGGCGCGAGATCGTGGCGACCGCGCTCGCCACGTGCGAGCCCGACACGTGGGTCGCGGTGGATGCCCTGTTCAGGTCGATGCGCCGGGCCGGTCTGTCTCCGTCAGTCGCTCGCAACGGGCGGGCGGTGTGGAAGCTGTACCTGGTTGATGCCCGGTACGGCAGTTGTGGCTACGACGGATACGGCACGTGGCAGATGCTTGAAGGTCGGTACACCCTGGCCGTGCTCTTTGAGTACGCGGCCACCTTGGGTCTGGTCGACGTGACCTACGACGAGCCGGAGGGGGCCCGGGACGACTTCCGCTACAACGCAAGTGCGGAGGAGCTGCCGTACCTGAGCCGTTACGACGGGCTACTGGCGCTGCGACTGAACGGGCTCGGGGCCTACGCGCTGGGCCTGACCGGCACCTACCGGCCGCCGGCCGATGCCGAACCGGTGCGGGCGCTGAAGGTGCTGCCGAGTCTTGACGTCGTCGCGACCGGCGAGATCGAAACGGCCGACCAGCTGACGCTTGACGCCTACGCGCGGCGGACGTCCGATCGGGTGTGGACCCTGACCATCGACACGGTCGTGGCTGCCGTCGCGGCCGGGCGTGACGTTGGCCAGTTCCGGGTCTTCCTCGAGAGCCGGATGACGCAGTCTGCCCTGCCTTCGACCCTGGTCACGCTGCTCGATGACGTGACGGCTCGAACCCGGCGGGTGCGTGACCTGGGCCGGGTGCGTCTGATCGAGTGCGCCGACCCGGCGCTCGCCACCTTGATCCACCACGACCGTCGTGTGCGCCGGTTGTGCACGCCGATCGGTGACCGACACCTGGCGGTGACACCCGATGACGAGCCGGCCTTTCTGAAGGCACTTCAAGCTCTTGGCTTCGCAATTCCCAACTGAGCGCCAGGTTCACCCCACAACAATGACGATGCTGAGGTGGTCTTCGCACGTTAGTTACGCGGGACTGCTGCTTGCTCACAGGTCGAGCACGAACCGTAGGGTCTGGTCGATGCTGCGTAGGCTCTACCTCGGCGTGACCACGTAGGCCGCGGACGCGACCGGAACCACCACAACCAGCCTGCCTGGGCCGTTGTTCATTATGTCAAGCGACACCACGACGGCTGGCCGCCGGAACGCCGGCTCATGACCAATCGGTTGGCTCAGGTCGACGTCATAGACCTCTACCCGCCAGATCACGCGAGGCTGTCCCCGTCCTGACGCTCGGCCAGGTACTTGCTCCTACCTCTCCGGGTCGTCGCGTAGCCGTGGGGGCTGGTCAGTCCTCACCATCAGCGGATGCCGCGTGGGCGTACTCCTCGAGCTTGGCGGCGAAGTCGGACAGCACCTGGGCGTCGATGTAGGCCTTGATGATGCGGCGTACCTCCCACTGGCCGGTGCGACCTGCGGCACCCGCTTGACCGTCCGAACCGCCCTGGGTTCGGAGCGCTCGCAGGAAGCCGAGCTCCTCCGCCTTGCGGATGGTGCTGTCGGCCGTGTCGATGACCCGGGCCTCGTTGGTCGAGTCGGGAAAGAAGAGGCGCAGCATTTCGATGATCTGGTCGCGCTCGAGCACGAGCTTGCCTTCGCTGCTCGTCGTCTCGAACTCGACGAGGCGTTTGCGCAGCAGCACGAGCAACAGGCTCACGTTGTAGGTGAGGCTGCGGCGCATCACGAGCCGGGGCAGGGGCGGGATGCCGGGGTCCTCGGGCTCGCTGCGCAGGTAGGCGTAGCCCTCGGTGTCGTCGACCACGAGCTCGACGCCGATCGCGCTGAAGTGGTCGCGCACCGTGGCGCCGTCGCGTTCGAGGGTGGCCCAGGCGTCCTCGTTGCTCTCGCGGTAGACGACCCCGCGCATGAGGTGGATGGTCGCCGCCCCGACGGCATGCTCCTCCGGCGTTCTCAACAGGGCCTCATCGGCGGGTCACCGTGACCTGAGGAAGGCGAGCACGCCGCATCCGGTCGCCGTCGGTGTACTCGATGTGGGTGGTCTCGGTCTCGTCCATGCTCACCTCGATGTCGTCGTCGGTCAGGGCGAGATAGCCCACGATCTCGGCCGCGCCCTGCTCGATGGGGTAGAGCTCCACGATGTCAGCCAGCAGGGCCGACGCGTGGGCCGGGATCGCGGTGCGCACGTTCTCGGCGAGCCGGGCGTGGTCGACGAACGTCTGCCCGAACAGGGAGTCGACGTCGAGGTCTTCGTCGTCGGCGGGAGCGAGCAGGCTGTTGACCTCGGCCGCGGGTCGGGCGTCGTGCAGAGGCCGTTCGAAGGGCAGGGTGATGGTGACGCCGGGCTCGTCGACGACCAGGCCCACGGCCGGTGGGGCGTCACGCACCGACAGGGCGGCGGCCTCGACGGAGCGCACCAGCTCGAGCACGCGGCGGTTCTCGAGCCAGACCCGGTCGTCGAGAAAGCGGCGCAGCTGTTCGGAGATCTGGCGCACGGTCTGCTGGGTGCGTTCGGCGGCCTCTGACCAGTCGTGGTGCACGGTGCGCAGCCGCCGGTCGGCGTCGAGCTGGGCGATGGTCTCGACCCTCGCGAGCAGGTCGGCGAGCTCGTCCTGGCGGGCCTCGGAGAGCAGGAAGTCGTAGAAGCCCTGGAAGCTGCGGCCCTGGTCGGAGGCGCTGATGTCAGCGCGGGTGCCGACGAGCTCGGCGAGCAGGTCGCCCTTGCTGCCCTCCCACGCCGCGATGCGTTCGCGGGCGGCGCGGTCGAGGGCGCGGAAGTTCTCCTCGACCTGACGGAAGTCTGACAGCAGCTCGCGGGCGGTGCTGGCGAACTGTTGGTAGCGGTCGCGCACGGCGACCCGGTCGAGCACGACGACGTGCCCCGCCTCGATGGCGGCGATCTCCTCGTCGAGACCGTCGCGGCGCCGGCGCAGCTCGGCCAGGCGCACCTGCGGGTCGGTCTCTGACCCGAGCACCATCTGACGCAGCAGCTCGACCACGGTGTTGAGCCGCGACTCGGTACCGACGAAGGAGCGCACCGCCAGTCCGGTCACCCAGGCGTAGGCCTTCTCGAAGGCGGGCGTGGCGTCGTAGTGCACCTCGTCAGACCCGAGCGGGTAGAACCGGCGCAACCACCCGGCATCCGTCGTAGACCAGTCGTCGAGGTAGTCGCTGGCGCCACGGGGGTAGACGGGGTGCTCGGGGTCGGCGGCGTTGATGGTGAACAGCTCGTCATCGAGCGCGGTGGCGAGCTCGGGCGCCGACGTGGCGCCGTGGTTGTCCTCGACGAAGAAGCGGCCGAGGAAGGCCAACACGAGAGGGGCGTTCGTCGCGCGCAACAATCGCCAGGCCGGATGCCGCTCCCGCAGCGTCTCGATCACGTCGTGCTCCACCGCTCACCTCCCGTTCGCAGGCTCTCGACCGCCAGCGTAGGCATGGCCCAGAACCACAACCTAGGCGCCGCTGGGTGTCGACAGACCGTCACCCCACCCCTGCCAGAACCTGCACGATGACGATCTTGGCGATCATGGCGATGGGATAGACGAGCACGTAGCCGAGGCCCACGCGTGTGTCGAAGCCGGTGCGGTCGTTGGCGAAGGCGAGGATCGCCGGCTGGGTCTGGGCCCCGGCCAGCATGCCGGCCTGCTCTGTGCCTCCCATTCGGTGGATGAGGCGTCCGGAGGCGAGCAGGAGCAGGGCCGCCGCCGTGGTGATGAGGAGGCCGAGCACGGCGACCTTCCACCCGAGGTCGGAGCTGATCGCCCCCGTGATCTTCTCCCCGGCGCGGGTACCGGCATACGCGAGGAAGGTGATCATGCCGAAGTACGAGAGGGACTGTGCGGCGCCGTTGGACATCGACGTCACGACCGGCCCGATGCGCCCGAGGCGTCCGAAGACGAGCCCGGTGAGTAGCGTGCCGGCGGCCGCACCGAGGGCGAAACCGCCTCCCGGCAAAGGGATGTGGATCAGCCCGATGAGCAGGCCGAGGGAGAGTCCGAGCGCGAAGCCACCAGGGTTCATGTCGGACATGCCACGGTCGGAGTCGCCGAGGAAGCGGCCGACGTCGCCCATCCGGTCGGCGGGCGCGATGACACGTACCCGGTCGCCCATCTGCAGCAGGAAGTCCGGCGAGGCGACGAGGTCGATGTCGGCCCGGCGGACCCGACTGATGTGGGCCCCGAAACGGCCCTCGAGGTCGAGCGCCCCCACGGACCGGCCCGCCAGCGCCGAGTTCGAGACGGTGACCCGGCGGTAGTCGAGGTCCCCCTGACCGAAGACGATGTTGTGGGACGAGCGGTGGCCCAGCTCGGCCGTGACCTGGTCGACGAGGTCGCGCGGGCCGACGACGGCGACGAGGTCGTTGGGGCCGAGGCGGTCGTCCTCGTCGGCCACGACCGTGGGGCTGGCGAAATGGCCGTGCTTGAGCCGCGAGAACGTCACGCGCTGGTGGTACCGCTCCTCCACCTCGGAGAGCAGCAGCCCCTGGGCGTGCTCCGTGCGGATCGTCTGGTTGACGAGCGGCTCACTGGGCGGTGCCTCCTGACCGCGGTGGCGCAGTGACCACACCGCCGCGAGGAGCATGCCGACGACACCCCAGAGGTAGGCGATGGAGTAGCCGATCGTGGGTCCGGCGGGGTCGGCGGCGCGCTCGGTCGCGGCGGCGAGGGCGGGGGTGTTGGTGAGGCCTCCAGCGAACGTGCCGGCGACGACCGACGACGTCAGACCCAGGGCCCGCCCGACGACGACGGCGACCACGGCGACGACGGCGAAGGTCGCCACGACCGAGAGCATCACCGGCCACCCCCGCCGCAGCGACGCAAAGAAGCTGGGGCCGGACACGATACCGATCGTGTACGTGAACAGCACGAGTCCGAGGGTGCCGACGATCTCGGGAATCTGCAGGATGACGCCCATGGACACTCCGAGCGCCGACACGGCGATGGCCGCGAAGAGCACCGCTGCGGGGCCGATGGCAACGCCGGCCACCCGGACGTGGCCGAGCATGGCGCCGAGCAGCAGCAGGAGCGTCAGGAGCAGGATGGGTTGACCCGACAGGCTGGTGAGCACGCTGTGTTCTCCGTCCGCTGGGGCTAAGTCGTGGAACCTGAGTATGTCGTGCTCGACGTCGAGGGCGAGAGGCTCACCGCCAGGCCTTGCCGGGGCCCTTTCGCAAGCGCGTGTCTACCGGGCTGACGACGACCCGTCCGACAGGTCGATGACGGCAGGTTGATCAAGACAGGTCGATCACGGCCAGGGCCCCGTTGTACTCAGCGGCGGTCACGTCCAACGACAGCACCTCGAACTGGTCCAGGATCGCTCGGACGCGCCGGCGCCGGTACGTCTGCATGACCCGCGCAGCGGGGAAGTCGATGACGACCGAGGTGTGCGGAAGGGCACGACGCGGCGGTTCGCCGTCACGACGAAGGACCCACCTTCGGCGACTCGGCGCCTCACCGCCGCGTTCTCGTTTTGCAGCTCGGACTGCCGGATCTCCACGCTCGTAGCGCCATCGTGGCGCTTTCACAGCGTGGCACTCGTCGCCGCCGGACGGATGCCGGAAGGCGGGCGCGTAGCCTGACCGCCATGGGATCGCTTGGAACAGTGACGGTCGAGGATATTCGCGCAGCCCAGCGGCTCCTTGATGGTGTGATCCGGCCGACCCCGCTCGAGTTCAGTCGTGCGCTGAGCGACCGGGTCGGCGCGGAGGTCCACCTCAAGTGCGAGAACCTCCAGCGGGCCGGCTCCTTCAAGATCAGGGGCGCCTACACCCGTATGTCCCGCCTCTCGGATGCCGAGAAGAAGGCGGGCGTCGTGGCCGCGTCGGCCGGCAACCACGCGCAGGGCGTCGCGCTCGCGGCATCCATCTTGGGCATCCGATCGAAGGTCTACATGCCGCTGGGGGCGCCGATGCCCAAGCTGCTCGCGACGCAGGCCTACGGCGCGACCGTCGAACAGCTGGGCTCGACCATCGACGACTGCCTGGCCGCGGCGCAGATCTTCGCCGACGAGACCGGCGCGGTGCTGGTGCACCCGTTCGACCACCCCGACATCGTTGCGGGGCAGGGGACGTGCGGCCTCGAGATTCTCGAGCAGTGCCCCGACGTGCGCACCGTCGTCGTCGAGCTCGGCGGCGGTGGCCTGCTCGCCGGGATCAGCGTGGCGCTGCGGGCGTTGAAGCCCGACGTCAGGGTGATCGGGGTGCAGGCCGAGACCGCCGCGGCCTACCCGTTGTCTCTCGCCGCAGGCCGTCCGGTGTCGGTGCCGAGGATGGCGACCATGGCCGACGGCATCGCCGTCGGGCGCCCCGGGGTGGTCCCCTTCGCCATCATCAAAGATCTGGTCGACTCGGTCGAGACGGTGTCGGAGGATGCGATGGCCCGCGCGCTGCTCTTCGTGCTCGAGCGGGCCAAGCTCGTGGTTGAGCCGGCCGGCGCCGCCTCGGTGGCCTGGTTGCTCGAGGCAGCCAAGAAGCACGCCGCCGAGCCCGACGGCCGCGGTACAGCGGCCGGCCTCGAGGGGCCTGTGGTAGCAGTGCTTTCCGGTGGCAACATCGACCCGCTGCTGATGCTGCGGGTCATCCGCAACGGAATGGTGGTCGCGGGCCGCTACCTCCGGCTCCAGGTGCAGGTGCCGGATCGACCGGGCTCACTGGCGGGTCTGCTGATGGAGTGCGCCTCGCTCGATGCCAACGTCGTCGAGGTCGCGCACTCGAGAACGAGCACGTCGATCACCGTCGACGAGGTCGAGATCAGGCTGGAGCTGGAGACCAAGAGCCAACAGCACGCCGACCACGTGATCGCCACGCTGCGCGGGCACGGCGTGCGCCTTCAGGTCGAGTAGCGCCAGCCACCCGATCCGCTACGCGATCATCACGAGTCAGACGGGTGGCGGGGGCGCATGAGTTGGATGGCGCCGTCTCGCGCTGAGCTTTGGTCGAAGGCAACCGCGCCGTGGTCCATTCGTGGTTCTTTTGCGTCCAGCAGGCCTTCCACGAGTTCGGCCCACCGACCGACATCCGTCAGGCCGGGCTCGAGTCGCCCAGAATGAGGTCAGGGGCGATCCGGATCGACCGAGAGGGCGTCGTTGACCGGGGAATCGAGACGAGGTCGAGGACGGTTTGACCGATCTCCTCGACGGGCTGGCGCACTGTGGTCAGGGTCGGGTGAGCGAAGCGGGCCACCCCGATCCCGTCGAACCCGATGACCCGGAAGTCGCCGGGAACCTGGTAGCCGCGAACGTGCAGTCCGGCGATGACGCCGAGGCCGATGATGTCTGCCGCCGCGACGATCGTGCCCCTGGTGTGGCCGTCGGCGAGGATCTCGTCGACGGCCTGCTGCCCCCACGCGAAGTCGAAGTCGCCGAGGTAGGTCGGTCGGTCGGGGAAGTTCTGGGTGAACTGCTGAAACCGTTCGTGGCCTGACGAGGAGAGGGTTTTCGCGCCGACGTAGAGCACCGGCTGGTCGATGGCGTCGACGTGCTCGTGGATGTGCGTGGTGATGAGGCCCAGGCCGGCCGCGTTGTCACACCCGACAAAGTGCACGTCGGCACCCACGACCTGACGGTCGAGCTGGATGGTCAAGGCCGACTGGGCCGCCAGCCGGACGGAGTCGACGCTCTCTGACTCGTGGCACGGGATCATGACGACGGCGTCGACCTGTCGACCCAGGAACGCCTCGACGCCTCGCCGTTCCACCCGGAGGTCCCCGCAGGTGCTGAAGACCAGGACGTCCGCTGCGGATCCCTCGAAGGCGGTCGACAGGTGTTGCGCGAGCGAGGAGAAGAACGGGTTGTCGAGGTCTGGAACGAGCAGGCCGACGGTGGCCGTTCTTCCCTTGCGCAAGGCCCGGCCCACGAGGTTGACCTGGTACCCGAGGTCCGCGGCGGCGCCGAGCACTGCGTCCCGAAGTGGCTCCGCCACCGGCCTCGCTGCGCTGATCACCCGCGAGACCGTCGAGACGGATACGCCAGCCTGGGCGGCGACATCGGCCATGGTCACGGGGCGCGACTGCGCGTGGTGTGGCAGGCCCTCGGCCATGGGCACCTCTTCGTCGTCGTTATCCAAACGTGATCGCCCGTGGGGGTCGTGGGATGTACCTTACTCGCAACTCGGAAATCGATTGCCGAGACTCAATGAGGAGGCCGCCACCATGACCACAACGTCTCGACTCCGCCGCCAGACCCTGCTCGGCATCGCCACCGTGGCAGCTCTCGCGGCGACCTCTGCCTGCAGCACGGGCAACGAGCCTGCTCCCGCTGCCGGAGGCGGCAGCACCGCGGCGGGTGCCAAGTGCGTCATCGGAATGACGCAGATCAACCAGACCGCTGCCTTCTTCACCCAGATGAACGAGGGCGCCCAGGCCGCGGCCAAGGAGGTCGGCTGCGAGCTGACGATAGCCAACGCCAACAACGACTCCGCGAAGCAGAACAGCGACATCGAGAACTTCACGACGCAGGGCGTCACCGGGCTCATCGTCGTGGCCATCGACGTCAACGGCGTGCTGCCCGCGATCAAGGCCGCCCGGGCGAAGGGCATCAAAGCCGCCGCGATCGACGCGAAGCTTCCCGACGGCGCCGTCGAGACCTTCGTCGGGGTGGACAACGAGAAGGCGGGCGCCCAGGCCGCCCAATGGATGGTCGACAAGGGACTGGCCAAGGGCAAGAAGTACGGCGTGGTGGACGCGAAGAACTCGTTCATCCAGAACCAGCGGGAGGACAGCTTCCGCAAGGCGATTGACGCTGCGGGTGCGATGTTCGCCCAGAGCGTCAGCGGCGAGAACGTGCAGGAGAAGGCGGCCACCGCCGCGCAGAACCTCATCACCGCCCAGCCCAACCTCGACTTCCTCTACACGACCGGCGAGCCGGCGACCGTCGGGGCGGTCAGCGCAGTCGGAGCGAGCGGCAAGACCAAGATCGTCGGCTGGGACCTGACTCGCGAGGTCATCTCGGGCATCGACAGCGGCGTCGTCACGGCTGTCATCCAGCAGGACCCCAAGACCGAGGGCGAGAAGGCGGTCAAGGAGATCAAGTCGCTCATCGGTGGTGGCGCGGCCGCGGGCTTCATCGACGTGCCGATCACGATCGTCACGAAGGAGAACGTCGAGCCCTACCGCAAGATCTTCCCCTGATCGGCTGACAGCTGCGGACTCGACAGCTGCGGACTCGACGAGCCACTGACCTGAAGGAAGACCCCCTCATGAGCACGAGCCCCTCAGCGGCTGCCACCGACGCCTCGCAGTCGCCGCCTCGCGTCGAGATGCGCGGCATCCGCAAGTCGTATGGCGCGTTGGACGTGCTCAAGGGGGTCGACCTGACGATCGCCCCCGGCGAGGTCATCGGCCTCATCGGCGACAACGGAGCCGGCAAGTCGACCCTGATGAAGATGCTCGCCGGCGCGGAGACTCCCGACCGGGGCGAGATCCTCGTCGACGGGGTGGCGATGACCGGTTCCGGGCCGAGAGCGGCCCGGGCCCACGGCATCGAGATGGTCTACCAGGATCTCGCCCTGTGCAATCATCTCGACGTCACGGGCAACCTCTTCCTCGGCAGGGAGCGGTACCACCGGATCACCCGGGCGCTCGACACCGAGCGGATGCACCGCGAGGCGGTCGATGAGCTGAGAAAGCTGCACATCCGGATCACCAACACCCGGCAAGACGTGGGGAACATGTCCGGAGGTCAGCGACAGGCCATCGCCATCGCCCGCGCGGTCACCTTCGACCCGAAGGTTCTCGTGCTCGACGAGCCGACGGCGGCGCTCGCCGCGAAGGAGGTCGAGATGGTCCTCCAGCTCATCAAGGACGTCTCCTCGCGCGGGGTGTCCGTCGTTCTGATCACCCACCGCCTGCAGGACCTCTTCGAGGTCGCCGACCGGTTCGTCGTGCTCTACGAGGGGACCATCTACCAGGAGCTCGAGCCGGCCAAGACCGATCTCGCGGGGCTCGTCACCGCGATGATGGGGAAGTGAGATGACGGTGACCCAGACCACCAAGCCCGCCCGCTTCTCACGGGGCGCGCGAACCGACTTCATCGGCCGGCACTTCGGCGTCCTTTCCATCCTGGTCGTCTTCGCCGCCCTCTTCATCTTCTTCAGTGCCCGCGCCGACGCGTTCTTGACGACGGAGAACCTCGTCAACGTCGCGCGACAGATCGCCCCGACCGTCGTCGTGGCGATGGGCATGACCTTCGTCATCACGACGGGCGCCATCGATCTATCGGTCGGGTCGATCGTGGGCCTGACCGCGGCGTCGCTCGCCCTGTTGGCCAAGACGGGCAACCCGGTGCTGGCCCTGGTGATCACCCTGCTCATCGGGGCGTTCATCGGCGTGGTCAACGGCGTCTTGACGGCCTACGGACGGCTCCAGTCGTTCATCGTCACGCTGGCGGCTCTGACGGCCGTGCGCGGTGTGGCGCTGCTCATCACGCAGGGCTACAGCACGCCGATCGAGTCAGGCTTCCTCCTTCCCCTCGGCAACGGCAAGTTCCTCGGCCTCTACACGCCCACGTGGATGGCGCTCGCGATGGTCGTCGTGGCCTGGTACGTCTTCACCCGCACCCGGTTCGGCCGCTACGTCACGGCCGTCGGATCGAACGCGGAATCGCTACGGCGCTCGGGTGTCGACATCAGACGGATCCAGATGTCGGTGCTCATCATCACCGGAGTTCTCGCGGCCGGAGCCGGCATCATCACCGCGACTCGCCTCGCCAGCGGGAGCTCGAACTCAGGCACGATGTTCGAGCTCGAAGTCATCACCGCCGTGGTGCTCGGAGGGACCAGCCTGATGGGCGGGCGGGGGTCGATCCTCGGGTCGGCCATCGGCGCGCTCACGCTCGGCATCATCAGCAACGGGCTGGTCCTGCTGAGGGTCGACGTCTACTGGGTGCCGATCGTGCAGGGCAGCATCCTCATCGTCGCGATCCTGCTCAACAGCAAGCTCTTCGCCCGCCTGGTGAGGTCTCAACGATGACGACCGTCATGACCGTCACCGGGCCCGTCGACTCGGCCGACCTCGGCACGACGTTGACCCACGAGCACATCGTCAACGACGTCACCTCGTGGTGGCACCCCACCTGTTCCACGGGATGGTCGGTCGAGGAGTTCGAACACCATCCTGTGACGATGGACATCGTCTGGGACCTCAAGCAGGACCCCTTCGGCAACCGCGACAACTGCCGCCTCGACGACGAAGAGCTGGCGGTCGAGGAGGTCGGCCGCTACGCCGCCCTGGGCGGTCAGACCATCATCGACGCCACGGGTCTCGGCATCGGACGCGATCTCGCGCTGCTGCGGCGCGTCAGCGCACGCACCGGCGTCAACATCATCGCCGGCACCGGCTACTACCTCGACGGCGCACAACCCGCGGAGATCAAGGTCCTGCGTCCCGAGCAGATCGCCGAGCTCATCGTGGCTGACGTGACGCAGGGGGTTGACGGCATCCGGCCCGGCATCATCGGCGAGATTGGGGTGGGCGCCGACTTCACGCCCGCGGAACGCGCCAGCCTCGAGGGTGCGCTCATCGCGCAGCGCGAGCTGGACCTGCCCGTCGAAGTGCACCTGCCGGCCTGGTTCCGCCGCGGCGGCGAAGTGCTCGACCTCGCCGAGCAGCACGGTGTCGACCCCGCGTGCGTGGTGCTGTGCCACCTGGGACCGTCCGGCGACGACCTCACCTACCAGGAGGGGCTGCTCCGGCGCGGTGCCTGGGTGCAGTACGACATGATCGGCATGGAGGTCTTCTACGCCGACCAGAACGTCCAGTGCCCCTCCGACGAGGAGAACGCCCGGTGGCTCTGCCGCCTCGCCGAGCGTGGCCACCTGGCAAGGCTGCTCATCTCCCAGGACATCTTCGTGAAGTCGCTGCTGCGGCACTACGGCGGGCCCGGCTACGGGCACATCCTGCAGTACTTCGTTCCTCGGTTGCGCCGTCTGGGCATGAGCGGGGACGACATCAACCAGCTGCTGACGATCAACCCACGAACCCTTTTCGAGACCGCACAGAAGGAGAACTGACATGGCGCGCGTGCTGCTCGCTGGCGAGAGCTGGATCTCGCACTCCACCCACTACAAGGGGTTCGACAGCTTCTCGTCGACGACCTTCGAGACCGGGGCGGACGAGTTCATCGCAGCCGCCGCCTCGCAGGGCATCGAGGTCGAACAGATCTATGGGCACGACGTGCCGGCCCGCTTTCCCCGCACCGTCGCGGCACTGTCGGCCTACGACGTCGTGATCCTGTCTGACATCGGCTACAACTCGTTCGTCCTGCCCAACGAGGTCTGGGTCAAGGGACAGCGCACGGACAACCCGCTGCTGGCCCTCGCAGAGTGGACCCGCGCCGGTGGCGGCCTCATGATGGCCGGCGGCTACCTCAGCTTCCAGGGCTTCCAGGCCCGAGCGAACTTCGCCCGGAGCCCGATCGCCGACGTGCTGCCCGTCGACATGCTGACCAGTGATGACCGCGCGGAGTCGCCCCAAGGGGCCACCTGCCGGATCGTCGCGCCCGACCACGAGGTCGCCGCGGCGTGGACGGGGGAGGCCCCGCAGCTGCTCGGCTACAACGTCGTGACGGCGAAGCCGGATGCGCAGGTCGTCGCCACCGTCGATGACGACGTGCTCATCGCCACGCGCGAGGTCGGCCAGGGTCGGTCGCTCGTGTGGACCTCGGACATCGGCCCGCACTGGTGCCCGACCGAGTTCGTGGAGTGGGAGGGCTTCGCGCCGCTGGTCGGTGCCATGTTGAGCTGGCTCGGCGCCGAACGGACGTCTTGATGGGAGGCCGCCCTCTCGTCATCGACTGCGACCCCGGCCACGATGACGCGGTGGCGCTGCTGCTGGCGGTGGGTTCCTCCGAGGTGGACCTCCGGGCGGTGACGACCACCTTCGGAAACTGTTCGGTCGACGACGCCACGCGAAACGCCTTGCAGGTGCTGACGCTTGCCGGCGTGCTGGACGTGCCGGTGGCCAAAGGTGCGGCAGGGTCGCTCGACGGTGGGTCGACGCTCGGCAACTATGTCCACGGAGTCAGCGGGCTCGATGGCCCGCCGATGCCGGAGCCGGCGTTCGAGGTCGAGTCGGTCGGTGCCGTCGAGCTGCTGCGCCGGGTCATCGAGTCGAGTGACGAACCGGTCACGCTGGCGGCGACCGGACCCATCACGAACGTCGCACGGCTGCTGCTCGACTTCCCGGAGGTCAAGGACGGCATCCGCGAGGTCATCTTCATGGGCGGCTCTACGGAACGCGGAAACCACACGCCCACAGCGGAGTTCAACACCTACGCCGATCCTGAGGCGCTCGATGTCGTTCTCCGGAGCGAGTTGGCGGTGCGAATGGTGGGACTCAACCTCACCCATCAGGCCCTCGCGACCCCGGCGGTCGTCGACCGGATGGCCGGCATGGACCACGTCGTCGGGCAGACCTGCGCCGCATGGATGGGTTTCTTCGGAGATTCGTACAACCGGGTGTGGGAGTTCGCTGCACCGCCCGTCCACGACCCGTGCACGATTGCCGCGCTCATCGACCCGGCTGTGATCGGCTGGCGCGAGGCCTTCGTCGCGGTCGAGCTCGGCGGCCGCTGGACCCGAGGGACGACGGTCGTCGACCTGCACCATCGCTACCCCGAGGAGCTGCCCAACACCCAGGTCGCGATGACCCTGAACGCCGACCGCTACTGGGATCTGGTGATCGATGCCGTCGACCGGGTCGGGCACCGGGCATGAGCACCATCGGTGTGGTGGGTTCACTCAACGTGGACCTCAGCTACCGGGTCACCACGCTGCCTGTTCCGGGTGAGACGGTCCTGGCTCGGGACCGAGCGATGTCCTTCGGAGGCAAGGGCGGCAACCAGGCAGTGGCTGCGGCCGCCCTCGGTGGTGACGTCTGCTTCATCGGCGCTGTGGGCACCGACGAGGCGGGGCAGGCCTACCTCGAGCACCTCCGCGTCGCCGGCGTCGACGTGGGAGGTGTCGCCCAACACGCCGAGGTCGACACGGGCACGGCGATGATCTTTGTCGACGACGCGGGAGAGAACCTCATCGTCGTCGACCCGGGCGCGAACTCGCTGCTGGATGCCGCCTGGGTCGAGCCTCACGTTCGGAGGCGGACGCTGAGCGTGGTGCTGCTCCAGCTCGAAGTGCCATTGACCGCCTTGGAAGCAGCCGCAGCCGCACTACCCGACGGGACCGTCCTGGTTCTCAACCCCGCCCCGATGCCACCGGATGCCGGTGGGTTGCGGAGGCTGCTCGACCGGGTGGACGTCCTGGTTCCCAATCGCACCGAGCTGGGGCAGCTCGTCGGGCGGTCGGAGCCACGGACCATGCTCGAGGTGCGGGAATGTCTGTCGGCGCTGGACTTCGCCGGTGCCGTCATCGTGACGCTCGGAGCCGACGGGGCGATCCTCGTGGAGCCGGGAACGGAGCCGGTGCACCGTCCGGCCCTGCGGCTCGAGCCGGTCGACACCACCGGTGCGGGGGATGCCTTCTGTGGTGCTCTGGCCTTCGGACTGTCCGAAGGGCACCCCCTCGCGGATGCCGTTGCGCGCGCGGTGCAGGTCGCTGGCGAGAGCACGCTGTTCAGGGGCGCTCAGCTGAGCGTTCCGCTGACGATCAGCCGGTCGGGAGGAGGCGCGTCGTGAACGCTCGACTCACGCAGGCAACGGCCGTTCAGGAATGGATGGTCTCTCGCCGCAGGCACCTGCACCAACGTCCGGAGGTCGGGATCGAGCTGCCGTGGACGCACGACTACGTCGCGGGCGTGCTCGACGATCTCGGGTATGCGGTCGAGGTTCACCCCGCCGCCGGTGTCACCGCATCCATGCCAGGCTCCGAGCCGAACGGGGTCGTGTCGGTTCTGCGCGCCGACATGGATGCCCTTCCCGTCACTGAGCGTTCCCCCGTCGCCTTCCGCTCGGAGGAGGCCGGGGCGATGCACGCCTGCGGTCACGACCTGCACATGGCGATGTTGCTCGGGGCCGCAAAGGCGATGACGCGGGTGGCGCCTCTGCGCGACACCGTGCTTGTCTTCCAGCCGGGGGAAGAGTCTGATCGCGGGGCGTTGGCCGTGCTCGAGCACGCCAACCTGCGGATCGCCGGACGGGCGAACGCCTTCGCGGTGCACGTCCACGCCACGGCCGACCCCGGCGTGATCCTGTGCCGTCCCGGAGTCTTCATGGCCTACGGGGACTGGTTCACCATCCGGCTCTCGGGCCCTGGGGGCCACGCCAGCCAACCCCAGCTCGTCGGGAACCCGGTCGATGCGGCCGGTGAGATCACCGCCGGTATCAAGACGGTCGCGGCTGACCTCGCCGTGGTCGAAGCCACTGTCGCCACCGTGACGGAATGCATCATCGGCAACACGGTGAACGTCATCCCTGCCTCGGGGCGGCTTCGGGGCACGATTCGGGCCCTGAGCCCCACGTCGCGAACCGCGCTGATCGACGGCATCCATCGCGTCGTCTCGAACGTCGTGGCCGCGTATGGCCTGACCGGTGAGGTGACGATCCACGAGGGGTATCCCGCCGTCGTCAACGATGCCGACTATACGAGCCGGCTCGTTGCACGTCTCGGGCAGACCGAACTCGCCTCTGCCGTCACCGCCATGCCGGAGCCCTCGATGGTCATCGAAGACTTCGCCTACTTCCTCCAGCGCTGGCCGGGAGCCATGGTCTATCTCGGCGCCCGCGGCGCGGGGAACACCTCCTTCAACCACGCCGACGATGTCGTCTACGACGAGGACGTTTTGACGGTCGGTGCGGCCCTCCACCTGCTGGCGGCCGACGGAATCTGATTGGTGCGGGAGTGGGATGACTCCGCTGGGCGAGCCGGCCGGCGCTGTGTCTGCGCTCTGAGCTGGGCGTCAGAAGTGATGGCGCTGACCAGACGAACAGAGACACCGTCTCGCCGACTCGAGGAGCGGTAGGCCGGACGGGGGACCTTCAGCACTGTTCAGACCTCCTGTCGGGGCGGATCGTCGATGGTGTGACCACGACACCGACGCCCCTTCCCGCCCTGGACCGGTTCTTCACCTCTCTGCGCCGCAGCCCGGTGACCCGGTCACCGCAGCGCGCTATCGCCGGTGTCTGTTCGGGCGTCGCCGAGCGGCTCGACCTGTCCACCGCGGTCGTCCGCGTCACGACCGTCGTGCTTGCGATCCTCGGCCCCGCAGTGGCGATCTACTTCCTCGCCTGGCTCCTGCTCCCCGACAGTCAGGGCCGCATTCGCCTCGAGCGCGCGTTGCGCGGTGGCGACACCTCGTCCATCGTCTTGCTCGTGGCCACCATCGTCGTGATCCTGCCGGACGCAGGCGTTCACGCCCGGATCGGCTGGCTCTCCATCGTCCTGCTCGCAGCCGTGGCGTGGGTGTTCTACCAGGGAGGGTCGCGCGGCCCGCGTCACGGGACAACCTCCACCGATAGCACTCCGCCGCCGGCCGGTCCGAACAACGGTCCGAAGGATGTTCCGTCTTCATGACCTCCGGAACGTCAGCAGAACTGCCGTCGCAGCCCGCTCGTGAGCAAACGGCACTCCAGTGACGGGGCCTGTCACAGCCGACCCCTATGCGCTGGGGGTCCGGCGGTCAACCATCACGCGAGTGCTCAGCGTGCTGCTGGCCTTCGGCGCGGTGTCGGCCCTCGCAGGCCTGATCATCGCGATCCCCGGCGGGGGAGCTGGCTTTCCCCTCAGCGCCCTCAAGGGCACCCCGTTCACCTCGTTCGTGGTGCCCGGCCTCATCCTCGGCGTGATCATCGGAGGCACCCAGCTCACCGCGTCGGTCGCCGTGGCCCGCGGTCGAGATTCGGGCCCGCTTCTCGCGAGCGTGGCGGGCTTCGGCATGCTCATCTGGATCTTCACCGAGCTGGCGATGATCGGCTACTCGATCCTGCAGACGGTCTACTTCGCCCTTGGGCTCTGTGAGCTCGTTCTCGTGCTGCTGCTCCTCGGGGTCACACCGCCCCGGCGGTGGGCTCGGTGATCGACCGGGCTTCTCCCGATGACCTCATGTCCCTTGCTTCGGAGCACGGTGGGGCTCCGGTGCAGGTCGGTGCCGTCGTCGTGCTCGACACCTCGTGGGGGTTCGACGCTGCGACGCTTGCGCACCAGATCAACGCGCGCAGCCGACGCATTCCTCGCCTCACTCAACGACTCGTCACCGTGCCGTGGGGGTGTGGTCGGCCGGTGTGGTCCGCGTCGGCGGTGGAGTCGGGGCAGGACCAGGTCGAGACGGCGCGTTGCCCGGAACCGGGAGGTGACGCGGGGCTTCTTGCCCTTGCCGCTGAGCTGGTGGTTCGTCCCCTTCCGCGCCAACGGCCTCTGTGGAGGGCGGTCGTCGTCACCGATGTCGAGGTCGACCGGGCAGCGGTGGTCCTCGTCCTGCACCACGTGCTGGCGGACGGTGTTGGCGGGTTGGCCATCCTGTCGGGGTTGACCGACCCAGCCTGGTCCGATCAGGTCGAGGCTCCGCTTCGGGAGCGGCCGCGTGCGTTCCCTTCCGTCGGGCAACTGGTCGCGGATGCGCTGCGGGATCGCCTTGTTCGGCTACGGAGACTGCCGGCTTCGGTGCGTCGTCTGCTCGACGCCGTCCGCATCATCCGGCCACTGGGCGGGACGCACGCGACGCCCTCCTCCCTCAACCAGGTGACCGGGCGGCACCGTCGGTTCGCCGTTGTCGAGGTGGACCTGGGATCGCTCGCTCACGCCGCCCACGCTCACGCCGCGACGATCAACGACCTCCTCCTCCTGGCCGTGGCCACCGCCCTTCACGACCTGTTGGCGGCGAGGGGGGAGGAGATGGATGAGATCGTCCTTTCCATGCCCGTGTCCGAGCGTCGTCAGACGGTCTCGACACAGCTGGGCAACCACAGCGGAGTGGTCGCGATCACGGTCGCGACTCTCGGGGAGCCTGGGCGTCGCCTTCGCGACGTGAGCACGGCCACGCGTGCGGCCAAGTCTGCGCCGGCCGGCGCCTCCACTGCCCTGCTCGCGCCGCTGTTCCGGGCGCTGGCTGCGGTCGGCCTGCTGCGGTGGTACGCGATGCGACAGCACCGAATCCATACCTTCGTCAGCAACCTCCGGGGACCGGAGTCGACGCTCACGCTGGCAGGATTTCCCATCACCCGGATCGTTCCGTTGAGTCTTGATGCCGGTAACGTCACGGTCTCCTTCACGGCCCTCTCGTACACCGGTCGACTCGTCGTCAGCATCTCCGCCGACCGGGATACGTGCCCGGACCTGTCGTTGTTGGCAGACCTCCTTCGCAAGCACCTTTCCACATGTGCATCTCAAGCGGCGTAGCTCGATGAGCACGGCCGCGGCGACCTTGGCAGCCGAGCGCCACGGGCGATCGTTCTTGGTCGACGCTGCAGACGTCCCGCACCAAGCTGTCATGAGCTGGCCGTCGTCGCCTCGTTGTGTGTCAGTGCGGCCGGGGTGCCGGCGCCCTGAGGTAGCTCCGCACGGCGAGGAGGCCGGAGGCAACAACAACGAAGACCATGACCGTCGCGGGCACGGCGTTGGTGGTGCCCGCCGCCATCGTCAGCACCATCGCCGCGATGATGCTGGATCCCATCAGCACCGAGAACACCAGCCACGGTGCCAACCAGAACAGGCCATGATCACGGCTCTGCAGGGCCGCGACCCCGCTGATGATGAAACCAGGCAGCACCACGGACAGGTCGATCACGTGGATGGGGTTCACCCACAAACCGGCGTCCATCAGGCTGGCCGGCACCGCGCCAGAGAGCAGGGCCGGCACGAGCTCACTGAGCCACAGGCCGGCGAACAGTACCCCGGTGGCGATGAGAACCCACGCTGCCACGGTGCGCGGGCGTCCCTGCGGGAAAAGGATGCCCCCGCGACGCACATCGTTCAGGCAAAAGATCACGGCCCAGGTGCTCAGTCCCAGCACCGCAACATAGACCAGAAACAGGTAGTTCAGGTGGACCGCGACCGCGTACACGATGAACGCGTAGATCAGGTACAGCAGGGTGCCGAGCCAGACCAGTCCGGCGCGCTGCGAGCCGTTGCGATACCGAACGACGGCCACCAGAAGAACCACCACTGCGAGCAGGTTGCCGAGGTCTTGGCCCTTGGCCTGGGTGGCCCAGTTCTGGGTCTCCCGCGCGTAGACCCGTGCGTCGGCAAGGCCGGCAACGCTGGCCAGCACGACGAGCAGCGCAACCACCCCAGACCAGACCAGGACCGATCGGGGCGGCGCCATGGTCATTCCGTCACCGTACAGGCACAGCATCGTCACCTCACGGCCGTGAGGGAACGAAATGCGTGGCCCTACAACGCAACCTGGGTTCGACCGCCTCACAGCGTCCCGGAGCGCCCCCTCGAGTCGAACACGGCCCTTCGCGCGATCGCGCCGAGCTGCCAGCACCGTTCTGTCCACCTCCATCACGGATGACAACGATGACGATGGGCCGAGCACCAGAAGAGGAGCAAACATGAGATCACTGGTCATCTACGAGTCCCTGTGGGGTAACACCGAGCAGGTTGCGCACGCCATCGCAGCCGGTCTGGGTGAAACCTTCACCGTTGAGGTCGTTGAGGTGAGCGCCGCCCCCGCAGCCCCGCCCGACGACATGGACCTGCTCGTGGTCGGCGGACCAACCCACGCGTTCTCGATGTCCCGCCCGGACACCCGATCAGAGGCAGTCAAGCGCGGAGCGAGCAACACCGCCCCCGGCCCGGGCATCAGAGAGTGGGTCGCGAACCTGCCCACGGCGATCGACGGCTCGCCCATGGCGAGCTTCGATACTCGGGTCGAGAAGGTTCGGCGGCTGCCGGGGTCGGCAGCGCGGAAGGCAGGCAAACTGCTACGCCGGCTCGGCTATGCGCAGATCCTCGACCCGCAGAGCTTCTACGTCGCCGATGTCGAAGGTCCGTTGCTCGATGGGGAGCTGGAGCGCAGCCGGGTATGGGGCCAGCGTCTCGGCGAAGCAGCCCGTGGTCATCGCCAGGCCCGCCCGCGCTGAACTCGTCCGCCCGAACACCGTGGTCCCATCAGGCTTCTGGCCGCGTCAAGCCAGCGAGGCCGCTCAAGGCCGGCTTTGCCTCTGCAATCCAACGACGCACTCAGCGTGTCATCGACCGGCGGCTAGCTGAGGATGATCGGTGCGACCCCCGTTCTTGAGCCGGCAACGTCAAGAGGTGCCGCCAAACTGGGCGGTCGGAGCCAGTCATGCGACGTCGGCGGGCGTCCCCATGAGGGAGGCGCGACGGCGACGAACGGTGTGGGAGGCCGGGATCGTGCGGGTCACGCGACGGACGTTCTGCGCACTGTTTGACCTGGGACCGACGTCTTCGGGTGGGCAGGACAGGGTGTTACCGGGTTACGCTGCTGGTGACGCGTCGCCGGCGCACTCGGTAGCCGCCCACCCGCGGCATCCGAGGTCATGACTCCCTTTCTGCCCCGCGACACGAAGGAATTTCCGGATGACCGAATACGCCGAGTATCCCGACGTCCTCGAAGGCAAGTGCCCCTTCGGCGGCAACACCATCGGTGGCGCTTACACCTCCAAGCCGACGCTGTCCGACTGGTATCCCGACCGGCTCCGGGTCGAGCAGCTGCACACGGACGGGGCGGCCGCCAACCCTCTGCGCGACTTCGACTACGAGGCCGCCTTCCGCGCGATCGACCTCGACGAGCTGAAGGCCGACATCAAGGCGTTCCTCACCACCTCGGTGTCGTGGTGGCCGTCGGACTACGGCAACTATGGCCCGCAGATGATCAGGATGGCCTGGCACGCCGCCGGCACCTACCGCATCGCCGACGGCCGAGGAGGCGCTGGTCAGGCGCTCCAGCGCTTCGCGCCGATCAGCAGCTGGTGGGACAACGGCAACACCGACAAGTCGCGCCGGCTCCTCTGGCCGATCAAGCAGAAGTACGGCAATGCCCTGTCGTGGGCCGACCTCATGGTCCTCACCGGGAACTGTGCGCTCGAGATCATGGGCTTGCCGACGTACGGCTTCGGTGGGGGTCGCCGCGACGCGTGGGAGGCCGACGACGCCACATACTGGGGTGCGGAGTACATCGAGAACAGCAACCCCGCGTCCTACGACGCGATGGTGATGCGCGACAAGCGTTGGACAGGTGAGCCCGGCGATGCCGACTACGAGCTCGAGCAGCCGCTGGGCGCCTCGCACCAGGCACTGATCTACGTCAACCCCGAGGGGCCCAACGCCAACGGGCACCCGGCCGAGTCGGCCATCGACATCCGGATCACCTTCGGCCGGATGGCGATGAACGACCTGGAGACGGTGGCGCTGATCGCTGGTGGCCACGCGTTCGGCAAGAGCCATGGTCAGGTGGCGGCCGACAAGGTCGGCCCGCCGCCAGAGATCGCGCCGATGGAGGCGATGGGCCTGGGCTGGGCCAACCCCGAGGGCAAGGGGTTCGCGGAGTACACCATGACCAACGGCATCGAAGGGTCGTGGACGCCCGACCCCACGCAGTGGGACAACGCCTACCTCGAGAATCTCTTCGCGTTCGAGTGGGAGAGGACGCAGAGCCCGGCCGGCGCCCTGCAGTGGAGGCCGGTCGACCCGAGCGCGCCGACGACCCCGGACGCACACCTCGAGGGTGTCCACAACCCGCTGATGATGATGACCAGCGACATCGCGCTGAAGGTGGACCCGGTCTATCGCGAGATCTGCCAGCGGTTCCTCGCCGACTTCGACTTCTTCACGCAGGAGTTCTCCAAGGCCTGGTACAAGCTGACCCACCGCGACATGGGCCCGAAGTCGCGCTACCTCGGCCCCGAGGTCAACGCCGACGACCTGCCCTGGCAGGACCCGCTCCCCCCGTTCGAGCACCCTGTCGTCGGTGAGGCGGAGGTGAGCCGGCTCAAGCAGGCCGTGCTCGGCACCGGGCTGTCGGTCTCCGACCTGATCTTCACGGCGTTCTCCTCGGCGGTGACCTACCGTGATTCCGACAAGCGCGGCGGCGCCAACGGTGCGCGCATCGCCCTTGCGCCGCAGAAGGACTGGGCGGTCAACGCGCGCACCGTCGACGTCGTCACCGCCCTGCGCGGCGTGAAGGACGAGTTCAACGCCTCCGGCCAGGCGAAGGTCAGCCTGGCCGACCTGATCGTGCTCGGCGGCTGCTCGGCGGTCGAGCGGGCTGCCCGGGCGGCCGGGGTGGAGGTGGCGGTGCCCTTCACGCCCGGACGGGTCGATGCCACCCAGGAGCAGACCGACGTTCCCACCTTCGAATGGCTGGCTCCGGTCGTCGATGGCTTCCGCAACTACGTACTCGACGACTTCGCCGAGGTCTCGGCCGTTGCGCCGGAGCAGCTGTTCCTCGACAAGGCCGCACTGCTGAAGCTCAGTGCTCCGGAGTGGGTCGCTCTCACCGGTGGCCTGCGCGTGCTCGGCTGCAACCACGACGGGTCTGCGACCGGGGTCTTCACCGACCGTGTGGGCGAGCTGACGACGGACTTCTTCACCACCGTGACGAGCATGGACTACGAGTGGACCAAGGCCGACGAGGTCGGCACCACCTTCACTCTCGACCACCGCCAGAGCGGCCAGGTCGCCTACCGGGCCTCGCGCAACGACCTGCTGTTCGGCTCCAACTCGCAGCTGCGCGCGGTGGTCGAGGTCTACGCCGGCAGCGACGGCCACGAGCGCTTCGTGCGTGACTTCGTCGCCGTGTGGGACAAGGTGATGATGGCCGACCGGTACGACGTGAAGGCCGGCTGAACCCAGGCACTGATCCACGACACCCCGCACCCGCCGCATGTCGGGCGCGGGGTGCCGTCGTGCGGCCTCGGCTGGCCCACGTCCCGAGATGTCGCGAACCGCGTTGGGCTGGCTTGCAGTGATGATGCGCTCGGCGTGGCCGGCTTCACGTTCTTCTGTGGCGCTCGCTCCGCGACCCTGAATGGTGGCGTTGGGTTGGCCTCGCCGGTTCGGCCCACGTCACTGGTTGGTGGGTCACCAACGTGGCACGCGTATACAGAGGCTCCGAACGTCGTCGGAGCCGCTCCACTCGTCCGGTATCGGACCACAGGGCGGCCAGAACGACGAGCTCGCTGAGTCGTCATCCGCGCCGACACGTGGATAGGTGGTCGTGCAGCATCCGCTCATCGGCTGAGGGTGAAACACAGACCGGCTCCTGCTCTCCAGATGCGACCCCGAGACCCAGCGCGGGGTCGGCGACGGCGAGGGGTCCGTCTCACGATCACCACCCAGGACGCTTCTCAGAATTCGCGTTCTCGACTGCAGCTGGTCGCAAAATCGTTGACGCCGGACACCTGAATGCGGCCCTCGACGGCACGAGAACACAACTCATCCCGGCCAGCGAGGGCCATGCTGCGCATCCCGCGATGCCCTCTCGCGCCGCACCGTGGGCCCCCACTATTGAAGGCGCACAGACAGTCGCCTTCCGTTCAAGGGGTGAGCGAGGCGAACGGTGTCGTCGTCAGGGTCGAGCACATCGGCACAGCGCCCACCCTTCCCCGGTTCGGTGAACGGCCCGCTTCGTCATGCCGCGCCGATGGCGCCGGTGGCGCGGATTGGCTCGGTGGAGGCCAAGTCGCCCACCTCGACGGCTGCCAGAGCAACGCCGTCCAGTGCGTCGAGTGCCTGACCCAGCAGGCGCTTCACCCCGGTCTGGACCGTGTTGCACTCCCTGTCGATCTTGTCAGCGCCCTTGCGGATCGAACCGGAAGCGCTTCGAATCGCGTTGATCTTCTCGAGCAGCGCCAACGCGGAGAGGATGTTGTCCTCGGCGGTCGCCAGCCCCTCAACGTCCTGCCGCGAGGCGGCGGCGATGGCACTTGCCCGCATCAGCTGTACGACGGTGCGCAGCAGGTCAAGGTCATCCTCGGTGGGATCGAAGGCCAGGACCAGTCGACGAGAACTGAGAACGCGAACAGTCTGTCCGCCGTTCTGAGCCGCGGTGGGGACGAGCCCGATCGAGGCTGCGGCCTCGCGGTTGCGCTCGGCTTCGTCCAGGTAGTCGTTCCAGCCGCGCTTCACAGCCGAGTCATGCATCTCGATGACGACACGGGCAGAGCCGCCGTCGATGGTGAGTACCCCGTCGCCCTTCTTGCAGTTGACCAATGCGCCGACGAGCGTTCCGGTCTCTGCGTATTCATCGCCGAGGCCGGCTGCGATGCCATCCATGACGCGCCCCAGCGACGCTTCGTAGGCCAAGCCCTTGAGCGGCGTCACCTTGGCGGTGCGGGCGGCGGCCTCCTCTGCGGCGGTCCGGGCGGCCTTACTGACCTCGACTGCCGTGGCGAGCTCGCCCACCTTGCTGACCAGGGCAAGGTGGTTCTTGGTCAGTGACTCCGTCATCGCTTGCTGCTGCTCGGCCAGCGTCTTGGCCTGCTTGGCAAAAGGTGAGGTCGGGTCGGCGGGGTCGAACTGCCGAGACACCTTGTCCAGAAGCTCTCCGGTCTGTTTGAACGCCTGCTCACCCATCTTGCGGCCCACGGCCTCGAGCATGGGCGCCAGTTTGCTCAGCAACTCGGGGTTCTCACCACCAAACATGCGCTCCACGTCGCCGCGCAGCATCGCCGTGGTGGCGGTCACCGTCTCGGTGTAGGTCTTACGAGTCGCGGCCTCGGTGTCGGCGATCGCCCGGCGCGCGTCCTCAGTCGCCTTCGTGACAGCGTCGGCGGCAGCCTTGACGACTCGCCCGGTCTCCGCGGCCGCGTGGGCGCTCGACTCAGCGGTCTTGGCACCGACCTCGTTGACGAGCCGTTCGAGCTCGAACGTGTCCTGAGCCCCTCCCGCCAGCGCGATTGCCTGTGCGCCGACCGAGAGCGCCTGGGTGACGAAGCCGCCGAGATCTGCGCCTGCCAAGTCGACGAAATCCACGACTGCTCCGCGTTCGCCGCTGGACCAGCGCCGAGACTCGTTGACCACGGCGGGATCGGCCACCTGTAGATCGGTGATGACGATGGCCATCGCGGCCGGGTCGAAGGACACCGAGCGCGGCGTGAAAATCTGGTGATTAGACATGGTGGACCCCCAATGTGGTCGCCCGCGGAACGCCGCCGCTGGAGTATGGGTGGATTCCACGGACTATTTGTGCTCAACGTACATCCAATTAGGTCGGGTTTGCGTGGAATGAGACGTAAGAGTCATTTAGTCGACTACGTGGGGTTTGGCCAGGGTCATGGCGACATCGAGCGCACGACATAGTTCTGGATGCCGGCACCTCGCGCCCCATGTGGCACAACAGGATTGGGTACCAGCCCGTCCTCTCGCTACAGGCTGCGCGACGGTGAGGCCCGGTTCGAGCACGAACCGGCATCCTTCGTGAGCCATGACCTGACGCTCTCAAACAATTCTGAGCGCTACTCAAGGCGTGGTTGATGAAGAAATCCCTATGACAATTATTGGAGTGACCATTGGCGATGATCAAACCGATTCTGTCAGGTATGGCAAACCACCGCGCCAGCGTGAAGAGCCGATGAATGGCTCGGCCGTCACGCGCGGGTTTGCAGCCTCCCGGGCAAGTGCCGCAGTTTGGGTGGTGGCCAGGGACGGCATCGAACCGCCGGCCTTCCGATTTTCGGGCCGCGCAACGCTTCTGCCCAGCGGCAGCCGGGTTCGGGCAATGGACCGTGTGCCCATGTCGGCCACGCGACACGCGCGATACGTTCAGCGAGAGCGAGACCTAGGCGGATGCCGTTGGGCTGGTTTCGCGGGCCTGGTTCCGCCAGGCGCTGAGGCGGTGACAGAAGTTGGATGGGCCTCACGACTCTGCACCGACCAAGGACACAGCCCATGAATGCGAACAACGAGAGCTTCACGCCACACGACGCTGCTGACTATCTGGGCGGCATCGAAGACGTGGGCGCCTATCTCGAAGCCGCGATCGACGAAGGCGGCGACGATCCCACGGTCATCACCCACGCCCTGGGGGTGATCGCCCGTTCTGGGGAACATCAGCGAACTCGCTCGCCGCACCGGCATGAGATGCGAGGGCCTCTACAAGGCGCTGTCGGCCGATGGCAACCCCAGTTTTGTCACGGTCATGAAGGTCTCCCTAGCGCTCGATCTTCGAATTCACTTCGACACGACCGGCGAGCGCAACGCCTTCACGCGGTCGCCGACGAAGCTGCGAAGTTGAAGCTGATGCGCTGACCTGCAGGTTCGACTGGGGCCTGACAGGCACGGACGATCGACGCTTTCGTGTCCGCGGCGTTTTTGGCCTCAGTACGCCCAGTGGCGATAAGGTTGCCTTATGTCCATGCTCACGGAGTACCAAAGAGCACGAGAAGGCGAGACTGTGGCGCGATTGCGTCGCGTCCTCGCGCTGCGAGCGATGCTCGCAACCGGTGCAAGCCAGCGCGCCATCGCCAACGAGCTGGGCATCACGCAGCCGGCCGTCAGCCAGCAGCTCAAGACGGGGGTCGCTGTCGATCTCGAGACCCTGATCGACGCTGCTGCGCCCATCCTCAAGGCACTGGCTTCCGAGCGGGGATTCAGCGACCTGGCCCTCTTCGGTTCGGTGGCCCGCAGGCAGAGCGGGACGGATTCTGACGTTGACCTCCTCGTGCGTCCACGCCCGGGGACGACCATCTCTGATGTGGTCGCACTGCAGGAGCTCTTCGAGCGTGTACTTGACCGGCCGGTTGACGTCGTCACCTACGGAGGGCTCAAGGCTGGGATCGACGATGACGTCTTGCGTGACGCGGTCGCTCTGTGATGCAGACACGCACCACCAAGGAGTATCTGCACCTGCGAGATGGGCTCACGAAGGCCTTGCTCATCGTCAGCTCTGGTCGCGAGGAGTACGACCGGAACGAGCTGCTGCAAGAGGCCGGAGACTCGCTGATGATGAAGATCGGGGAGGCCGCCAACCGACTGGGGCGTGCTGGGGAGCCAGCGCCGGCAGGCCTCACGTGGGCACGGGTGGTCTCGAACGGAGTCAGACCTGTCTGCGGGCGAGTGCCGCTTACCCACGGTCTCCAAGGAGACGTGCTCTGGCACGCACATCGCCTTGCAGTCGCTGTGTGACGTCGGTCCAGGGCACCCTGGTGATCCTCGAGATGACGTGGTCGTTCGCCAGTCCGGACGGCCGAGCCAGGTTCGGTCTCGTCACTGGGCGCATGTCGCTGGGCTGGTTCAGCAAGGTGGTGAGGCGGTTGCACACCCCGGGAGTCGCGCGTGCGCTCGCTTGGGTCGACTCGGCGCCGCGGGGGGCTAGCGTGGTCAGCGGCGCATGCCCTCGTCGGGGTGGTGCCGTTGGGACGGGGCTGCCATGGCACGACCGGTGATCGCCACCAAGCTGTACGTGCCCAGGCCGCGACCGGGTCTGGTGCCGCGGCCGCGGCTGCTCGAGCGCCTGCGGCAGGGCGCTGAGTCGAGGTTGACGCTGGTGTCGGCCCCGGCCGGGTTCGGCAAGTCGACCTTGCTCGCCGCCTGGCTGGGCGAACGCGCCGCCGAAGCGCCCGAAGGGCCCGCCGCCACGTCGGCCGAACCGCCGTGCGTCGCGTGGGTCTCCCTCGACCACGGCGACAGCGACCCGGCATCCTTCTGGACCTACGTGCTCACCGCCATCCGCAACGCCGCCCCAGAAGCAGGCGCGAATGCGCTCGCCCAGCTCGAACAGGATGCAGCAGCCATTGAGCCCGCTCTCACGACGCTGGTCAACGAGCTCGCGCAGACCGAGCGCGCAATGACGATCGTGCTCGACGACTACCACCTGGCCGAGAGCCCCGAGGTGGGGGAGGGCCTGGCCTTTCTGCTGGAGCACCTCCCGCCGCAGGTGCACGTCGTGGTCAGCACCCGGGCCGACCCGGGTCTGCCGCTCTCGCGGATGAGGGTGCGGCGTGAGCTGGTCGAGATCCGCGCGGCCGACCTGCGCTTCACCACGGACGAGGCCGCCGCCTACCTGCAGTCGGTGGCGGGTCTGCACCTGGCCCGCGCCGATGTCGCCGTGTTGGAGGAGCGGACGGAGGGGTGGATCGCCGCCCTCCAGCTGGCCGCGCTCTCGCTCCAGGGGCGCGATGACGCGGCGGGCTTCATCGCCGGGTTCGCCGGCGATGACCGGTACATCGTCGACTACCTGGTCGAGGAGGTGCTGGCGCACCAGCCCGGCCCGGTGCGCGACTTCCTGCTGCGCTCGGCGGTGCTCGACCGCCTCACCGGGCCGCTCTGTGACGCCGTCACCGGCAACACCGTCACCGGCAGTGACGACGGGAGCCACCTGCTCGTGACGCTGGAGCGGGCCAACCTGTTCATCGTGCCGCTCGATGATCGCCGGGAGTGGTTCCGCTTCCACCACCTCTTCGCCGACGTGCTGCGGGCCCGCCTGAGCGCCGAACAGCCCGAGCTGGTGCCGCTGCTGCACCAACGCGCCAGCCGCTGGTTCGAGCAGCACGACCTGCCCGACGAGGCGATCACGCACGCGTTGGCGGCCCGCGACCTCGACCGGGCGACCTACCTCATCGAGCTCGCCGTGCCGGCCATCCGGCGTCTCCGGCAGGAGTCGGTGCTGATCGGGTGGCTGCGGGCGCTGCCCGAAGACGCCGTGCGACGCAGCCCGGTGCTCAGCGTGTACTACGCGTTCATGCTCATGGCCACCGGCGACGTCGAGGGCATCGAAGCCTGGCTGGATGCCGCTGAGCGGGCTCTCGCCGAGCCGCCCGGTTCGTCGCCGCCGCGGGCCGACACCGACGACCTGCGCACGTTGCCGGCCACCATCGCCGTGCACCGGGCCTCGCTCGCCCAAGCCCGCGGCGACGTGGCGGGCACGACGGCACACGCCCGGCGCGCCCTCGAGCTGGCCGGGCCGGGCGACCACGCCGCCCGCGGGGGAGCGGCGGGCTTCCTCGGGCTCGCGGCGTGGGCCAGAGGTGACGTGTCGGAGGCCATCGAGACGTTCGGGCAGGCGGTGGCCAGCCTCCGTGCTGCCGGCAACGTCGTCGACGAGCTGAGCAGCACGGTGCTGCTGGCCGACATGTGGCTCGTCGCGGGCCGACCCGGCACGGCCCGCCGGCTCTGTGCCACTG
>JBDTVJ010000020.1:0-34180 GCA_040007275.1 Terracoccus sp.
GTAGGCATGGACGGACCCCGCCGCGCCGGGTTACCTCAGTGGCGCAACCGGGCCCACACAGCGCTGGTCTGATCGACCGGCTCAGGCAGGTAGCAGCGCGGCTGCGCGGTCAGCCGGGCGATCAACACCGCGTCCTTCTCATCGGTCTTGTCCGTGGTCAGGTCCTCGGTTTTGCCAGCCCACGAGGAGAGCGCTGGCTGCACACACACGAACGCCATCCCCCGCTCGGTCGCGAGCTGGCCCAGCACCCGCCACCGGTGCCCGGTCGGCTCGCACGCGACCGTGACCCCAGCGAACCCCTTGCCCCCCGCCTGGCCGGCGGCCCAGTCCAACGCCGCCCCGAGGTCCCACGCCTTGCACCGGAACGTGCGCCGGGCCAGCACTTTCGAGTCGTGGTCGGTCACTACGACCATCTGCTTCTTGTCGGCCAAGTCGATCCCGATGATCGCGTTGCTGACCGGGACCGCCGCCCGCAACCTCGAGAGCCGAGCGTTGCGATTGCGATCTCCCCGAGATACGCCACTACCGTTGTTCATGAACGTCCTCCTTCGATGCGACTGGGACACCAAGCCCGACAAGCGCATCAGGAGGACGTTCCCAACGTCCAGACCCAGAGACGCTAAACATCTTTCCATGCCGCAGAGAGGGCGGTCAGGCTTGTACTGGAGCCGGAGGTCACAAGCCCTTCAGGCGCCCCGCGGACACGTACACGATGGCCTCGGAGCCGTTCGCCAGGCGTTCAAGATCGGTTGTTGCCAGGTAGCTCCACCGCGTCCGATCTGACAGCCGGACCTCGTAAAGCTCGGTATCTGCGAGCCCCAAGAACGCCCCGTCCATAGGACCGCCGCGAGCCACCGCTTGGCGCATCTCGTATCCGTCCGCGGAACAGAATCGGGCGTCAGCCCCTGAGTCTGCGGCCTCAGCATCCCAAGCGACTACCCGGACGTCCGCTGTTGCCGCTCGTCGGACGCCGGGTGCCGTGGATGTCGCAGTCGGGCACTTGCCACGATGGTGCGAGCGCTGTCGGGCGCCGGGCGCTTGTCGCAGTCCCGTCGGGGACACTGGGGGGATACCGACCGTAGCTTCGACAAGGAGTCAGCCGTGACCGAGGGAACCGTCCGCTGGTTCGATGCCGACCGGGGGTTTGGCTTCATCGCCCTCGGGCAGGAGACAGAGGACCTGTACGTGCATGCGTCCGAGATCGTCAGCGACGACGCGATGAAGCTGCTCCGGGAGGGGCAGGTGGTCGAGTTCGAGATCGGCGAGGGGGACCGCGGCCCGCAGGCACGCCGCGTCCGGGTCACGGCCGACCAGGCCGCCGATACACCGCTGGGCCTGCTCGGCACCGTCTCCTGGTACGAGCCTGCCAAAGGGTACGGCTTCATCACGCCCGACGGCGGTGGTGCCGAGATCTTCGTGCACAGTTCGGCCATCGTGGGGGGCGGCGTGGTCTCGCAGGGGCAGCGGGTGGCGTTCCTCGTCGTCGACGGGGAGAAGGGACCGCAGGCTGACCATTTGATCCCCTTGGGAGCCCTGGCCGCCCAACAGGCCGTGGCATCCGACGGGGCGGACGGCACCGTGTCCTGGTACGACGGGGACAAGGGCTTCGGGTTCATCACCCCCGAGTCGGGCGGCCCCGATGTCTTCGTCCACGTCCGGGAGCTGGCCGACGGGCTCCCCGAGCTGGGCGAGGGGGACCGGGTGACGTACACCATCGTCGTGAGCGAGAAGGGCCCGCAGGCTCGCGACGTGCGCCTCGCGCGCAGCTCGACACCGCGGGGCGCGCCCGCGACGTCGACGACCCGCGCGCGGTCGGGACACCAGGAGGCATCCAACGTCCCGGTGCGCGGCGGCGAGGGAGTGGTCGCGCGCTACGACGCGGAGCGGGGGTTCGGCTTCATCGCCCCGGACGCGGGAGGCGCGGACCTGTTCGTGCACGTGTCGGTCATCACAGGCGCCGAGGCGCTGCACCAGGGCGATCGGGTTCGGTACCAGGTGCGACAGAGCGATCGAGGACCACAGGCCGACCGCGTCGAACGGGTGTGAGCGGGACGGCGGTCCGGGCGGAGTTGGTGCTCAGGCGTGTCCCGATCCCGCCGCACGCTCATGCCGCGAAGAGTGCGTTGACGAAGAGGATCGGGTGTGTGGCGTGCCCCGCGCGTCCCAGTCGTCCAGGTCGGGTTGACACGAGCACCTGTCTCATTTTGGTCGTCGATCGGTCTCATTTCTCACGTAGAATTACCCGTTTGTCTCACGGGTCTCATTTTCGACGTCGAAGTCTCATTTTGGCTCGGACTGAACAACATGTCCGGCACGAACGATCTTGAGACTTCGAGATGCACGGATTGCGGATTCTGAGACGAGCTGCTGTCGGGGAAAATGAGACTCGGCTCTTCACATGTGCCTGGGCAGATCATCGAGCCGCGGTCAGCGGTGGGCCGGATGGGCCCCACCAGGGCGAGATGGCTTCACCATCTACTTGCGACGATCAGTTCGGCTGGTTGCACCTTCCCGCTATGCAAGCAGAAGCGGTAACGCCTCACGCGTTGCCGGCGCCGCTCGATCCCTCGGGGTCAGGGCTCGTAAGATGAGGCCAAACACGCCCACCTCGCGACCGTGACAAGAATTCCGCACCCAAGCTCACCGCAGGAGTGGGGCAGCGACGGGAACCGCAACCGGGGATCCGTCGGCACCTGCCGAAGAGGGCCGAGACCACTGGCCCTGCCGCAACGCCCATCGCCGACGAGAGCAACGAGCTGCCGATAAGGCTTCTCGGCTGTCGCACCCCTGCGAGGCCTGAGAACGGCCCCTCGCCGGGCACAACGTTGCCTCCATGGTTTGACGCCCCGCCATAGGCCCAACTTTAAGGCGCCTACAGCTCAGCCCTGGCCGAATTCTAGCCACGCCTCCTTGCGGGCCGTAAGGAGCTTCATACTTATGGCGTGCTCCTGGCGTGACTCGACGCTCAATTCTCCTGCGCCCTGTAGCTTGAGTGTCACCATGCGTCTAAAAGTATCTAGATCCATATTATTCTTACTATTTCCATTCGGGACGTTCCCATCCATACTGCGGACCGGCCAAACCTTCAACCTCAACTTCCTTCTTTGTGCCGGCTCGTGCTCAGCATTTGGCCTCAAGTCTCAAAGTCCGTTGCAATCGGTCTCAAAGTCTCAAAATTACTGACGAGTAAGTCTCACGAGTCTCAGTTTCCTTTGCAAAACCGGCTCCAGGTCTCAAAATCCTTTGTGCCGGACAACAACAACAACTGTCAGGCCTGGGTGCGTAGGTACCGACCGAAGTGCGGAACGGTGAACGCAATTTGGCCCCGTTCACCCGAGTAGATCAGGCCCTTCTTGATCAGGGCATCGCGTGCCGGCGAGAGCGACTGCGGCTTGCGACCCAACACGTCGGCCACGGCGGAGGTCGGCACCGCCTCACGCTCGCCACCAGCGTCAGGGATCGCCTGATCGGCCGGACCACCCGAATCGTTAACAGCGTCCACCGGATCAGCAACCCCTGCAGGGAAGTTCACCAGAGCGGCATCCGCCATGGCCCGCAGGTACTCCCTCTCGGCGGGGGTGGCGCGCTCGAAGCGCGAGCCGAAGAAGCCGACTGCCAGTTCGGACTCGGCCTCCGGCGCCGCGACCCGGATGTCGTCACGCGTGACCGGTGAGGTCGGGGCGACGTCCCAGACGACCTTGCCGTAGGCCTGGATGAAGTACGGGTAGCCCGCGGTGACCGCGTACATCTCGTCGAGCGCCTCGGGAGTGAACGAACAACCCTCCTCTGAGGCGGGGCCCACGAGGGCGCGATCGGCCGCCTCGCGAGGTAGGCGGTCGATACGTGAATAGCGAAACAGCCTCTCGGAGTACGACTTCGAGGCCGAGAGCACCGCCGGCAGGTGGGGCAGGCCGGCTCCGACAACGATGACGGGCAGGCCCGACTGCGAGATCTCGTGGCAGGCCGCACACATGGCCGACACGTCGTCGGGGTGCAGGTCCTGCATCTCGTCGATGAAGAACGCGATGCCCTTGCCCACGTCGGCCGCCAGGCCACCGATGTCGGTGAAGAGCTCGACCAGGTCGATCTCGATGTCGCCCGAGTCGGCGCGGCCGGTCACCGCGGGAACGTCGATACCGGGCTGCCACCTCTCGCGCAGCTTCGCGTTGGCCGGGGCGTCGCGCTGAGAGAACGACTTGATGATGCCGAGCACCTGGTCGACATCATCACCACGGGGGTGCCCCAGCTCGCGTACTGCCTGGTGGGCAGCGGCGGCGAGCGGCCGACGCAAGCGCTGGTCGGGTCGCGCCTCGAACTTTCCCGTGCCCCACGACGCGCGCACGGCCGATGAGCGCAGGGCGTTGAGCAGCACCGTCTTGCCCACCCCTCGCAGACCGGTCAGCACGATCGAGCGTTCGGAGCGGCCGCGCGCGATCCGTTCGAGCACGACGTCGAAGGCGCGCAGCTGCTCGTCGCGGCCGGCCAGCTCGGGCGGGCGCTGACCGGCGCCGGGGGCGTAGGGGTTGGTGATCGGGTCCACGATCGCACGGTATACGTCGATCTAGTTTATTCCCGAGAGAAGGGCATACAGCGGCATCGGCGTGTCGCCCAGCCGTGTCACCAATCCAAGGTGATCACCGCGCCGAACCGCACCTAACTGCCGGGCCTTCTCGCCCACGCGTCCACAGCACGGGAGCCGCCATGCGACACGTACGGAACGTCACCATCGCCGCCTCCTCCGTGGTGGCCTGTTTCGCCTTCGTGGCGTGCACCTCGGAGCCGCCACGGCAGCTGGGGGGTCAAGACGTCACCGACCTAGCCGGCTCGCTCGCCGACATCAGCGCGCGGTGGCGGGCCACCTTGGCCGGGCTCGGCCCGTCGACGAACCTCCCTGCCGGCGCTCGCTGCTACGTCGAGGACAATGGCGGGCAGGCGCTCGGCAGCAGCGTCGTCTGCGGCCCAGTCAGGCTCGCGGGCGACGGCGAGACCACCTGGCAATCGCACGCCGTGGTCGGCTCCAACACCCCCTCCGGTGTACGGCTCGTTCTCGCTGGAAGCGACTCGAACACCGCAGCCCCGACCTTTCGCGCAAGAGCCGACGTCGACCTCACCTCGAAGTTCGTCGACGCCGACGGCACGCCGCTACCCCTCGACTTCGACCTCGACCCGCCGGCCCTGGACCAGGCGGCCCCCGACGACCCGCAGCCGATGACCACCCCCTTCGGCAACGCAACCCCGCTCATCGTTCGCACGCCCTCCGGCCCGGTTTCGCTGGCCGTGGCGCTGACCCCAGACGACATCGGGCCCGCGGGCCAGCAGGTCACTCCCCCTCCCGGAGGCTCGTTCGTGCTGGTGGCCAGCACCGACCTTCCGGATGCCGCTGCCGACGACGCCGACGTCGCCGTCGTCGTGAGCCACGACGGCACCAGCGTCACGCTCCCCCTCGACCAGCTGGCCGACGGAGTGTCGGTCGGCCTGGCCAAGGGCTCTGGTGCGGTGACCATCGGAGTCGGCTACGACGGACTGGTGCAGCGCTTCGACGCCGCGTCCGGCCGACGCCTCGGCGACCCGGCCGCCTCTCTCTACGACGGAATCGGTGACACGAGCGCGGCCTCCTGCCCCGCCGTGGAGTCCACAACGGTCGACTCAACGACGGCACCGGCGGGGGACACGAAGACGGGAAGCGCAGCAGGAGGCTGGCGACAACGGTTCCACTGCGATGTCAGCGTGACCCGCAGCTCGTACCTGCCTGCCCCACCGGACGGTTCGCCGCGAACCGTCCAGGGTTGGGCACGCGACGGCCAGACCTGGGCCGTGGTGTCGATCGAGCCGGACGAACAGACCGCCTGGGTTCGTGGCAGCAAGGTCACGACATACACGCCCACCTACTTCTCGTTCGGCACCCGGATGCGGGTAGACGGTGTCGATCACGCGCCCCGGCAGCTCTACGTGGAGCAGGCCGAAGGTGGCCGCCCTGCCCGGGTGACCGCGATCTTCGAGGTGCCCGCCAGGCAGCGCTCGATGGCCCTGAGCTCGTTCATCACCACGAACCTCGCGCGCCCCACAGGCGCCGACGGCATCCCGGCATCAGGGGCCTTCACCTACCCGGCCGATGCACTCATCACCTTCGGTGGCGCCATCAGGTGAGCCGGCGCTGAACGAGCTTCAGGTGTGCCGACAGCCGTCGGATGCCGCTCGCCGGCGAGAGGCGATGCGAATGGATGCCCGGTTGGTGTGGGTTGTTAGCATTGCCGGAATCCACGTAACGCCAAGGTAATGAGGGCAGAAAAGAAGCGCCGTTCCGCACGGTCAGGGGTGGTCATGCGGAACGGCGCGACCTGACTATAACGTGATTGGTCGTGCAGACGTCAACGAATCGGGAAAACCTCAAAAGTTTCCGGCGGGTTGGCTATGGCGTCCTGCGCCTCGATGAGCAGCATCTCCTCCGAACCGCGCGCGTACGTCTTCTCGAGCACCGCATACATGGTGGCCGCAGTGCGTGCGAGTGCCACCTTCGGACCGTCGGTGAGGTAGTGCGCGAGAAACACCGCCGCGGTCACGTCTCCGCCGCCCCGCACCGTCATGGGTAGCAGCGGGGTCGACACGAGCCAGGCGCCGTCGTCAGTCACACACGCCATGGAGATGACGCCGTCGGGCGTGTCGTCGACCAGCACGCTGGTGACGAGCACGACCCCTGGGCCCTTGGCGCGCAGCTCATCGGCAGCGGCGAGCAGGTCGGCGCGCGTGCTCAGCGTGCGCCCGACGAGGTACTCGAGCTCGAACTGGTTGGGCGTGAGGATGTCGGCGTGAGGCACAACCGCGTCGCGCAGGAACTCCGGGATCCCCTCGCGAACGAAGAAACCTCGTCCGACATCGCCCATCACCGGGTCGCAGCAGTAGATCGCCGCGGGGTTGGCCGCCTTGACTCGCGCCACCGCGTCGAGCACGACGTCGGCCACCGGTTCGGCACCGAGGTAGCCCGACAGCACCGCGTCGATGTTCGGGAACGCGCCACGCTCGTCCACCCCGTTGATCACCTCGGCCACATCGCCGGGTGCGATCAGCGGCCCCCGCGTCGAGCCGTAGCCGGTGTGGTTCGAGAAGGTGACGGTGAGCACGGGGTAGACCTCGTGCCCGAGACGCTGCAACGGGAACACTGCGGCGGAGTTGCCCGCGTGCCCGTAGGCGACGTGGGACTGGATAGAGAGGATCTTCACCAGCCCGAGGGTAGTGCCGAATCGTCGCGGTTCAGTCCTGCCCGTTCTCGCCAGGTGGCGTGCGAAGATGGCGACATGAGCGAGATCCCCACCACGACGATCCGAGACGTGGCTGACGACGCCGTCGTCATCGACGTTCGCGAGACCAACGAGTGGGTGGCCGGTCACGCCCCTGGCGCCATCCACATCCCGCTCGGTGATCTGCCCGAACGACTCGGCGACCTGCCCGATACCGACGCCGGGCCGCTGGCGGTCGTCTGCCGCAGTGGCGGTCGATCGGGCCAGGCCGTCGCCTGGTTGACCCAACAGGGATTCGACGTTGCGAACCTCGAAGGGGGTATGAAGGCGTGGCACGCCGCCGGCAAGCCCCTGGCAGGCGGCGACCACACCCGCATCCTCTGACGCGATGTCGCAGGTGTTCGTCGAGCGAGCGCACGCTGAGACGCTCGCCGCACCGCCCTTGCGCCGCACGCTCTCCACATCGGCGATCTGGGCGATGGCCACCCTCCCGCTCATCTTCGTCTTCTGGGTGGTCCTGGTTCTCGTTGCCTCGGTGGGGTGAACCGACGAAGCCGCCACACCCGGCCGCACGCGCAGCCGCACGATCGCGTGCCGGCATCCCCTGGTCGGGCTCACCCGGGCGGCAGCGGGCCGGGCACCGTGCAGAGCAGCTCGCCCGGGCCAGGCCCACGGGCGGGAGCGGCGAGCGGGCCCGTGATCTCATCGGTGACCGGGCCTCCTCGTTCTGCGAGGTCGCCCACCTGCACGCAGAACTGCCAGGTGAAGATGTCGAGGGCGAGCCCCCGGCTGCCCGGAGATGCGAAGTTCTTCCCGGGCACGTCGAGCTTCGGGGGCAACGGTACCCAAGCCCGTCCGGTGAGGCTTCCGCCCGCCGGGAGCGGCCGGATGCCGGTCACCGGCACCGCGGCGAAGTTGACCCCGGGAGCGGTGTCGAAGGCCTGCTTGCTGACCCGCAGGGACCGGTTGTTCATGTAAACCCAGGCGTGTTCGGGGTTCACCTCGGGAAGCGCCGCCGAGCCGAGGCCGGCAGGCACGAGGTCGTAGACGGCCAGGCTCTGCTGACCGTGGTTGACGATCGTGTACTCCACGAGCAGCCCCGCCATCTTGCGGATGCCATCTCCCGCTGGATGCTGCGGGAAGCCCACCCCCATCAGGGCGCTCATCGTCACCTCACCGGTCTTGACCGTTCGGAGCACCCCGTTCGACACCCCGCCCGACCCGGGGCCCGGCGTTCCGGGAGGTAAGGAGCCACCGGGCGACGTGCTGGGTGATCCGGCGGGCCCCGGAGGCGAGGAGGCCGGGGGCGACGAGGCCTCCGCCAGGCTTCCGTGTGGACCGGTCGACGTGGCAGGGCTCGCCGGCGTCGATCCCTCCGGGCCGCAGGCGGCAGCCGGCAGCACCGCCAGGGCCACCAGGGTGGGCAGCACGACAGACCGAAGACGCTTCATACCTCTACAGACAACCAGCCACGGCGAACCGTTGCACCACAACACCTGACGAGGATGCAGAGGGCCAGTCCAGAGGACCTCCCACAGACCAGCGCGCCGCCGAAAGTTAAGGTACCTTAACTTTATGGCAGCTCCGGGCTCACTCGTCGTCGACAGAGCGGCTGTTCGGCGGCGACGGCCCGCGGTGCTGCTCGGCCCGGCTTTCGTGGCCGCGATTGCCTATGTCGACCCCGGCAACGTCGCCGCCAACCTCACCGCCGGCGCCGAGTACGGCTACCTGCTCGTCTGGGTACTGGTCGCCGCCAACGCCATGGCCGTGATCGTGCAGTACCTCTCGGCCAAGCTGGGTCTCGTCAGCGGCCAGAGCCTGCCGGAGGTGCTGGGCGAGCGGATGCCGCGTACCAGCCGGCTGCTCTTCTGGGGCCAGGCCGAGCTCGTGGCGATCGCCACCGACCTCGCCGAGGTGATCGGCGGAGCCATCGCGCTGAAGATCCTCTTCGAGGTGCCCCTTCTGCTCGGAGGCCTGATCGTCGGCATCATCTCCACGGCCCTGCTGGCCGTGCAGTCCCGTCGGGGTCAGCGGCCCTTCGAGTTCGTCATCATGGGTCTGCTCGCCGTCATTGCAGTCGGCTTTCTGGCCGGCCTGTTCGTCAGCTCGGTCTCCTGGGGCGAGGCCGCCGGCGGCCTCGTGCCTCGGTTCGACGGAGCTCCCACGGTGTTGTTGGCGGCCAGCATGCTCGGGGCCACCGTGATGCCCCACGCGATCTACCTGCACTCCTCCCTCTCCCGCGACCGTCACGACGACGAGGCGCGCAGTCGGATCGGGATGCAGCGGCTGCTGCGCGCAACGAAGTGGGATGTCGGGCTCTCCTTGCTCATCGCCGGGTCGGTCAACATCGCCATGCTGCTCCTGGCCGCCGCCAGCCTGCCCGGGGTGGCCGGTACCGACAGCATCGAAGGCGCCCACGCTGCGATCGAGAGCCAGCTCGGCTCGGCCATCGGCGTGATCTTCGGCATCGGGCTGCTGGCCTCGGGGCTGGCCTCGACCTCGGTGGGCTGCTACGCCGGGGCCTCGATCATGGGCGGGCTGCTGAGGGTCAGGGTGCCGCTGCTGACCCGGCGCGTCATCACGCTGGTACCCGCTCTGGTCATCCTCGCGCTCGGGGTGAACCCGACCTGGGCGCTGGTGCTGAGCCAGGTCGCCCTCAGCATCGGCATCCCCTTTGCCCTGGTCCCCCTCGTGCGCCTCACCTCGTCGCGGGCCGTGATGGGCGGCCACGTCAACCGGCTGCCGATGAAGATGATCGCCTGGCTCGTCGTGTCGCTCATCGTCTGTCTCAACCTCGTGCTCATCTACCTCACGGTCACCGGCCAGGGCTGAGGGTCTGGGACACCCGGGGTGGGGCAGGGGATGGCATGATCGTGGGTCCACCGAACCACCGTGAGCACAGGCAGGAACGCATGAGCGTCGACGAGATCACGCCGGTCGCCCAGGACTACCTCAAGGTCATCTGGTCGGCCACCGAGTGGGGTGGCCCGGCGATCGGCACCAAAGAGCTCGCCCTGCGGTTCGGCACGACCGCCGCCAACGTCTCCGAGACCGTGAAGCGCCTCGCCGCCCAGCGCCTGGTCGATCACCAGCCCTACAAACCCGTGGTGCTGACACCGCGAGGCACCGAGCTGGCGCTCGCCATGGTGCGCCGCCACCGGCTGGTCGAGAGCTTCCTCGTCGAGACGCTCGGCTACGACTGGGACGAGGTGCACGACGAGGCCGAGCGCCTCGAGCACGCCGTCTCCGACACCATGATCGACCGTATCGACCGGCTCCTCGGCCACCCGGTGGCCGACCCCCACGGCGACCCCATCCCCGCCGCCGACGGCACCATCACCCGGCCGGCGGGCACCATCAACCTGAGCGAGGCCGGGGCGGGCGCCTTCACCGTCGTGCGCATCTCCGACGCCGACCCGGCCTGCCTCGGTCGGCTCCTGGCTCTGGAGGTGCTGCCCGGCGCGGCGATCCTGGTGGCGCACGACAACTCGGCGTGGGGCCGACGATCCGACTCCCCCGTCGGAACCCGTCTCGAGCACGACGACATCGGCTCGGTCTGGGTCAGCCCCAGGGTCGACGAGGCCGTGGCGAACTAACCCGCACGCACCCCGGCATCCGACGCGGTAGGTTTTTTTCACCGACACCTTGGCCAGGGCTCGGTCCCCGCCGTCGAAGCACTCAGAGTCAGAGGCGTTACGTGAGCTCTCCACCGGCACTGCACGACCGGCGCGACACGGTCCCCGACGAGAAGGCCCGCGCTGCCGTCTCTACCGGTCGGCTGCCGTCGCCGGACATCGTCACGGCAGCACTGGCGCAGGCCTTCGACCGCTACCGCGCAGACGACACCGGCATCATCGCCCACTACATCCCGGCTCTCGCTGCCGTCGATCCGGGCCTCTTCGGGATCGCGATGGTCGGGGCGGCCGGAGCCGTGCACACCATCGGTGACGCCGCCGCGCAGTTCTCGATCCAGTCGATCTCCAAGGCCTTCGTGTTCGCGCTCGTCGACGAGGCGCTGGGCCACGAGACGGTGCGTGAGCGCGTGGGGGTCAACAACACCGGGTTGCCGTTCAACTCGATGCTCGCCATCGAGCTGAACGCCGGCAGCCCGAGCAACCCCATGGTCAACGCGGGCGCACTGGCCGTCACGAGTCTGGTTCCCGGCGCGAACGCCGAAGCCAGATGGCAGTTTATTGTCGCCGGGCTGGCTCGCTTCGCGGGGCGGCCGCTCGAGATCGACGATGCGGTCTACTCCTCCGAGAGCGCCAGCAACCAGCGCAACCAGGCGATCGCGTGGTTGCTCGACAGCTACGACCGGATGAGCGCCGACCCCGTCGAGACGACCGACGTCTACACCCGGCAGTGCTCTCTGCTGGTCAGCGCCACCGACCTCGCGGTGATGGGGGCGACCCTGGCGGGCGGTGGGGTAAACCCTCTCACCGGCGAGCAGGTGGTGAGCCCGAGGACGTGCCGCGACACCCTGGCGGTTTTGGCGGCATCGGGGCTCTACGAACGCAGCGGCGACTGGCTCTACGAGATCGGCATGCCGGGCAAGAGTGGGGTGTCGGGTGGGATCGTGACCGTCTCGCCCGGCAAGGGCGGGCTGGGCACCTTCTCACCCCGGCTGGATGCCGCCGGCAACAGCGTGCGAGGTCAACGCGTGGCTCACTACCTCTCCGGCGCGCTCGGTCTGAACCTCTTCGGCTCCGCCCCCACCACCGACACCACGGCGGTCACCAGGCCAGCGCACCCTTGATCACGGTGAACACCGAGCCGGCGAGGGCCAGACCGATCGCCAGGCGACGAGCCACCTCGTGGTCGACGTGCCCGGCGAGCACCTGCCCGCCGAGCAGCCCGACCGCCAACCCCCCGAACGACAGCCACAACGCGGCGGCACCGACCTGAGGCAGGCCGCCCTTGGCTACGAGCGAGGCCACGTTGACGAAGATCGAGTAGAACTGGAACGTCGCGACGAACTTGCGGTGCTCCCACTCCGTGCTCACGGCATAGAGCACGATGGCCGGGCCACCCACTCCCGCTGTGACGTTCATGAAGCCGCTGGCGGCACCGGCGGCCGCCGCCCCCGAGCGGCCCTTGAGCACGCGGGCGCGGTCGCTCAGCACGACCGCGCCCAGGGCCAGAATGACGAGCGAACCGATGACGACCATGAGGGGCGCCGGAGGCATGGTGCGCGCCACCCAGGCCCCGAGGGGGATCGCGAGCAGGGCCGGCACGGCGAGCAGCAGACCCTTGACCCACTCGGTGTCGCGCCAGTTGGCGACGAACACCAGCGCACTGACGGTCAGGCCGAGCAGGTTCGAGAGCACGACGCCCTCGAAGGGGCCGGCCACGAGCACCAGCATGGGCGCGCAGACCAGTGCGAACCCGACACCGGTGATCCGTTGCGTGAGCGCCCCGGCCAGCACGGCGAGCGGAAGCAGCACCAGCTCGGCGCTCACGCCGACCCCTCTCGTTGCGCCGCCACCTCCGGCTCAGAGCCCTAACGCCAGGTAGCGGACGTCTTCGAACTCCTCGAGCCCCCGGGCGCCACCCTCTCGCCCGAGGCCCGACTGCTTGACGCCGCCCATCGGGGCGAACGCCACCGACGGCAGTGCGTTGTTGACCCCGACGATCCCGGCCTCCAGGCGTTCCGCGAGGCGCCAGCAGCGAGAGACATCGCGCGACCACAGGTAGCCGGCGAGGCCCATCTCGGTGGCGTTCGCCCGGGCGAGTGCCTCCTCCTCGTCGCGGAAGCGGAAGATCGCCGCGGCCGGCCCGAACACTTCCTGCGTGGCGATCGCTGCCGTGTCGGGCACGTCGCCGAGCAGGGTCGGGGCCAGGTACGTGCCCGTGGTGGGCACGTCTGCGGCCTTGGTCAGACGGGTCGCGCCCCGGGCCACTGCGTCGTCGACGAGGGTGGTCACGGCCTCGACCCGGCTGAGGTCGATCACGGGGCCGAGGTCGGGGCAGGGCCGGGCCGTACCGTCGCCGATGGTCATGGCGTCTACCTGCGCGACGAACGCCTCGACGAACGCCTCGTAGACGTTCTCGTGCACGATGAAGCGGTTGGCCGCGATGCACGACTGCCCGGTGTTGCGAAACTTCGCAATCATGGCGCCCTCCACCGCCTTCTCGACGTCGGCGTCGTCGAACACGATGAAGGCGGCATCCCCACCGAGCTCGAGCAGCGGGCGAACCACCCGCTGCGCCGCGCGGGCCATGATCTCGCGACCGACCGGGGTCGAGCCGGTGAAGCTCACGGCCCGCACCGCCTGGTGGTCGAGCAGCGCCTGCGTCGTCTCCCGGGCCGGGCCGTGCACCAGGTTGACCACCCCGGCCGGCACCCCGGCATCCACGATCGCCTCAACCATGAGGCTGGCGGCCAGGGGCGCCTTCTCGCTGACCCGGGCCACCACGGTGCACCCCGCGGCCAGGGCAGGGGCGAGCTTGCGGGCCTGGATGGAACAGGGGAAGTTCCAGGGGGTGAGCGAGGCGACCACCCCGACGGGCCGGCGGAGGGTCAGGTGGCGACGGTCGGCCGCCTCGTGGGAAATCACCTCTCCGCTCGGCCGTCGACTCTGCTCGGCGAACCACCGGAAGTACTCGGCACTGAAGGCGACCTCACCGAGCGCCTCGGGCAAACGCTTGCCTGCTTCTCTCGCAAGCACCGCCCCGATGTGGTCGGCCCGCTCGGTCATCAGCCGGCCGGCCTCGAGCAAGAGATCGGCTCGTCGACGGGCGGGCGTCTGCGACCAGTCGGTGAAGGCTGCCGCGGCCGCGTCGGCCGCCCGGCTGGCATCGTTGGCGTCGCCCCAGGCCAGCTGCCCGACGACGGAGCCGTCAGCGGGTGCGGTGACGTCGACCTGTCGGTCGCCCTCCTCCCAGGTGCCGTCGATGAGGTGTCGAGCCAGGGTGGTCACGAGATTTCCTTTCGGTTGAGGATGCCGTCGGGCCGCGTTGGGCAGCAGGGCGCGAGGTCAGGCAACGAGCACATCGGGGCGCGAGCGCCCGCCGACGACCACGGACGGCCAGGCGTCATCGCGCACGAGGGGCTCCGGTCCGGAGTCGAGCACCAGCGTGGTGTCCTCGACCTTCCAGCCAGCGGCGCTGGGGTTCCAGGCGACGACTCCCCCCGCGGGTAGGGAGCCTGCCGACGTCGAGTGGGCGGGGAACTCCCGCGGCTGCCAGCCGCTGAACCCGCCCTGGTGGTGTCGGTGCCATTCGTGGGGGTCGAACCCCTGCTCGCCGTAGGCCGCCACTCCCGCCGTGAACACCTCGGCCAGCCCGGCCCCCACGATGCTGGCGTCGAGGAAGGCCCGTTCGACCTCGAGCAGCCGGGCGCAGGCGTCGCGAGCCGCCGGAGCGAGCGGCTCGAACGACACGATGCGGGTGACGCTTGCGACGAGCCCGTGACGGCGACCACACGCGACGAGCATGCCCCGGCGACCGAGCGCCTCCCCGGTCGGCAGCGGGTGACGGTGCGGACCGATCCGGTCGTCGCCGCCGACGAGCAGCACGATGGGGTCGAGCTGACGGCTCAGCAGCTCACGGGCGAGCAGGCCGGCTGCGGCGTACTCGGTCGTCATCGGGCCGATGAGCTGCGCGGCGGCCGTCGTCGCTGCTGCGGTGTCGCGGCACACCCCCCGCAGCTGGCGTTGCTGACACTCGGTGAGCGCACGACGCAGCACGGCGAGCTCGGCGGCGAGATCGACCGAACCGGTGGTCGGTCGGTCTGACCCGACGTCGGCGCCCTGCGGAAGCCTCCGTTCGCGCGACTCCCACCACGGCACCACGACCCAGTCGCCGGGCACTCCGGCCAGCTCGGTGTCGCGCAGCCGCGGAGCCTCGATCGCGTTCGTGACCACGGTGACCGCTGGTTCGCCAGGCCGAGACGAGCCCAGGTCGACGACGACGTCGAGACAGGCCGAGTCGAGGGTCTGCGGCACGTTGACCCGGCCGCCGAGCAGCCAGGTGAGCGACGCCGGGTCGCGCAGCACGAGGGTCGACACGCCGTGCGCACGACCGAGCGCGGACAGTCGACCGAGCTGGGCCTGGAGGTCGGACCAGCGCTCAGGATCCAACGCGAGCCACCTCCGGGAGCACCGGCTGAGAGCCGTGGGCCTGCGCCACACCGTCGCGGACGGTGACCGTGGTGGTACTGGCGTCGAACCCGACCAGGGAGAGAGTGCCAGCCTGGCTCGCGGCGGCGTCACCGGCCCCGTAGGCCGTCAGCTGCCACGGGCGCCCGATCAGGCTCTCGACGTTGCGGGTGTCCGCGTCGACGGCGACCGAAGGCACGATGGCACCCTCGCGCACCAGCAACGGCATTCGCTCGAGGGGAACGTCGACCTCGTGGTAGCCGGGCCCCGAGAACGTCGTGCCATCGACCCGGTCGACCCAACGACCCTCGGGAACATAGAAGCGGCGACGCACCGGCCCACTCGCGTCGTCGAAGACCGGCACCACGAGCAGGTCGGCTCCGAGCAGGAAGGCGTCGTCGACCGACCGCGCCACCGGGTCGTGCGGAAAATGGAAACCGAGCGGCCGCATGACCGGCCATCCGTTGGCGGACGACTCATGGGCCACCTGCCACAAGTAGGGCAGCAGCGAGTAGCGCAGTCGGATCCAGTCACGGGCGATCTCGAGCGCTCGAGGGCCGAAGACGTACGGCTCACGGGGACGCAGGCCGTGGGCCCGCATCAGCGGAGACAACGCGCCGAGCTGGGTCCAGCGCACGTAGAGCTCAGGGGTCAGCTCGGGACCGAAGAACCCGCCGATGTCGTGGCTCCAGAACCCCGGTGCACTGAGGGCGTACGACAGGCCCCCGCGCACGGTGGCCTGCATGCCGGCCACCGTCGACTCGGCGTCACCGCCCCACTGGCCCGGATACCGTTGCGACCCAGCCCAGCCGCTGCGTCCCCAGACGAGGGGGGGTCGGTCGGTGAACTCCCTGATCGCGTCGGAGACCGTGCCGTTGTAGCGCAACGGGTAGAGGTTGTGGGCCTGATGGGCGGGGGTGCCGTCGAACAGGGCCACGTCGTCGGGCAGCGCCTCGCCGAAGTCGGTCTTGAAGACGGCCACGCCGTCGTCGAGGAAGGCCCGGTGCATCTCCTGCCACCACCGCCGGGCCCTCGGGTTGGTGAAGTCGATCAAGGCCCGCATGCGCCCGTCGGGAGTCGGTGTCTTGACGATGCCGGCGAGCGAGCCGTCGGTGCAGCGCACGAGATACCCCTCGCGCTCGGCCTCCTCGAAGATCGGAGACACCGGGTCGAGGTAGGGAAGCTCCCATACGGACAGGCGGATGCCGTGCTCGGCCAGGTCGTGAACGAACTGCTTGCGATCGCCGAACCGCTCGGTGTTCCAGATGAAGTCGGTGTTCAGCCGGTCGACGACAAGCCAGTCAGGGTCGAGGTGCAGCACGTCGAGGGGCACCCGCTGTTCTCGCATGCGCGCCGCGACCTCGAGCATCTGCTCGGCGCTGTGGTAACGGCACCGGCCCATCCAGTAGCCGAAGGCCCACGGCGGCGGCACGTCAGGGCGGCCGGTGAGCGCGGTGTAGGCCGTGAGGCGCGTGGCCGGGTCGGGTCCGGAGACGACGTAGAGGTCAAGCCCCTCGTCGTCGACCGTGAGACCGAGCACCGACGGGCGGGTGTGACCGACGTCGGCCGTGACCACGGCACCCGTGTTGACGAACCCGGTGTAGCCCCGCGACGAGTGCCAGACCGGAACCGGCTTGTAGGCCAGGCCGGTTCCCGTTCCGCAGGCGTCCTCACTGCGCAGTCGCAGCCGTTGCCCGTTCTTCACCAGGCGGCCGAACTGCTCACCGAAACCGAGGATGTCCTCGTCGGGCCCCAGCTCGAGGTTGAGGGTCAGGCTGTCGCCGGGGCGGCCGTCGCCGGCGTCTGCCGACGCGAGGAGGGCCGGAGCCATGAGCAGCCCCGCGACCTGCCGCAGCCGGTGGGCGGTGCGCAGCAGGATCATGTCACTGCGTCGGTCGGTGAGGGTCAGGGTGAACGGCGCCCGTCCCACGTCGAGGCGCAATGTCTCGGTCACGACCGACACCTGATCGGGTGACTCCTCGACGGTCAACGCGGCCGGCTCGGGCGACGGGTCGACCACGATACCGAGTCCCGTGCCGTCGTCGTCCAGCACCGTCGCCCCCTCGGGGGCGACGGTCAGCCGGAGGGTGCCGGGTTGGGGCGCTCCGACGCGCAGAACGAAGCGCACGGCATCCGTCGGGGGCAGGTCGATGTCGGGAAGGTTCGGCATCTGCGTCTCGACGCCCTGCTCGCGCAACGGTTCTCCGGTCAGCCAGCCGGGCATCATGCCCAGCTGCACGACGGGGAGGGCGTCGATCTCGAGCCGCACGTCGTGGGGTCTCGCCACGACCTTCGTGACTCGTCGCAGCAGGCGGGTATCGGGCACGGTCATCCCTTCACGGCGCCGGCGGTGATGCCGGCGACGAAGAAGCGCTGGAGCAGCACGTAGGCGATGATGATCGGCGCCGAGGCGACGATGACACCGGTGAACAGCAGCGGGTAGTTGGTCAGGAACTCCCCCTGGAACGAGAGCAGCGCGACCGGGATGGTGCGCTTGTTGGGGTCCTGGATGAACAGCAGCGGGTAGAGCAGGTCGTTCCAATGGATGACGAAGAGGAAGATCGCGGTGGCCGCCAGCGAGGGCACCGACACGGGGACCACGACGGAGCGGTACGTGCGCCACGGACCGGAGCCGTCGACGGCGGTCGCCTCGAAGAGCTCCTTGGGCAGGGTCTTGAGGAAGCCGGCCAGGATGAAGACGGCGATGGGCATCGTCACCACGATGTTGATCAGGATCAGCCCGAGCAGCGAGTCGGTCAGCCCGAACGTTCCGAACTGCACGTACTGCGGGATCATATTGGCCTGAGCGGGAACGGCCATGCCGAACACGATGAACGCGAGCATCAGGTTGCTCTTCCAACCCGGGATGAGGGCGATGCCGTAAGCCGCCAGGCTCGCGATGAACAGGGTGAGCGGTACCGAGCAGCCGGTCACGATGACGCTGTTGCGGAACGCCACCCCGAGGCCGGACTCGCCGACGACCTCCTTGTAGTTGCTGCCCTGCCAGCTGGTCGGCGGGAGGAAGGGTGAGCTGAAGAGATCCTGCGTGGTCTTGAAGCTGCCGAAGATGACGACGACGAGGGGAACGATGACGAGGACGGCGTAGATCCCGAGCACGAGACGACGCGTGAGCTGGTATTGCACGGCTGACTCCTCAGGCTTCGGGGTTGATGGCTCGGACGCCGCGACGCTGTAGCCAGGTCACCACAGCGATGAGGGCCATGAAGACCAGCGACTCCGCTGCGGCGTAACCGAACTGGGAGTTGGCGAAGCCGGAGTAGATACGGGTCGAAAGGATGTCGAGGGAAGCCTTGGGCGGGTTGCCGCCGAGACCGAGAATGAGGTCGAAGGCCTTGAACGACTGCACGATCGTGTAGGCCATCACGATGCTCGTGGCCGCGGCGGTCATCGGCCAGGTGACGTGTCGGAACGACTGCCAGCGGCCGGCACCGTCGAGTTCAGCCGACTCGTACAGCTCGGCGGGGATCGACTGCAGCCCGGCGATGTAGATGATCATCATCTGACCGACGTGGAACCACACCTGGGTGGCCGCCACCCAGAAGATCGCCTGGTTGTCGTTGCCGAGGAAGGCGCCCTTGAACTGGCCGAGACCGACGGCGTCGAGCACGCTGTTGATGAGACCGAAGTTCGGGTCGTAGACGAACTTCCAGATGAAGGCGACCGACACGCTGGAGAGGATGGTCGGGAAGAAGTAGAGCGAGCGCAACACCACGGAGGCCTTGCTGTTCTTCACGAGGAACACACCGAGGGCGAGACTGAAGATGGTCTGGAAGATGACCACGACGAGCATGAACTTGATGTTGTTCGACAGGGCGTTGCGGAAGAGGTCGTCGGCACTGAAGATCTTGACGAAGTTGTCGAACCCGACGAACTTCGCGGTCGGGCTGAACCCGTCCCAGTCGGTGACCGAGTAGACCACGCCCTGGACCGTGGGGATGACGAAGAACGTCACGTAGAGCACGAGCGCCGGGAGCGGGAAGAGCCACAGGGCCGGATGGGCCGCCATGGGGCCGCCGCTCTTGCGCCTCTTGGGGGTCGGCTTCGTGGCCTCGACCGGGTCGTCGGCCGGTGTTGGCGGGGCCAGTGTTGTCGCCATGGTCAGCTCTTCCGGTTCTGGTCGACGATGGTCTGCGCCTTCTCGGCCGCCTGCTGCGGGTCGGCCCCGCCGACGACGGCCGTGGTGGCACCCTCCACCGCGTTGCGGATGTCGAGGTTGTCGAACTGGAAGCGCGGGGCCAGCAGCGTGTTCTTGGTCAGCCACGGCGACGTGTGCTTGAGATCGGGGTTGGTGTAGTCGACCTTGGCCACCGTGACGTGCTGCGACGTACCGTTGGCGTAGACGGCGGCGTTCTCGGGCTGCGAGAGAAACTGGAGCCACCTGAGCGCTTCGTGCTGCTTCGAGCCGAAGGTGTTGACCCCGAGGGTGAACGTGGCGTTGTAGATGCCCTCGTACTTCGCCTTGTCCTTGGCGACGGTGATGGGGGCGATGAGGTCGATCGGGAACGTGGCCCCCAGCTTTCGTACGGCCCCGATGTGGAACGAGCCGGTGGCGAGCATCGCCGCCTTGCCGCTGGCGAACAGCTGCTGCAAGGGTTCCGAGCTGGTGCCGGTGGAGTTCGGTTCGAAGTACGGGACCAGCTGCTGGTACTGCTTCAGCGTCTTGACGAACCAGTCGTCGGTCACCTTGTACTTGCCTGCCTCGATGCCGGCGAAAGCGTCGTCCTCGGGCATGTTGTTCATCACCATCGAGTTGATCAGCTGACCGGCGTTGGCGGGTTCGCCGCCGGGCCAGGCGATGGGCACCATCCCCTTGGCCTTGAGGTTGTCGCAGAGGCCGAGGAAGCCCTCCCAGTCCTGCGGCAGCGAGCTGACCCCGGCCTTGGCGAAGGCGTCCTCGTTGAAGATCGGCATGTTGAACACCAGCTGGTAGGGCAGCCCCAGCTGGGCGCGGGAGGGCGCCTGGCCGGCCTTCACCAGCGCCGCGAGATAGTTGTCGACGAAGCCCTGTTGGCCCAACCCCGCGAACAGACCGGCCTTGCTCATGTTGACGAACTGCGCGCCCCGGAAGGCCACGAAGGCGTTGCCGATCGTGCCGCCCTTGACCTTCTGCAGGGCCGTGCTCTGGTAGTCGTTCGACGGCGCGATGTCCTGGGTGACGGTGGCGTCCGGGTTGGCCTTGACGAACGATGCGATCAGCGTGTCGAAGACCGCCTTGTCCTCGGCCCGCCAGTGCGCGAACGACAGCTTGCCCGTGGCGGGTTTGTCGTCGAGCGGGGCGAGCAGCGAGGCGACGCTGCCGTTGCTTGCGGCCGGCCCCCCGCCCCTGGTGATGGAAGGGCCTACACAGGCGGACAACGCTCCGCCCGCGCCGAGGGCCGTGGCGACCTGCAGCAGGCGCCGCCGGCCGATGGTGACCTGTTCAGACATCGTTGTCTCCTTGCTCGGGCTGGTTCGTTGCGGCACATTCGGTCGTGCCTGGTGGTTTCGGGCGGGTGCTGCTCGGTGGGCTACCAGTCGACGACGGCGATGCCCAGCTGGTCGGCAACCGACCGCAGCTGCGGGCGAACATCGGTCCAGGCGAGCACGGTGTGGTGCGGGAACCCGTCGGTAACCAGTGCGTTGACGACATCGGCCGCGTTCGCGTCGAGGCGCACGGAAGCCGTGTTGCCCTGGAACCGGTTCGGCTCGGGCAACGACTCCCCCGCGGCGAGCAGCATCCGCAAGGCTCCTGGCCTGGCTGGGTCCTCGGTGAGCCGGGCCATGACGACCCGACCGGTGCGCAGCGGGAAGTTTCCCGCCACTCCCACCTTGCGGTTGCAGTGGGTGAACTGGGTCGCCTCACCGGGATCGGCAGCCAGTGACGTGGCCGCGGCGCCGCAGTGCCAGAGCCGCACGAGGTTCTGCTCGGCATCGAGGTCGACGGTGTCGACGAGGTAGGTCGTGCCGGAGCCGAGGGCCTCCATGAGCAGCATGGTGACGGTGCCGTAGACGTCACGCTCGCACGCCGTCGGGGTGCCCGCGTCGGCCACCCGTGACAGTGACGAGCAGGGGCAGGCACCGAGCTCGGTCGGGATCTCGGGCCAGCAGCGAATGGCCAGCCCGGCCAGGCTGTGGTCGCCCTGCCATTCACGCATCGCGGTCGTGATGCGGGCGGAGGTCATCGCCTGGGCCGCATCGACCGTGCCCAGCGACGGTTGGGCCTGCAGTGCTGCGGCGTGCTCCGCCTCGGCGGCGTCGTCAGCGACCGCACTCACCCGCTGGAGCATCGAGTCGACCGAGATCTCTCGCACGCCGATGCCGAAGAGACTCTTCAAGAGGTCGCCGTCGAAGCGGCTGGGGGTGAAACCCGTCGGAGCCTCCCCGACGAGGCCGAGGGTGCGACCCGAGAGGGCGGTCAGGGCAGCGGTCACAGCCTCGGCGTCCTCGGCTCGCTCACCACTGGTGGTCGGCAGCGCTCCGGCGGCGGGCAGCCGCCCCTCGAGCGCCTCGGTGAGCGCGTGTCGGGTGGCCGCTTCGCCCGGGTCTCCGTAGAGCAGACGCGGGCGGATGCCGGCGTGCACGACGAGCGCGTGGCCGAAGAGGTTGGCTCCGCAGAGGGAGTTGAGCCAGAGGCGGTCACCGACCGGGCCGGGCTCGCGTAAGGCCCACAGCAGAAGGGGCCGCTCGAGCTCGGCGTAGAGCTCCAGGGCGGGCGTCGCGTCGGAGAAGGACGCACAGAGGTTGATGACGAGATCGGTGTCGGCATCGACGAAACGCTTGGCGGCGGCGACGTCGTCAGGGGTCATGACGAGCTGGTCGGGCCCGGTCACGTCGGCCCCGAGCGACTCGAGCAGGGCCCGGGCTTCGGTGGCCAGCCGCTCGGCGACGTCGACGGCGAACGTGGGCCGAGCGGTGGGCACCAGCACCACCCGTGGGCGGCTACTCGAACCAGAGTTGCTCATCGCTGCACGACCTCGTCGACGAGCTCGCTCAGACCCCGAAGCCGGGGGATCGACACCTCGTGCAGGTCACGTTCGACGTCGTCGCTGCCGATGACGGAGGCCCACACGGCTCGACCGGCCAGGAAGCCCGAGGCTCCCTCCCGGCAGGCGAGCTCGACAGCGTGGGGAAAGTCGTCGGCCGCCACGCCGGAGGAGAGTACGACCCACGGGGAGTCGACGGCTTCGGTGATCTGCGCGCAACGACGACGGATCTCGTCGTCGGGGCCTGCCCCCTTGAGCGGAACCTCCGCCTTGTACAGGTCGGCCCCGAGGCGTCCGAGCTCGACGGCCGCGTCGACGACGCAGTCGTCCCAGTTCCATTCACCGCCACCGCGTGGCGCCTTCGCCACCGGCTCGATGATGCTGACGAGACCCACCTGACGACAGCGGTCGACGAACTCCTCGACCATGGCGACCCGCACGCCGGCATCCTCGTCGGGGCGGTGGATGACGAGCAGCTTCATGGCTACAGCGCCCTGGTAACGCACGGCCGCGGGGTCGACGTCGTGGTCGATCGCCACGGCCGTCACGAACTCGCCGTGGCCCGCGATGAAGTGGTCGGCCGCGGCGATGAGCCCGCACCCGGGGCTGACGGCGCCGGCCTCGACCACCTGGTCGAAGGCGAACTGCTTGTCGACCAGCACAGCCGAGGCGTGTGGGGTGAGCACCCGCGTGGCGGCGACCTTGAAGTCGGTGAGCGTCTGGTCAGCCACCGGCCCGCTCTGGTGCTCGGCGAACATCGCGCGCATGGCTTCGCGCTGGTCGACGGCGAGCATGGCGAACGCGCCACTCGCTCGCGAGATCCGCTGCAGGCCCTCTGACCTGTTGAGAGTGGCTGGGAGTGAGTCGGTCATCGGGTGTCCTGTCGTCATCGTGATTGCGGTCAGTGGGTCGGTGCAGCCACCGTGGCGGGCGCGGTGTCGGGCACGGTGGTGGGCACGGGGTCGGGACTCAGTTCGGCTCGGAGTTCGGGCATGAGCTCGAGCACGGTGTCGAGATCGGGGATGCCGGACCGGCCGTCGAGCGCACGACACGAGAGAGCTGCTGTGGCGTTGGCGAAGGCGAGCTGGTCACGAAGCGGCATGCGGCGCACCATCGCCGCCACGAGCGCGCCGTGGAAGACGTCACCGGCACCGAGCGTGCTCACGACATCGACCGAAAGCGCTGGGACGAAGGCGGACTGGCCGGCTGCAGTGAGGGCGTGCGAGCCGCGGGAGCCGTCAGTGGCGACGACGACGGTCGCACCGTCGGCCACCGCGCGCACCAGCAGGTCGTCGACTGGCAGGTCGCCGTACTGACGTCGAAGAGCCTCGACGGTCGGCACCTGCAGGTCGACGCGGTCGGCCCGGAAACCCGGAATGTCGTTGCCGGCGTCGACCGAGAGGCAGGCGGTGGCGGGCAGCAGACCGCTGGCGTGCAGCGGGCCCCACCCGACGTGGTCGACGTGCACGATGGGGGCAGAGCCGATGAGGCCGGCTCCCGGAGCGAGGTCGATGAGCGGTGCGGGTCGGTTGCAGATGGCGCGGGTGCCGCGGGTTCGGTCGACGATGACAACACTGGCGGCCGAGTCCTGAGTGTGGCTCACGCTCACGCCGGTCACGTCGACTCCCTCGTCGCTCAGACCCTCGAGAATGGCGCGACCGTTGGCGTCGTCTCCCACGGTCCCGACGAAGGCCACGCGGGCCCCCAGTCGAGAGGCGGCTACGGCTGCGGTGGCAGCGGGCCCGCCACCGGCGTAGACCACGCTCTGCGCCACCACGCGCTCGTCAGCCCCGGGAAAGCCGTCGACGAGGGCGATGGCGTCGTAGGTCGCAGCACCGACGAAGACGGCGTCGAAGGCTGGGGTGTCCCCCTCGTGGGAAGGGCCGGGCCCGGTTGCGCCCGATCTCAAGGACATCGGCATTACTGGCTCACCTCAGTGTGATCTGGATCTCGTTCCGATGTTTAGAGAGTAACAGCGGATGTTGGTAAGTCAACACTATGGTGCGCAACAGATACCATCAACATGTCGCGCACCGGGGCCCGACGTGAGGAGCACACCGCCGATGACAGCACGCGTCGCCGCAGAGCGCCCTCACCTGACGCACGACAGTGCCCCCGCCCGTCGGGTGCGCATCCTCGAGGCGGTGCACGAGTCGGGCTTCATCTCGGTGACCGCCCTCACCGGCTTGCTCGGGGTCTCTGACATGACCGTGCGTCGCGACCTGCGCAAACTCGCCCAGAAGGGGCTGGTGCGGGTCGTGCACGGAGGGGTGAGCGCGCTGACGGGGTCGATGCACTCCCCCGCCTTCGGTAGCCGGGCCGAGCTCAACGCCGAGGGCAAGCGCCGCATCGGCGAGGAGGCCTCGCACCTCATCGGCCCGACCTCGACCGTGGCCCTCGACGCCGGCACCACCACCTACGCCGTCGCCCAGGCGTTACCGGCGCAGTTCGCCGGCACCGTCGTCACCCACTCGGTGCCGGTCATGCAGCTCTTGCTCAACCGCGGGGTCGGGCGCGTGGTCGGCCTCGGAGGTGAGCTGTTGCCCGAGAGCCAGGCCTTCGTCGGTTCCCGCACCGTAGAGGCCACGGCTGGTCTACGGGTGGAACAGTTCTACCTCGGCGCCGCCGCTGCCGACGAGCACGGCGTCTACGTCGCGACCGACCACGAGCGGCCCACGAAGCTCGCCATGATGGCGATCGCCCGCGAGGTGGTCCTGCTCGTCGACTCCGCCAAGTTCGCGGCGGCGTCACCGGTGCTGCTCTGCGACTGGTCGGGCATCTCCGGCGTCATCACCGACACCCCACCACCGGCGAACATCGCCCGCCTGCTCGCCGAGCTGCACGTCGAGGTCTCGATCGCGGCGCAGACCCGCGCCTAAGGCCCCCCCCCAGTCGAGTGGCCACTTCCGTACGCCCCCCGCCCCACAGTCGAGTGGCCACTTTCGTACGCCGCCGCCCGCCGCGCCACGACCACCTGACCCGTCGTAAGGTCGGTCGCGCAGCTCGCCAGGCCTAGGTTGCGGCTACTTCAGCAGTCGCGACATGCGGCGGTCGGCGAGCGGCTTGCCACCCGTCTGGCAGGTCGCGCAGTACTGCAGCGAGGTGTCGGCGAACGACACCTCGCGCACGACGTCTCCGCACTCCGGGCAGGCCTGCCCGGTGCGAGCGTGCACCCGCATGCCCGCCCGCTTGGCGTCCTTCAGCTCCTTCGCCGGTTTGCCCGAGGCCGTGGCCACGGCGGCCGAGAGCGTGTCGCGCAGCGCGGCGTACAGGCGGTCGACGACGTCGGGTGCCAGCGAGCCGGCGATGGCGAACGGTGAGATCTTGGCGACGTGCAGGATCTCGTCGGAGTAGGCGTTGCCGACCCCTGCGATGACCTCCTGGTCGCGCAGCAGGCCCTTGATCTGGGTGCGTCGGCCCTCGAGCAGAGAGCCGAACACCTCGCGGGTGAACTCGTCGGCCAACGGGTCTGGGCCGAGGCGGGCCACGCCCGGCACCTCGGCCGGGTCGAGCACGATGTAGGCGGCCAGTGACTTCTTGGTGCCGGCCTCCGTGAGATCGAAGCCAGAACCGTCGGAAAGCCTGACCCGCATAGCGATCGGCGATTTACCCGGCCGCACCACGGTCGAGGGCAGCTGGTCGGACCACCGCAGCCAACCGGCGCGAGCCAGGTGGAAGACCAGGTGGGTGCCGTCGACGTCGATATCGAGGAACTTGCCGTGTCGGCTCACGCCATCGACCGGGGAACCCTCCAGCGACTGCGGCGGCGGGTTGAAGGTCTTGAGCACGTTGAACGAGGCCAGCTCGACCGCGACGACGGCCAACCCCTGGGTTCGGGCCGCCAAGAAGTCGACCAACGCCTGCACTTCGGGCAGCTCGGGCATGACTACAGCCTTCCAGTTCTCACTCTGCTGAGGGTGGCGCGACGTCAGACCCTCGTCCGACACCCGGACGAGACGGTTGCTCGGCCGCGGCGACCGACTTACCCACGCGGCCGGAAGTTTCGAGAAGACGCAGCAGGGCGTGCCCGTCGGGTGCCGTGAAGGTGGGCACCGAACGGTGCGCCGACGGGCGAACCGGCACCTCGAGACGGCCCATGGGGTGCGAGAGCACCTGCTCGGTCGGCGTGAGCTGACGGATGCACACGGCATCCACCCGGTCGGGCCGCGCCTCGGCGAAGTCGGCATAGATCTGCGGATCGTGCTGGCCGTCGTCACCCACGAGCAACCACTGGATGCCGGGAAAGTCGCGAGCGAGCCGGTCGAGGCACTGACGCTTGTGGGCGGCTCCGCTGCGGAACCAGCCGGTGTTGGTGGGGCCCCAGTCGGTGAGCTCGAGCGGCCCCAGGGGGTAGCCGGCGTCGACGAGGAAGCTGATCAAGGTCGGGGTGGTGTTCCAAGCACCGGTCGAGACGTAGACCGTGGGCGCCCCCGGGTGGGCCGACAGCAGCCGCCGGTACATCGGAGCCATGCCCGCCACCGGACGGCGGGAGTTGCCGCGCCGCACGAAGGTGTTCCAGGCCGCGATCAGGGGCCTCGGCAGGGTGGTCGTGATCACGGTGTCGTCGATGTCGCTGATGATGCCGAAGGTGACGCCGTCGGCCACGATGAACACGTCGGCCGGCACAGGGTCGGTGCCCTGCGCGTGCACCACGACCTGCTGCCAACCCGGCTCGAGGCCGTGGTCGTGCGCCACGAGGTCGACGAAACCACCCCGATCGCTACGCCCGTAGACCTCACGGTCGCCAATGGTCACGGTGACCGGCACAGCGCTCGCCGGTGCGGTCACGAAGACCCGCCACCCGCGTTCGGAGTGCGACGGAGCCAGAGCGCCCGTGGCGTCCTGCCTCGACGGGGGGCCCGCTGCTCCGCGTCGACCGAGCACGACTCGCGCGTGCACACGTACGAAGCTCGACGAGCCGTAGCCGATGTGGGTGATCACCCGGTTGCCCCAACCACGGCCCCGCAGCACGCGCTCCACCTGCTCGTTGAAGGCGTCCTCGATCAGGGCGGCCGCGTGCGGTCGGGACATGCGCCCAACCTACTTCACCGGTGACCGGGGCGGTCTGCCGAGCGAGCCGAGTCACTGAGGTCGATCGTGGGTCAGGAGGGTGGACGGGCCGCATGAGGTTTGATGGGCCAGTGCATCCTCTGGCTGAGATTCTGACCCGCGCCGCTACCGGTGACTTCCCCGACGTCGACGGGGGGGTCGAGCGGGTGCCACCCTGGCTCCACGGTGTGGAAGGAGTGCTGGCTCTCACCGGGCACGCGTTCCTGGCCATCGGCGACGACGTGGCCGACGATGACCTCGACGCCTTGGGAGCCAACGGCTTCGGTGGCGCGAGCAACCCGCGACTGGTGGCCGGCCTCGCCGGCAGCGGCTGGATCGACGCCCTCGACATCGTGCTCGTCGCCTCCGGCCTGGGCCCAGGACCCGACGGAGAGCCCGCGTTGGTTCCGCGCAGCGACCTGCGCAACCACCCCCGCGCCGAACATGCGACCTCGGTGCGCAGCGAGGTGAAGACCTTCGGATACGCCTCCGCCGGCGACCACACGCTCGTGACCCTCTCCCTCGGGTTGGGCGGGCTGCCCGAGATCGGGTTCGAGACCGACCCTGACCACGACCACGTCGGCGCCGACCTGGTGCGCGACGCCCTGACCCTGGTTCCCGTGGGAGAGGTGGTCATCGCAGCGTGTGCGCCCGGCAACGCCCGAGCGCTTCGGGCCTCCCTCGCCGGCGGCTTCGTACCGGTGGCCTCCGTGCAGCTCTGGCACCCGGCCCGCGGCTGAGGCACCCGGAATCGGACCCTGGCCCACTTGCCAACGCCGGAACCGGCATCCGACCACCGGAATCGGACCGCGGCGGACTTGCCACGATCCCAGCGGCATCGCACCACCGGAATCGGACCACGGTCCACTTGCCAACGCCGGAACCGGCATCCGACCACCGGAATCGGACCACGGCTGGGTCTGGTGGCAGCCTGCCAGCCCGCCCGCCGCGGCTCGCGACGGCCGCCCGGGTCCAGCCGGAATCACGACGTACCGTGTAGCCATGACGCCAACTCGACGCGCCAAGACCACCACCTGTCTCACGCTCGCGAGCACGCTCGTGGTGGCGGCGGCGTCGGGCTGCTCAATCTTCGACAGCAAACCGGACCCAGGGGATGCCGCTCGCGCCCTGGCCAGTGCCCTGTCCAAGGGTGACGTGTCGGGTGTCGCCTGGCAGGGAAGCACCGCAGCCAAGGCCAACGCTTTCGTCGGTGCCGCCTTCAAGGGGATGGGCACCGTGAAGCCCTCGGTCTCGCTGGCGTCGATCAAGCTCGAGGACGGTTCTGACCGGGCCACCGCCACCCTGGCCTCGCGGTGGGACGTGTCGCCGTCGCCTACCGACTGGACCTACCAGACCCAGGCCGCGATGACCCTGGTCGACGGCGCGTGGCAGGTGACCTGGTCGCCGCGCATCCTCGCGCCCGACCTCGCGGCAGAGGAGACCCTCGACCTCACCCGCACCTCGCCCCAGCGCGCCGACATCATCGACCCAGCCGGAAAGGCCATCGTCACCGAACGTGAGGTGTCGGTGGTCGGCATCGACAAGACCAAGGTCTCGGGGGCCGCCGCCACCGCGTCCGCCAAAGCGCTGGCGACCGTGCTCGACATCGACCCGACCACCTATGCCGCCAAGGTGAGCGCGGCCGGGGGCAAGGCGTTCGTCCCGGCGCTGACCCTGCGCAAGAGCGACCCGGCGCTGGCCGCCAACGCCGTTCGCATCGATGCCGTCACCGGGGCGCTGCGGGTGGCCTCGTTGCAGATGCTGGGCCCGACCCGAACCTGGGCCGGTCCGATCCTCGGCACTGTCTCGGAGGCGACCGCCGAGCAGGTCACAAGCTCGAAGGGCGCGCTCCGGGCCGGCGACGAGGTCGGCCAGAGCGGACTGCAGTACCGCTACGACAAGCAGTTGCGGGGAACCCCCGGCCTCGCGGTGCAGGCCGTCAAGAAGGGGGCCGACGGCAGCGCCCTCGACAAGCGCGAGCTGTTCGCCGAGGCCTCGAAGGATGGCGAGTCACTGACGGTCTCCCTTGACCAGAAGGCGCAGACGGCGGCCGAGGCGGCGCTGGCTCAGCAGACGAAGCAGCCGACGGCCCTCGTCGTGGTCAAGGTCTCGACGGGTGAGGTGCTGGCGGCCGCGGTCGGGCCCGGAGCCGGTGGTTCCACCTTGGCACTGGCCGGGAAGAACCCACCGGGGTCGACGTTCAAGATCGCCAGCTCGCTCGCGCTGGTGCGCAAGGGGGCGACCCCCAGTACCAAGCTTCCGTGCACGAGCACGATCACCGTGAACGGACGCCGGTTCGCGAACTACACCGACTTCCCAAGCAACAAGCTGGGCAACATCCCGCTGACCACCGCCCTGGCCTTCTCGTGCAACACAGCCTTCATCAGCCAGTACCAGAAGGTCAGCCAGGCCGAGCTGACGAGCGCGGCTCAGTCGCTGGGCATGGGTGAGACGCTCGACCTGCCCTTCACCGGGTTCCTCGGGTCGGTCCCCGCCACGACCGATGTCGTCGAGCACGCCGCCTCCTTCATCGGGCAGGGCCGGGTGGAAGCGTCACCGTTGACCATGGCGATCGTCGTCGCCTCGGTGATGAAGGGCCAGACGGTGCGACCGAAGCTGGTCGAGTCTTCGCCTGCCCTCCCGGCGCCGGCCACCCCGCTCAAACCGGCCGAGGCGGCAGTGATTCAGCAGGAGATGCGCGCCGTGGTCACGGAGGGCTCGGGTAAGGTGCTGGCCCAGGTGGGCGTGCAGTACGCCAAGACGGGCACCGCCGAGTTCGGCACGACGAACCCGCCCCAGACACACGCCTGGATGGTGGCGGGCCGGGGAGACCTCGCGATCGCCGCGTTCAACGAGAAGGGCAAGAGCGGTACGACCGCCGCTGCGCCGTTCATCATCAGCTTTCTCAAGGCCTACGACGCGAAGTAGGGGACGTGCTCCGTAACGTCGAGAGGGCAGTTCGTGCTCTGTCTCACGAGGCAGATGCGTCTCGCTCGCAGCACGAACTGCCCTCTCGACGGTTGGTTGTGCACGAACTGCCCTTTGGCCGGTTCTGACGGTTGGTCGTCAGTGGACGCGCACGAGATCGACATCAGCGGCGCGCACGAACGCGAACCGGTGCCCGAGGCTGATCTGCACATAGCGGTCCTTGCCCACGACATCGACGTGGTCATTGGGCGTCGATGTCGACAACGTCTTGGCCTGGTAGTAGTCCGTCGGCACGGTGAGGTCAGCCACGGCGTACCGCTGTCCCGGCGCGAAGGTGTACTGCAGTGGCGCCAGCGCCTGAACCGGGATGGCGGCCGGATAGGCCGACGCCTCGGGGTAGGCCACGCCGTAGACCGGCACCGACTCGAGACCGGCCTTCGGCACGACGTACTTGCCCTTCACCGGCAGCGCCGTCGGGTCGCTGCGCGGGTTGAAGAACCAGGCCTTCATGCCGTTGAACCAGATCGCGGTCCAGTCACCGCGGCGCTCGGCCACGGCGAACTCGAGGCCCGACTGGGCCCGCGCACCAATGTCGCTGGCCGCGGTGGTGGCTGGTGACCCGTCGGGCTTGATGCCGACGTCGTTGACCAGCGGCGCCGTGGCGCTTGCCGCGGTGCGCAGGTACACGAAGTTCGTGCCCAACGACGCACACGGCGAGCTGGCTGTCTCGCAGCCGGTGACGAGCGGTTTGTTCCGGTCGTAGCGCGGGAGGATGCGCACGAGGTCGGTGGCCCGCTGGTCGGCCTTCGACGTGTGCCGCTGCGACGCACCCAGCAGGTCGAAGTAGTGCTCCCAGTTCCAGTACGGGCCCGGGTCCCAGTGCATGCTGGCCACGTTCTCCGGGGTCACGCCGGGCACCTGGTCGTGCCCGACGATGTGCTGCCGGTCAAGTGGGATGTCGTACTTCTTGGCGAGGTACCTCACCAGCCTCGCCGACGACCGGTACATCGGCTCGCTGAACCAGAGTGCGCCCGTGGCGGCGTAACCCTCGTGCTCGACCCCGATCGAGTGCGAGTTGATGTACCAGTTGCCCGCATGCCAGCCGATGTCCTGCGGGGCGAGGTGCTGGGCGACGTGACCGTCGGACGACCGAAGGGTGTAGTTCCAGGCGAGATAGGTCGGGTCCGTCACCAGGCCGAGTGTCGTGTCGTAGCTCGCCTCGGTGTTGTGGATGACGATGTTCGTCAGCTTGGGCGTGCGAGGGCGACTGGCGATGTCGTGGTTGCCGTACTCGCCGGGGGCCGGGCCGATCTGCTCGTAGGGTGCCGGAATCCAGTCGCAGTCGAGGCTTCTCGGGCAGTCGACCGGGCCGTTCTTCGCCTTCTTCGCCAGCTTCAGCTCGGTGATCTGCGATCGTTGCGGCTCGGCCCGCGTCGGCAGCAAGGACACGTTCTTGCCGTCGACCGTCCGGCGCGCGGCTCCCCTCGCCAGCACCGCGAAGGCGTCGGTGGCGAACGACTCCGCAGCCTGCGCCTCGACGGTGCCGGAGGCCGCAGCCACGGCGGCGAACCAGAGGCCCGGGTCGCTCTGGGCGCCGGTCGGGTGACCGAGCCGGCGCTGGTCGGCGGCGAGAAGAGCCGCACCACCGCGGATGTTGACTCGCTCGTCGGTGCGCAGCGCGTTCTTCGCCACGCCGAGCAGGGCCGCCGCCCGGCCCAGGGTGTCGACAGCTGGTGGGGGTTGACCCGCCCTCATGGCGGGGCCACCCAGGCCTCGACCTTCCGAAGAGCTGCCGAGGGCGGCATCGACAAGGTGCATCGGCCCGTAGCCTCCGGTGGTGCTGTGCCCGGAGTGGAAGTCCCAGCGGGTCTGCGCATATGACACCGCCTCCAGCACCGTCTGGGGCACTCCGAACTCCGCGGCGGCCGCCGCGAAGGCACGTTCGCGGCTCCCGGCATCCGACGAGGCGGATGCCGCCCGGTTGGCCGACCCCGGTTGCCCGGTCGGGCTCGTCGGCGCCGCGGTCGCCATCGGCCCGTTGACGAACGCGGTGGCGAACGAGGCGGCGAGGGTGGTCATGGCGGCGATCGAGCCGACGGTGCGTCGTCGACGGCGCGGTCGACCATCTCCGGTCGTGACGGGGTACGGCTCGCTGGGCGGGGAGTGGTCAAGACCCTGGTCTCGTGTCACTGCACGGATGTCCTTCCTGTTGTATGCGCTTCTGATGGCCGTTCTTCTCGCGGGATGCCGTGTTCGCTTCACGTTCTTCACACCAGCATCAACCAGGCACGTCGACCCTTCACGACTTCGGCCGGTCTCGCCACCTGAAAAGTTCATCAGAGCGTTGTGCAACCCGACGCGTGTGAAGGTGCATTCGTCCCGGGTTTGAAGCACACTGGGCTCCATGGGGCGTCTTGGCCTGGGATCAGGGCTGGCCATCGCCGCACTCGTCATCAGTGGGTGCGGCGCGGTCGCGACCCCGGATCCGGCGGCCAGCAACAGGGTCACAGCGTCTGCGCCCGGCCTCGCCAGTACGGCGCCGTCCAGGGTTCACGGCGGAGGACCCCAAAGTGTCGAGACACCCGACGACGGCTCACAGACACCGCCCAGCCCCGTCTTTCCGCTCACCATCAGCCGCACCGGCGGCATCGCCGCCTTCAACGACACGATCACCTTGCGCTCAGACGGCCGGGTGAATGTGGAGACACGCTCGGTGCACGCCCGAACGTGCACGCTCGAACGTCAACGTCAGCGCGATCTGGTCGCAGCCCTCGCCACCCTGCACCTCGGTGGCACCGGCGCGACGGGCATTCCGGACCCCGGGGCCGACGGCATCGGTGGCCTGGGGGGGACGGGCGGCAGTGGCCCTGGGAGCGATGCCTCGCAGATCGTCATCTCGGTCGTCGACGCGCGTGGTCGCGCGGTCGACCTCAGCGAGCCCTCGCTGGCAAGTGTGCTGACCATGGTGACGTCATTGGTCTCCGACGTCACCCTGAGCCAACCCTCGACGCGGTGCACCACGGCCGCGGCGACGCCAGCCGGTAGCTGAGCGCCACCCGGCCCGGCCGGCCCGACCCTCACTCGCGGCGGGGCGCATCTCCCGCACGACGCCTGGCCAGGTCGAGCTCGTCGGGAGTGTCGACGTCGGTGGCCTCACCCCGGTGGTCGACCTCGGTGACCAGCATCCCTTCGGCCAGGCCTCTCATGCTCTGACCGGAGGGGTCGCCCAGGTCGGCGAGTCGCTCGCGAAGCACCTGCAGCCGCCAGGCCGCACACAGCCAGTTGCGTTGGCCGTCATCATCGGCGGTCACCGCCACTGACGCGTCCTCACGCCTCAGCGCGACCACCAACCGGTCGAGATGCGCGCTCGTGACGAAGGGGAGGTCGCCCGCCAGCACGATCACGAGATCGGCCGGAGACGCTGGCCCCCCGGCGTGCGGGGAGAGCCCGATAGGGTCCGGCGCTGCCTCACGGGGCCTCAATGGAAGGTCGTCGAGGTGGCGCAGCCCAGCCGCAAGTCCGGCCACCGGCCCGCCCCCCGGACGGTCGTCGGCGACGGTCGTCGTGTCGCCGGGCACGCCCAGATCGCTGCCCACCACGAGCGTGCGGCGCGGTCGCGCGGCGTCGACGACCCGCTCGACCATGGGGCGTCCGCCCACCTCGAGGGCCGGCTTGTGACGTCCCATCCGTCTGGAGGCACCACCGGTGAGCACGACGACGGCGGCGACCTCGTCTAAGGCACGGGGGTGGTCGTGGTGCACGCGCCGAGTCTGGCACGCTGGCCTCATGGGCCGCGTCACCGTCAGACGAAAGATCACGAGGATCGACCTTGTGACGCCCCGCGTCAGCACCCTGGCCGACACGCTCTCGGTCGAGGAACCTCTCG
>JBDTVJ010000021.1:0-33822 GCA_040007275.1 Terracoccus sp.
TCAACGAGGCGGCCCGCGCCCACCCCACGGCGAGGACGATCTTCGGCGGTCAGGTGACCGACGGCCGGCCGATCGTCACGTACACCATCATCGGCATCTGCGTGGTGGTCTACCTGTTGCAGCGGCTCGACCCGGGCATCACGAACCGCTTCGCGTTCCTGCCCGCGCTGGGCTGGACCGAGCCGTGGCGATTCATCACGGCCGCGTTCCTGCACTCGCCCTCGACCTACTTCCACGTACTGATCAACATGTTCGCGCTGTGGTCGCTGGGGCAGTACCTCGAACCGCTCCTGGGCCGGGCCCGCTTCGCCGCGCTCTACCTGATCAGTGGGATCGGCGGGCAGGTGTCGGTCGCGCTGCTGGCGGGGTCGCCCAGCATCGCCAGCCTCAGCGAGGGCCTCGACCAAGGATGGTTGACCGCTGTTGTCGGTGCGTCGGGCGCGATCTTCGGCGTCTTCGGTGCCCTCCTCGTGCTCAACCGCCACCTGGGCCGGTCGTCGTCGGCGCTCTACCTCACGCTCGCGATCAACGCCGCGTTCGGCTTCCTCTACCCCGGTATCTCGTGGCAGGCCCACCTGGGCGGCTTCGTCACCGGCATCGCCTGTGCTGCCGCGATCGTGTTCTTCCGCCGCCAAGGGGTGCGTCACCTGGTGTGGGCGGCACTCGGGGGTGTGCTCGCGCTGCTCGTCGTCGTGGCCGTGGCCAAGTACCTCAGCCTGCCCGAGGCCGTGCGGATGCTCAACTAGAGCAGCTTCGCCTGAGTTTGGGGAGTCTCATGCGCCTCGTCTGCATCATCGGGCCACCGGCCGTCGGCAAGATGACGGTCGGCCGCGAAGTGTGCGCTCGCACCGGCTTCCGGCTCTTCCACAACCACATGTCGATCGAACCGCTCATCGGCGTCTTCGACTTCGGTTCGCCGTCGTTCAACCGCATCAACTCGATGATCCGGCATCAGGTGATCACCGAGGCCGTGGTGGCCGGCCTGCCGGGCCTGGTGTTCAGCTACGCGTGGGACTTCGACAACCCGGCAGACGCCCGCGAGGTCGAACGGCTCATCGCGCCAGTGGTCAACTCAGGTGCGCCCGTCGACTTCGTCGAGCTGTGCGCGCCCCAGCCGGTGCGCCTGGCTCGCGAGGGCCGGGCCGACCGGATGGACCACAAGCGCAGCAAGCGCGACGTCCCGTGGGCCAGGGCACACGTGGTCGAGCTGGAGTCGGCGGCGCGGTTCAGCACCAACCCGACGGATGCCGCTGACTGGCCGCTGCCGCAGTACCGGCACCTGCGCCTCGACAACGCCCACGCCTCGCCGGGGCGGACCGCCGAGCTCATCGTCGAGAACCTCGGACTGCCCACCCTCTCGACTCGATGAGCTCCGGGGCCCAGACGAGCCGAGAGTTGTCCACCGGCTGTGGACAACGTTGTGGACAGAGTTACAAGCCTGTCATTCATCCCCAGCTATGGACAGCATTGTGCATAGCCCGGTGGGGGTGATGGCGACCGTGCAGACGGCGCCTACCGTCGAGGGATGACCCCACGCCCATCGAGGGCGCCTCGCCCGTGGGTCGGGCGACGGCTGTGGGCGGCCGTCGACCCGGCCCCCAGCCTGGTCGAGGTGCTCGCGGCCATCGGCGCCCTGATGATCTCGTTGGCCTTCGTCTTCGGTGCCATCTGAGCCGTGTTTGGATGAGGGCATGGCTCCTGACCTGCTCCACGGCCCGAAGGCGCGCCCCGGTGACAAGGTCGCTGTGCTGTCCCCGTCGTTCGCGGCCCCGGGTGCGGCTCCTGCGGTGCACGAGCAGGCGCTGCGCCGCCTGACCGAGGTCACCGGCCTGGTCCCGGTGGAGTACCCGACGACCAGAAGGGTGGGGGCCACCCCGATCGATCGGGCGACCGACCTCAACCGCGCGTTTCGCGACCCAGAGATCCGGGCTGTGCTCGCCACGATCGGAGGTGAAGACCAGATCACCGTCGTGCCCCACCTCGACGCCGAGGCTGTGCGTGCCGATCCGAAGCCGTTCCTCGGCTACAGCGACAACACCAACATCCTGTCGTGGCTCTGGACCAACGGGGTCGCCGGCTTCTACGGCGGCTCCACCCAGGTTCAGCTCGGGCCCGGCCCGGGGCTCGACCCGTGCCACGAGGCGGCGCTGCGGGCCAGCCTGCTGACCGGGGAACGCCTGCAGGTCACCGACCCCGGCGAGTCCGAGGACTTCGGCAAGGACTGGCAGGACCCAGCCGCTCTCACCGAGTTCGGTGACCGCGAACCCACCGAGCCCTGGGTCTGGTCAGGGCCGCGAACGTCCGCCACCGGCCTGACGTGGGGTGGCTGCATCGAGGTGATCCAGTGGATCCTCACCGCGGGCCGCTTCCCGAGCGACCCCTCCGTGCTCGCCGGCGCCGTGCTGCTGCTCGAGACGAGCGAAGACCTGATCCCCGCCCAGGAGTTCGGGTGGATCCTGCGCTCGCTCGGCGAACGCGGCCTGCTCGAGGCGATCGCCGGGGTGCTCGTGGCCCGGCCACCGTCGTCGAACTTCGAGCGGCATCCGGATGCCGCTGGGCGGGCTGCGCACCGGGCCGCTCAGCGCGACGTGGCCCTGACGACCATCGACCGGTACAACTCCGACGCCGTGGTGTGCGTGGGTGTGCCGTTCGGCCACACCCGTCCGCAGTGGATCCTGCCCTACGGCGGCGAGGTCACCGTCGATGGCAAGACCCAGACGGTCTGGGCCGACTACCGCTGAACCAGACCGGTCAGCGCCACCGCATCGTCATGATGAAGCCGCCCATGAGCAGCACGAAGCCGACCCCGAGGTTCCAGACCCCGATCGACGGGATCGGATACTTGTACTCGGAGACGTAGTAGACGACGATCCACAGCAGGCCGACCACCAACAGCGTGACGAAGGTGGGAGCCCACCAGGTGGGGTTGGGCTCGGCCGCCTTGCTCTTGCGCGGCGGGGTGTAGGCAGCCGCCTTGCGGTCGCGGCCTTTTGACTCGGGCACTGCGGTCTCCTTGCTCGGTGTTGCCTGCAAGGGTAGCCCGCGGTGGCGACGCCACGGCGCACGAGCCGCCGAAGTGAGCGGGTCAGGTGGTGACCGCGATCTCCTGTGGTGCCGACGCACGGCACAATGAGGGCAGCAGCGGTCGGACACAACACTGGCCACGGGCCATCATCCGGCCCCCAGCCATGAATTCGAAGGACGGCAGAGATGGTCGACGACACGGCAGCACCGGCGGCGCCGGCGCGCGCTGCCGCGCGTCGTCGTCGCGGGTTCTGGACGGTGCTCGTGCCGGTCGTGACGGCCGGCGCCGGCATCATGTTCGCGATGAGCTTCCAGGCCGCTCAGGGCAGCGACCTGCGTGCCGACCGCGACCTGCCCCAGCAGATCGTGGCGGGGGACGCCCTGGTCGCTGCCCGCGCCGACCGGCTCGACGCCCTGCAGAAAGAGGTCACCGCCCTCTCGAGTGCCAACTCGCCGAACGACACCCGGCTGCGCGAGCTGAACGCGCGTGCCCAGGCGCTCGCGGGCCCGGCGGCCGCCACGAAGGTGTCCGGGCCGGCCATCGAGGTATCGCTGAACGACTCCAACCGCCCCCTCGACTCCTTGCCCGACAACTTCACGGGCGATGACATCGTCGTGCACCAACAGGACGTCCAGGCCGTCGTCAACGCCCTGTGGGAAGCCGGCGCCGAGGCGATGATGATCCAGGACCAGCGGGTGATCTCGACGAGCGCCGTGCGATGCGTCGGCAACACCTTGATCCTTCAGGGCCGGGTCTACTCCCCGCCGTTCGTCATCAAGGCGATCGGTGACACCGGCCGAATGCAGCAGAGCCTGGATGCCGACCCCTCCCTCAGCATCTACCGCCAGTACGTCCAGGCCGTCGGCCTCGGCTACGACGTCCTGACCCCCGGCACGCTCGAGTTCCCGGCCTACTCTGGATCGGTCGACTTCGAGCAGGCCCAGCCGCTCCGCTGATCCGGCCCGAGAACCCACTCGCGACCGATACCGACACCGCCGCCACCCCGATCCGGAAGACGCCATGACCAGTCAGCCCGAGCGCGGCCCCGCCGCCACCCGTGTGCTCGTCGTCGACAACTACGACAGCTTCGTCTACACCATCGTCGGCTACCTCGAGCAGCTGGGCGCCGACTGTCACGTGGTGCGCAACGACGCCGTCGAGCCCGGTGCAGCGGCCGACTACGACGGGGTGCTCGTCTCACCGGGGCCCGGCACCCCGGAGGCTGCGGGGGTCTCGATGGAGATCATCCGCGAGTGCGCACGGCTCTCCAAGCCCATGTTCGGCGTGTGCCTCGGGCACCAGGCCCTCGGGGTGGTGTTCGGCGCCACGGTCGGCCGCGCGCCCGAGCTGCTCCACGGCAAGACCTCCCTCGTGCACCACGACGGCACCGGCGTGCTGGCCGGGTTGACGAACCCCTTCACGGCGACCCGCTACCACTCGCTGACCATCGACCCGGCTACCCTGCCGGACGAGCTGATAGCCACCGGCCGAACCGACTCGGGCCTGATCATGGCGGTGCGCCACCGAGAGCTGCCGCTGCACGGGGTGCAGTTCCACCCCGAGAGCGTGCTCACGGAGGGCGGTCACCGGATGCTGGCCAACTTCCTCGCCCTGTGTGGTGACACCCGGGCGGTGGCCCGGTCGGTCGGCCTCAGCCCCCTGGTCACCGCCGCCGTCTGACCCCTGGCCCCGACCCCGATCGGCGCGGTCGCGACGCGAGGTGAACGGCATCCGGGATGCCGTTCACCTTCCTGTCAGGGGGTCGTCGTCGGCGGCGGTTGCGTGACGGTCACGGTGCTCGGCGGCGGCGGCGGCGTCGTTGTCGTCGGCGGCGGCGTCGTCGTCGGCGTCGTCGGTCCCGGGGCGACCTTGACCTCGATGGTCGAACCGATCTTGACGACCTTGCCGGCGTTGGCGACCTCGAGCACCTGGTTCAAGGGCTTGTCAGACGCCACCTCGACGCGACGGGGTTTCAGCTTCAGCTCGGTCAGGCGCGGCGAGGCCACCAAGAAGAAGTCACCACCGACGAGGTCGTCGGGCACCTGCACGTTGCCGGTGGCCACGTGGATCTTGATGTCGGCGCCCCGGTTGGCCGTGGTGCCGGCGGCCGGGTCGGTCTTGACCACCCTGTCCTTCTCGAAGTCGGCGGTGTTCTCCTGCACGATCGCCACGACCTTGAAGCCGGCATCCTCGAGGGTCTTGCGGGCCACAGCCTGGGTCTGGTTCGTGACGGTGGGAACCGAGACGGTGTCGGGCCCCGCCGACACGGTGTACTCGATGGTCGTCTGCTCATCGACCTTCGTGCCGGGCGGCGTGCCCTGTTGCACCACGAGGCCGGCTGCGACGGAGGCGCTCGGCACGTTCGTCGCGTTGCCCTTCAGCTTGTTCGCGGTCAGCAGACGGTCCGCGGCCGCGTCGGTCTTGCCGACCAGCTGCGGAACCGCCACCTGGGTCGCCGGAGGTGGCGTGCGGTTGCTCAGCAGCGTGGAGGCGCCCCAGCCGGCCAGAGCGAGCAGGGCCAGCACACCGATGGTGATGAGCGCGATCTTGCCGCCGCGCCCCTTCCTTTCAGGCTCGTTCATCTCGGTGCCGACGCCGAGCGCACTCGCCTCGTCGTAGGCGGCGACGGCCGGCTGCACCATCGTGGGGGTGCCCGGGTTGGCGTAGGGGGCCGGGATCGTCTGGGTGGGCACGGCCCCGACGGCGTCTGCGGTGCCGAGCGCCGCGTCACTGATGGGACGACCGAGGCGCACGTTCTCGAGGTCGCGCCGAAACTCGGAGGCGGTCTGGTAGCGCGCTTCCCGGTCTTTGGTCAGAGCGTGCAGGGTGACGGCGTCGAGGTCGCCGCCGACCGCGTCGTTGTAGACGCTCGGCGGGGCGGGGGCCTCGCCCACGTGCTGGTAGGCGATGGCCACGGGTGAGTCACCGGTGAAGGGCGGGCGGCCGGCGAGCAGCTCGAAGAGCAGGCAGCCGGTGGAGTAGAGGTCAGAGCGCGCGTCGACGACCTGACCCTGGGCCTGCTCGGGCGAGAGGTACTGCGCCGTGCCGACGACCGACTGGGTCTGGGTCATCGTGGCCGCCGAGTCGGCGATGGCCCGGGCGATGCCGTAGTCCATCACCTTGACCACGCCGCGTGCGGTGATCATGACGTTGGCCGGCTTGATGTCGCGGTGGACGATGCCCATCCGGTGGCTGTAGTCGAGGGCGTCGAGGATGTCCTCGGTGACCCGGATCGCCTCGAGCGGCTCGAACGGCCCACGCTCGTTCAGCTGCTCCCGCAGGGTGTGCCCGTCGACGTACTCCATGACGATGTACGGGACCGTCGAGGGCTGTCCGTGCGGATCGTCGCTGTCGAAGGCGTCCTCGCCCGAGTCGAAGATGGCCACGATCGAGGGGTGGTTGAGCCCGGCGGCCGACTGGGCCTCGCGCCGAAAGCGCGTCAGGAAGTTCGGGTCACGGGCCAGGTCGGAGCGCAGGATCTTGATGGCGACCTGACGTCCGAGACGGGTGTCGTGCCCCAGGTGCACATCGGCCATGCCACCGCGGCCGATGAGGGCGCCGACCTCGTAGCGTCCGCCGAGAATTCGGGTGTTGCTGCTCACGTGCTCTGCCTCTGCTCGGTCGGGGCGTTCTCGATGGGGTAGGACAGGTCGGTCGGCACGGACGGGTTGAACCGGAAGCGATGCGGGAGCCGGCCGGCGAAGACGATCATCTCAGCACCGCCTCCATGACGGCCCGGGCGATCGGCGCCGCCACCCGCCCACCACCGACCTCGCTGCCGGTGACGCCGCCGTCCTCGACCACGACCGCCACGGCCACCTTGGGGTCGCTCGCCGGGGCGAAGCTGATGAACCAGGCATGCGGGGGTTTGGCGGGGTCGTGCTGGGCGGTGCCGGTCTTGCCTGCCACCGCGACCCCGCTGATCTGAGCGCGCGCACCACTGCCCTTGTCGACCACCGACACCATCATCTTCGTCAGGATCTGCGCCGTGCGCGGTGACACCGCCTGCGACAGCTCACTCGGCTTGCCGGTCTCGATCACGTCGAGACCTGCGGTGCGTACCGACTGGATCAGGTAGGGCGTCATGACCCGGCCACCGTTGGCGATTCCGGCCGCCACCATCGCCATCTGCAGCGGGGTGGTGCGCACGTCGTACTGGCCGATCGCCGCCTGCGCTGCCTGCGGCTCGTTGAGGTCGGCCGGCACCGAGCTCGGCGTCACCCGCAGGGGGACCTGCAGACTGTCGCCGAAGCCGAACTTCGCGGCCTGGGCCCGCAGCTTCTCGCCGCCGAGATCGAGACCGAGGGAGCCGAACGCCGTGTTGCACGAGATCTCCATGGCGTGGATCAGCGTGGTCTGGTTGTTCGCCCCGCAGGCCTGGCCGGTCTCGTTGGGCAGGTTCGTGTCGGTGAGCGGCAGGTCGAGGGTGGCGGGCCCGGGTACCACGCTGTTCTCGTCGGTCACGATGCCGTTCTCGAGCGCCGCGGCCGCGGTCACGACCTTGAACGTCGAACCGGGTGGGTAGAGCCCGCTGATGCTGCGGTTGAGGAACGCCTTGTTCGGGTCGGTGCGCAGCGTGTTCCAGGCGGTAGCCGCCTTCTTCAGGTCATGGCTGGAGATGGGGTTGGGGTCGTACTGCGGGTGGCTCACCATGGCGAGCACGGCGCCGGTCTGCGGGTCGAGCGCCACGACCGCCCCACGGTTGTCTCCGAGCGCCTTGTCAGCCGCGGCCTGGGCCTTGGGGTCGATGGTCAGACCGAGCGAGGCACCCGCGGTCGCGCGGCCGGTCAGCAGGTCGGTGACCCGGCGCACGAACAGGCTGTCGGAACCGCCCGAGAGCAGGTCGTCGGAGGTGTTCTCGAGTCCGTACGGGTTGCCGACCGCGTAGGAGTAGAAGCCGGTGATCTGCGAGTAGAGCTTGCCCTGCGGGTACGTGCGCAGCCAGGCGTACTGGTCATCGACCTTCACCGACTGAGCGATGTTCTGGTCGGCCACGACGATGGCGCCTCGCTCGCGCGAGTAGTTGTCGAGCAGGGTGCGTTTGTTGGCCGCCATCGCGTCGAGGCTCTTCGCCTGGACGAACTGCACCATGGTCGAAGCCACGAGCAGTGCTGCGAACAGGGCCGCGATGAGCACCGAGAGGCGTCGCACGGGGGTGTTCATCGCAGCTTCACCACCTGGGTGACGTCGGCCGGGGCGGCATCCTCGAGGGGGTTGTCGGATGCGGGCGGCAGGGGCCGGCGGGCCTGGTCGGAGATGCGCAGCAGCAGCGCCAGGATCATCCAGTTGGCGAGCAGCGACGAGCCGCCGAGCGACATGAACGGCGTCGTGAGGCCGGTCAGTGGGATGACGCGGGTGACCCCGCCGATGACGATGAACACCTGGAAGGCGACCGAGAAGGCCAGGCCGATCGCGAGCAGCTTTCCGAAGCCGTCACGCACCCCCAGGGCGGTGCGGACCCCGCGCTGGCAGAAGATGAGGTAGAGCAGGATGATGCCGACCCCGCCGATCAGGCCCAGCTCCTCGGCCAGGCTCGGGAAGATGAAGTCGCTCTCGGCGAACGGCGTCATCCAGGGTCGCCCGGCACCGAGGCCAGACCCGGTCAGACCGCCGGATGCCATGCCCCAGAGGCCCTTGGCGAGCTGGTCCGACATGGCCAGGCTGTCGGGCGAGAACGGGTCGAGCCACAGGTCGACGCGCCGCTGGAAGTGCGCGAAGGCCGAGAGGGCGAACGCCACCGCCACCGCGAAGAGCAGCAGACCGATGACGATCCACGAGACCCGCTCGGTGGCGACGTAGAGCATGGCGACGAAGAGGCCGAAGAAGAGCAGGGCGGAGCCGAGATCCTTCTGGAAGACCAGGATCAGCAGGGCGAGCACCCACGCCACGAGGATGGGCCCGAGGTCGCGGCCGCGGGGAAAGGTGAATCCGAGCACCTTCTTGCCCGCCAGGGAGAGCACGTCGCGGGTCTGCACGAGGTAGCCCGCGAAGAAGATCGTCAGGGCCACCTTGGCGAACTCGCCCGGCTGGAGGCTGAACGGACCGAGCGAGATCCAGATGCGTGAGCCGTTGACCGTTCGGCCCAGTCCCGGAACGAGCGGAAGTAGCAGCAGCACGATGCCGGCGGCCAACGAGATGAACGTGTAGCGCCGCAACAGACGGTGGTCGCGCAGGCCGATGATCACCACGAGCGCGAAGACCACCCCGAGCGTGGTCCAGATCAGCTGTCGGTAGGCGTCGCCGTCGACCCCCAGCGCGTTCCGGGCCAGGTCGAGACGGTGGATCATCACCAGACCGAGCCCGTTGAGCACCACGACGATGGGTAGCAGCACGGGGTCTGCGTAGGTGGCCCGCCAGCGGACGACCAGGTGCATGACGACGGCCAACGCGGAGAAGCCACCGGCCACGGGCACGATGTTGGTCGGCACGGTGCCGTTGCGGTTGAGGTCGACGGTCACCCAGGCGAGCAGCACGATCGCGACCGCGATGATGATCAGCACCAGCTCGAGCCCGCGCCGGGTCGGTGGGTTCAGCCGTTCGACGGTGGTCGTCACCGGGCTCCCACCGCCTGTACCGGATCCCCAGATCTTGGGATGCCGCTGACGGCGCCGACCTGAGCCCGCGCTGGTGGAGGGGTCGACGGCGTGCTGAGCGGGCTGCTGGCTGAAGCGCTGGAAGTGGCGTTCGGCGTGAGGGTGGCTCGGGGGGTGGCTGGCAGGGTGGGCACCGGCGTCACGAGTGTGTCGGGCGTCGTACCGCAGGCGGTGCCGGTGGCCGCGAGCACGCGGCAGCGGAACGCCTCGACCCAGAGCTGGTCGACCTTGGCCTGGGCGTCGGCGAGGTCGGTGACCGCGATGGTGTTCTGTACCGAGGTCTGCAGGTCGCCGGGAAGGTCGGTGACGATGACGTTCGTCGGGGTCTCGACGTGGGAGAGCTGGATCGGGCCGAGGCTCTGCGAGACGCCGCGAAAGATCGCCACCCGGCCGCTGTCGACGCCGACGAAGAACTGACCCTGAGACCAGGTCCACGCAGCGTAGGCCCCGACACCCAGCACGGCGATGACCACGAGGCCGCCGATGGTGCGCAGAGCGATCCGGGCGGCGGGACCGCGGCGCGACTCCTCGGCGAGCTCGACCCCGGCCCCGTCGGCATCACGATCGTGCTCGTCGTCGGTGTAGCGAGCGTCGTCGAGATCATCACGCTCGCCCCATGGCGGGTTGGGACGGGTCTCGCGAGTGAGAGCCGCAGCCTTCTCGGCAGGGCTGGTCGGGATGGCGCGGGTTCGGCCGCGCAGGCGTCTCGCGGCCGCACCGACGACCTCGGGAACGGTGGAGGGCAGGTCTTTGCCGTCGGCGTCGACGACGTCGGCAACGATGACCGTGACGTTGTCACGGGTGCTGGCCTTGAGGGCCACTTCGATGCAGCGGTCGGCTGCCTCGTCAGGGCTGGCCGCCTCGCGCAGGATCTCTTCGATGACCTGGGCCCCGACGAAGTCGGAGAGCCCGTCGGAGCACAACAGGAAGCGGTCGCCGATCTTCGCCTCTCGCAGTGAGGTATCGGGCTCGTCGTCGGGTTGGCCGGTCATCACCCGGGTCACGACCGAGCGTTGGGGGTGGCTGCCGGCCTCCTCCTGGCTGATCCGACCCTCGTCGACGAGCTGCTGTACGAACGAGTGGTCCTTGGTGATCTGGGTGAAGGTGTCGCCGCGCAACATGAAGGCGCGCGAGTCGCCGATGTGCGCCATGGCCAGCTTCGTGCCGGTGCGCAGCACGGCGATGGTCGTGCTGCCCATCCCGGCCAGCTTCGGGTTGTCGCGCATGGCGGCAGTGAGGTGCTCGTTGGCCGAGCGGAGCCCGCGCTCGAGCAGCGGGATCGCCTGGTCGGCCCCCACGTCCTCGTCGTCGAGGGGGGCCAGCTGACCGACGATCATCGAGCTCGCGACGTCGCCCGCGGCGTGGCCCCCCATCCCGTCGGCGAGCACGAGCAGGTTCGGCCCCGCGTAGCCGGAGTCCTCGTTGCGCGACTTGGGGCCCAGGCCGAGATTGGAGCGCGCGGCGTAGCGCAGCGCGATGGCCACCCCTCAGCCCCGCAGCTCAAGGAGCGTCTTGCCGATCCGTAGGGTCGTGCCGATCTCGACGGGGCGGGGCGAGGTGAGCCGGTCACGACCGATGAAGGTGCCGTTGGTCGAGCTGAGGTCTTCCACGAGCCAGCCGTCGCTGCCCGGGAAGAGCCGGCAGTGCCGGCCCGACGCGTAGTCGTCGTCGAGCACGAGCGCGCACTCAGGGTTGCGACCGATGAGGATGCCGTTGCCCCGCAACGGCAGTGACGTGCCGCTCAGGGGGCCCTCGGTGACCGTGAGGGTGGTGGGGGCGTGACGGCCGCGACGACGCGGCGGGTTGTTCTCGATCGGGCTCGTCATGCCAGAACCAGCACGGCCGCTGCCCGGCCCAGCAGACACGGGCCGTTCGGGGGCGGGGGCGGCGGGCAGGGCTGCCGGGACGGTGACCCGGGCCGCCTGACCCTGCTGCTTCTCCTGACGTTTGAGGGCCTTGCGCTGGTGGCGGCGCGAGACCGCGGTGCCGTAGATGTCAGCCCGCAGCACGCCCACGACACTGAAGATGAAGATCCACAGCAGCACGAGAAGCCCCAGCCGCAGCAGGGTCAGGGTCAGTTCACTCATGCCGCACCGAGATGCCCGGCCCGGCCCTGCCGTGAGCCCTTCGACTCGCCCCCCGAATGCGCCCCTCGTGGGCCCTCTCGGGACTCACCGGCGACCGGCGCGGAAGATCGCCGAGGTGCGTCCGATGGTGACCCGGTCGCCGTCGTGAAGGCGCTGGCTGGTGATGCGGTCGCCGTTGACGAAGGTGCCGTTGGTCGAGTTCAGGTCGCGGATCGAGCTGACCAGGTGGGGGCCGTCGGTCGTGACCCTCACCTCGCTGTGCTGACGGGAGACACCGGGGTCATCGACCACGATGTCGGCCGAGTTGTCGCGACCCAGGGTGGTGAGGCTGCCCACCAGGGGGTAGCGGTCGCCGGAGATGTCGAGCCACGGGCGAGCCGAGGGGTTGGTGCGCGGGGAGGCTCGGGGCGCCGGCCGCTCGTCGGCGATGGGCTGCGGAACAGCTGGGCGTTGCCGGGGCCGGTCGGTGGTGGGTGGGTTGGCGGATGGTCTGGCTGCTCGGTTCGCCGGCGGGTTCACCGGCCGGGAACGGGGCGGGTCGCCCTCGGGATGCTTCGCCGTGGCGGGTCGCACCCGGAACACGCCGGTCTCGAGACCCTCTCCCTCGACGAGGTTCACCTCGAGGGGGCCGCCGGGCTGGTAGCCCTGCGAGTCGGCATGTTCCTGGGCCGCGGCCATCAGGTCGTCCGAGAGCTCGTCTTCGTAGTCGCCGAGCCGGTCGTAGTCGGTCTCACTCAGCTCGATCGTGTAGAGGTTCGGCACCATCGCCCGACCGTGACCGAGCAGGGCGGCCCGGTCGTCCATTGCTCGCCTGATCGCCGAGGCGATCTCGACCGGCTGAACCTCCGACTTGAACGCCTTGGCGAACGCGCCGTGGACCGCCTTGGCCAGACCATTCTCGACCCGGTTGATGATGCCCACGCCTGGCTCCTCCCGCTGCTCGTCGGCTCCTGGTGGTCGTTGTTCACCCGGTGTTCGTCCTGCCCGGGCGCTTCATCGTAACCAGGTCGATGCTCCCAGATCCCATCCGACGGGCGGATATGAGTGTGTTGTGTCTGCCCCCCGGGGTGTAGGGCGCGGGCCCGGTGACCGTGCTTCGGTCGATGTCTACGTCTCGGGTTTGCGCGGGAGTGGCGACATGGGACGATCGCGAGGGCCAGACCCGGGCCCGTACGCAGTTCGGCAAGGAGCGCTCCATGAGCAACGACGACACCGGTGGCACCGGGCACGCAGACGACAGCACGCCCCGCACGCCGGGCCCGGTCGGCATCCCCGGCTACGCCTCCAACACCATCGTGCCCGGTGGTTTCGTGCTGCCCCTGCCCAGCGGGGTCATCGGGGCCGGGCCGGCCGACCCTGATGACGAGCCGGGTGACGACGGCGCCGCCGACCCGTGGTCGTCGACGTGGGACGACGAAGAGTGGCAGACCCCCGACGTCGTCGAGGCGCAGAAGGCTGGCGAAGTGGCCCCGCCGGGCGATGTTCACGGCGAGGGCGAGAGCATCCGCGTGGGCGGGTCGGTCGGTACCGACGAGGCCTGGAGCGGCTGGACCCCTGCCGGTGGCGCTCCCTCCTCGCGCGCGGCGAGGAGGTCGAAGGGCCAGAACGGGAACGGGCCCCGACCGATCGCACCTACCGAGCCGCCGGTGCAGACCGACCCCACGGCGGCCGACGCTGCGCCGGCCACAACACCTGACTTGGGCCCCGGCCCCGCACGGACCCCGGTCGGCACCCGGGAGGGCAGCCCGGCTTCCGAACAGCACGCCCCCACCCGCCCGGTCGACCGTCCGTCGGCCGACGACCTCATGACGGCCAGGTCGAGGGGTGAGCGCCAGAAGCTCAAGGCGACGACCGGCATCCGCAAGGCCCTCGGTCTCGGCCCGGGCAGCAAGGAGCTCAGCGAGCGCGACCGGCTCGAGCGCATTGGTCGCCCCCTGCACGGCCGCAAGACGGTCATGGTCATCAACACCAAGGGCGGCGGCGGCAAGACCCTTGTCACGCTCATGCTCGCGACCTACCTCGGCCGCTACCGTTCTGGTTCGGTGCTCGCGTGGGACAACAACGAGACCGAGGGCACGCTGGGCATGCGGGCGCCGTCGCAGCCGCACCACCGCACGGTCGTCGACCTGCTGGGGGCGCTCCCACAGATCGCCGACGACCCCGGCGCCGGCGCGTCGGAGCTCGCCCACTGGGTGCGTGAGCAGCGCGGTATCGGGTTCGACGTGCTCGCCTCGGCCGACGACGACGAGGCGATGCGCATCATCGGTGAAGACGAGTTCGAGAGCCTGCACACGCAGCTCTCGCGTTTCTACCGGATGATCGTCGTCGACACCGGCAACAACCGGCTCTCGCCGAACTGGCTGGCCGCCGCCGCCCACGCCGACCTCCTCGTGTTTGCGACCTCCCTCAAGGACGACACCTCCGTCGTGGCCGCGAAGAACCTCGACGCCCTCGTCGCCATGGGGCGCCAGGACCTCGTGCAGAACGCGGTGTGCGTCATCTCGCACACCTCGCTGCGCGGCACCGATCTCGGCGCGGGAGTGCACACCCGTGAGCACTTCGAGAAGTGGGTTCGCACCGTGGTCGACATCCCCTACGACCCACGGCTGGCGCCGGGGCTGCGCCTCGACCCGACGAAGATCGGCAGGCGTACGCATGAGGCCTGTCTCGAGCTGGCCGCTTCCGTGGTCGACGGCCTCTGACCCGAGCCAGCCCCCGCTGACCGAGAACAGAACGTCGAAAGGGCAGCTCGTGTCGTTTCCGCCCGGCGCTCGCACCCGTCCGGGAGCACGAGCTGCCCTGTCGACGTTTCGGGTCGGGGTGGCGGTGGTCCTGGCGGTTGGTGGGGTGTCGGCCTGCACCTTGATGGCGGGTGGGCCCGCGCCGACCAGCACCCGGCCCGTCCCGAGGAGCGCAGCTGCTGCTGTTCCGCCGACACCGTCGCTGACCGCGCTCGACACCGTTCGCTGCGCCGTCACCCGCGGACGGCCTCCGAACCGCGACCTGCTGCCGGCGCGGTTGATCTGGCCCTCGGGGGACACAGACGAGCGGGGCCAGACCCTCGAGACGGCCGCAGGCGCCGATGCCTCCCAGTGCCCGGGCGAGCTGCCGAAGTCAGGCTGCAACCCGCCAACACCGTGGAGCGCACCGCTCGTCGACGACTTCTTCGTCGCGAGCGGCGCCACCCTTCTCACCACGGGTTCCTCTGGGATGTACTTCGCGAACACGGACGGCAGCGGCGTCTTCGTGCCGAACCGGCAATCAGTGCGGTACGGCGTGGTCAAGCTACGAGCGGGAGATCCGCGGGGGGCTGTCGCCTACCTCGAGCGCGCCCTCCGGCAGTGCGCGAGCGGCGCACCTCAGACTCTCGGAGGGAGCGCCCGGCTCGTGGGAACGACCCCTTCGGACTACCGGCAGGGCCCGGCCACCATCGTGCTGCTCACCGGCCCGGATGCAGCAGCCTGGCTCGTCGTGGACGGCACCATGCAGATCACCGAGACCGAGCTGGCCCGCATCGTCAAGGTGGCGGAATCCAGGCTGCTGTCCTCTCGACGGTGACCCGTCGGGTCAGGTGCTGTCGGCGAAGCCCTGGTAGGCCCCGCGGGCACGGTCAAGGTAGCGGCGAATGGCGTCTCGCTCGTCGGCGGTGAAGTCGCCGGTGATCGCATCGAGCGCGTCGAGCAGCTCGGCGAGCTGGGTGCGCACCTCATCGTTGGCCGACTCGGTCGCCATGAGCTGCACGCGGCGGCGGTCGGTCGTGTCGCGCCGGCGCAGCAGGTGCCCGGCCGACTCGAGCCGGTCGACGACGTCGGTCATGGCGCCCGGGGTGATGCCGAGGCGAGCACTCAGCTCGCGCGGGCCAAGTGGCTCGGCGGCATACGCGATGTGGCTCATGGCGGCCAGGTCGGTCGGGTGCATGGCCATCCGGCGGGCGAGCGCGCCAGCCGCGTCGGTGCTCGCCGATCCGAGCGCGCGCAGCGCGACCGTCTCCGGTTCGTGCTGACTGCGGGGGGCGGGGGTGAGGCGACTTGCCATGAGTCGATCATACTGCTGTCATATGTTTAGACAGTCGAAACACCCTGGGAGGCTCCCGTGACGCAGAACAGCACAGCGCCCGCACGAGGGGGTGACCGCCGACGGTGGTTCGGCCTCGTGGCGATCAGCATCGCGGTGGCGCTGATCATCGTCGACTCGACGATCGTCAACGTCGCGATACCGAGCATCGTCGACGATCTGGGCCTCACCAGCTCGCAGGTGCAGTGGGTGCAGGAGAGCTACACCCTCGTCTTCGCGGCGACCCTGCTCATCTGGGGAAGCGTGGCCGACCGCATCGGGCGACGCCGGATGCTGCTCATCGGCGTCGTCGTGTTCGTGCTCGCCTCCGGGCTGGCCGCCATCTCCGACTCGGGAGGCGCCCTCATCGGCGCCCGCATCGTGCAGGGTTTCGGCGGCGCGATGATCCTGCCCACGACGCTCTCGCTCATCAACGCCGGCTTCACCGGGCGCGACCGCGGCATCGCTTTCGCCATCTGGGGCTCCACCATCGGGGGCATGGTCGCGGTCGGGCCTCTGCTCGGTGGCTGGCTCACGACCTCGTTCTCGTGGCGCTACGCGTTCGGCATCAACCTCCCCCTCGGGCTGCTCATCGTGGCCGGCGTGCTGCTCTTCGTCGACGAGTCGAGCTCGAAGCGGCGCGAACGCATCGACCTGCTCGGGGCGGCCCTGTCGGCGGTCACCTTCGCCACCCTCGCCTTCGGGCTCATCGAGGGCCGTACCTACGGCTGGTGGTCGCTGCGCAAACCCTTCGACCTCGGCGGTATCGACTGGTCGCTGTCGATCTCGCCGGTTCCCGTCGCCTTCGCGATCACCGTCGTGGCCGGGGCGGCCTTCGTCTGGCGAACGGTGCTGCGCACCCGGGCCGGAAAGCCGACGCTCTTCAGGTTCGACCTCTTCAGCATCGCCTCGTTCCGCAATGGCAACTTCGCGGCCATGATCGTGAGCCTCGGCGAGTTCGGCATCGTGCTGTCACTGCCGCTGTGGCTGCAGAACGTGCTCGGCTACACCGCCTTCCAAACCGGCCTGGTGCTGTTGGCGCTCGCCATCGGCTCGTTCGCTGCGAGCGGGCTGTCGGCCTCGGTGCTCGCCTCCCGGATGGAGCCACCTGCCATCGTGCGGGTCGGCATCGTCGCTGAGATCATCGGCGTGGCCGGGCTCGGGCTGGTCATCAGCCCCTCGACATCGTGGCTGGCGATCGTGCCGTTCCTGTTCGTCTACGGCCTCGGCGTGGGGCTCGCGACGGCGCAGCTGACCGGAGTGGTGCTCGTCGACGTGCCGGTCGAGCGCAGCGGTGAAGGGGCAGGGCTGCAGAGCACGGCTCGGCAGGTCGGCTCGGCTCTCGGTATCGCCATCCTCGGCACCGTGCTGTTCACGATCACCGGGGCCCAGCTGCAGAACAAGCTCGCCGACTCGGGCGTCCCGGCGACGGCTCAGACCCAGATCGTCGACGCCGTCGTCGAGAGTGCGGGCGGGGCGATCCCGGGCCTGGCCGCGAACCCGGCCACGGCGGCGGTCGCGCCGATCGCCGAGCAGGCCTTCTCCGACGCGACCAGGGCCGCAGCGTTCACGGCATCCGGCTTCCTCGTGCTGGGGCTGCTGGCCTCGCTGTCGCTGGGCGAACGGAAGGGGAAGCGGCGCGGCCGGCACGAAGCCGGTGCGGATGCCGTTCTCGACGCCGGGTCAGGCGGCTCGAACGATCGTGGCACCGCTGCCGACGCTCCCGCGATGCCCTGATTCCAGCCGGCCGGCGAGGCGGTCGGCTCGCTCGGTTTGGCGTTGCGGAGGGTCATGCAGCACACTGTCTGCTTGTCACTGCGCGAGTGGCGGAATGGCAGACGCGCTGGCTTCAGGTGCCAGTGTCCGAAAGGGCGTGGGGGTTCAAATCCCCCCTCGCGCACAACAGCAGAGTTTCACGAGAGTGTGGCTCGAGGCTCGGCGAACGCCCCGATCAGGCACATCGATCGGGGCTTTCGTCGTGCCCGAACGGGCCGCGAAGTGGATGGCACGCTGCGCCGGAGCCGGGGGTGGGCTCGGACACCGACGCCAACCCGACTCAGGGCGCGACCTCACCCCGAGCCCGAGCCGTCGCCTGGGCGCCACCGGGACGAAAGGAGAGTCGCCCCGCCGATTCCGCGTCCGCGGGAGCGCCAGTTCAGTGGCGGTGGCCGCCCATGAAGGCCATCAGGTCTGACGGGGTCACGATGAAGGGCCGCATCATCTCGGTGTCCTCGTGCTCGAGGATGTGGCAGTGGTACATGTACCGCCCGGCGTGCGAAGCGAGGCACCCCATCACCGTCACCATCTCGGCGGTCGTGACGTGGTCGTCGGAGTCACGGTCGCCCGGGTTGACCCGGAAGGTGTCTTTCCAGCCCTGCTCGTTGGCATCAAGAACGCCGGGAGTCGAGGTGGTGAAGGTGATGTCCCTCGTCTGCCCCGGGTCCAGGGGCGCCCCGTTGACCGTGAGCAGGTTGCGTGACAGCGCCTGGAACTGGCTCAGGTGGATGTGGAAGGGGTGCGTGTCGGGGCTGAGATTAACAACCTTCCACAGGTGCCAGCTGCCCTGCACGGCCATCGCCATCGTGGTGTCGTTGAACCGCTTCCCCACGGTCACGTAGGTCTGCGGGTCGCCCGGAAACTGCAGGCGGATGCCGGCCCGCGCCGAGAGCGGGAGCACCCGGGTCGGGTCGGCCGGGTCGACGGCGTCGATGAGCTGTTCGTACATGTTGGCGCCGTGCATCTGCGCTGTGGGCTGCGCGACCATCTCGTGCAGGTAGAGCATGGCGTGGGTGGTGACGGTGCCGTCGGGGTTGGTGCGGGGCATCCCCATGTCGTCCCGCACGATCATCTCCTCCTCGAGCAGGGCGATGACCGTGTGGCCGTGGTCGGCGGGCAAGGCGAGGTGGTCGGTCGGCACCCGGCGGAAATCGGGGTCAAGGGGCATGGCGGCAATGGGCCGGCCCCCGAGCCCGGGATGACGGCCGCCGCAGGTGAGGTCGAAACGCATGACCTGCGGTGTCACCAGGAAACCGGTGACGTCAGGGTCGCCGACTGACCCTGTGAGCGCGCCCCCACCCCAGGGCGCGGGAGCGCTGTTCCACACGACGACGTGCTCGACCTCGGGCCCGAGCACACCGAAGTCGACCAGCACGTCGGCTCGTTCGCCGGGCGAGAGGATGAGCGCTCCTCCCGGGAGGTCGACGGCCTCCCCGAGCAGGCCGCCGTCGGTGCCGATCTGTTGCACGGCGCTCGCCGGGAGTGGTGAGCCGGGGCTGTCGCCGAGGCCGGTCTGGGCGTGGAAGTGCAGGCGGTAGGTGCGCGCGTTCGACCCGTTGAGGATGCGCAGTCGGTGCACCTTGCGGCTGACCCGGCAACGGGGCCAAGCGAGCCCGTTGACCAGGTTGACCGGGGCAAAGGCCTCGCGCACGCCGCGCTGCACCTTGTGCAGGAAGTCGCCGGTGAGCGGCCCCTCGGCGGTCCCGTCCGCCGTGTCGAAGTTGCGGTCGGCGAGCACCAGCGGGATCTCCCGCTCCTCGTCGACGGGCAGGCCAAGATGCGCCTCGATCGGGTCGCGCACCAACCACGCCCCCGCGAGTCCGGCGTACACGTTCAGCCGGGTCACCGACATCCCGTGGTCGTGGTACCAGTACATCGGGGCAGCGCCGGAGCGGTAGGCCGAGCTCGTGGTGCCGTCGTGGTCGGTCATCGGCCACGACTCACGGGGGAACTCGTATTCGTCGTGGCGCTCCTCGCCGAGCCCAATGACGTTCTCGGCCCAACCGTCGCTGTCAGGCCCCGATGGGGCACCGTGCAGGTGGGCGACGGTATAGGCGTGCAGGGCGGCGGCATGGCCGGACTCCTCGAGGTCGGCGGGGTCGGTCGAGGGCAACTCGGAGCCGGCGTCGTTCATCGTGCCGCCGGCGTCGTCGTCGACAACCACATGGCGATAGGGCAGAGTGCCGGCGATGTTGTGCTCGTGGGTCACGTTGACGCGTTCCCCCGAGCGGACGACGACGACTGGGCCCGGCAGCATCCCGTCGTAGGTCCAGGCCGGCGTGGGAGGCAGGTCGGGGTGCACGACGGCAGTGGTGGCGCGCTGCTCCAAAGTCAGCTCCCGGCGGGGGCCGTGCGGCCGTTTGCGAACCGGTCGCGGCATCTCGGTCGCGCGGTCGAAGATGCCTGCCGGCTCACGCAGCTCCGAGAATGATGTCTGGCCCATGAAGTCCTCCTTTGATGTCATCTGACGCGAGTTCAGAGTCGGCCGTGGGTCGGGGTGATACCGGCCGGACTCCCGTGTTGGCCCGCTTCGGCTCGTCTCGGCCTGCTTGGTCTGCCTTGGTCAAAGGGGCCACACGCGCCTAGGTTGGTAAGAAGGCCTAGGCCGCGAGACGGCATCCGACGAGGATCTCTGGGAGACAACCGTGGCCACCTCTTGCGAACCTGCCAACCCTGCCGCCACGACCGAGGCGCGAGAGCTGCTGGCCCGCATCCAGGCAACGGCCGGGACCCACGTGTTGTCGGGCCAGCACAACACCCCGCGAGAGCTGAGCGCGTACAGCGACCAGGCGGCCGAGCTGACCGGGTACTACCCGGCCGTGTGGGGGCAGGACTTCGGCTTCGCCGCCGACGGCGACATGGATGGCGTGAACTTTCGTCAGGCCGTCGTCGCCGAAGCGATCGACCAGCACCGGGCGGGTTCAATCGTGACGCTCATGTGGCACGCCGTGCGTCCGACCGAGAACGAGCCGGTCACCTTCGACGGCAGCATCTGCGCCGGCCCTCTGCCACAGGCTGACTGGGACGACCTGCTCACTGACGGATCCGCCACCCACGCTCGATGGGCGGCGCAGGTCGATACGGTGGCCGGTTTCCTCATCCAGCTCCGCGAGGCCCGGGTACCGGTGCTCTGGCGTCCTTACCACGAGATGAACGGCAGCTGGTTCTGGTGGGGCGGGCGCGAGGGTGACGCGGGCTACCCCGCGCTCTATCGTCGGCTCTACGAGCGACTGGTGAACGTGCATCGGCTCGACAACCTGATCTGGGTGTGGAACGCCAACGCGCCGCGCAGGGATGCCGCCGCCTACGCCGGCTTCTTCCCCGGCCACAGCGTCGTCGACGTGCTGGCCGCCGACGTGTACGCGAACGACTACCGGCAGTCGCACCACGACGAGCTGGTGGCACTGGCCGACGGCCGACCGATCGCCCTGGGTGAGGTGGGGGTGCTGCCCACCCCCGAAATCCTGGAGGAGCAACGCGATTGGGCCTGGTTCATGACCTGGACCAACCTTCTCACCCGGGAGAACGACCCCGCAGACGTGCGTCGTCTGTTCGACAGCCAGCGGGTGCACCACCGCGCCTTCCTCGGGTGACGGGCCGCGCAACGGCGGGCCCTCGCCACGGGTCGTTGGCCCCGTTGGCCACCTCCGCGCGAACGGTCGCGAGATGCGAGACTGGTTCAGTGCCTGAGCTGCCCGAGGTTGAGAGCGCCCGTGCGGCGATAGAACGAGCAGGGCTGGGGCGCACGATCGCCGACGTCGATGACAGTGACACGTACGAGTGCCGGCCGCACTCGCCAGGCGAGATCCGCGAGGCCCTCGTTGGTCGCAGCCTGGTCTCGGCCCATCGGCAGGGCAAGTTCATGTGGTGCGAGACCTCCGGTATCGGCCGCTCCCCAACGGCGGGGCCAGAGCTGGCGATCCACCTGGGAATGAGTGGCCGCCTTGTCATCACCGGCCCCGATGGCGCGGGCGGCCGCCGAGGAACGCAGACCCAGGGCGGGGACTACCTCGGCACCGCCGACCCGAAGGTGGTGCTCCATCCGCGAAACCCGGCCTGGAACCGGTTCACCCTGACGTTCGCCGACGGTGGTGAGCTGCGACTTTTCGACAAGCGCCGGCTGGGTCGGGTTCGTCTCGACCCCGATCGTTCGGTGCTTGGCCCGGATGCGCAGGAGATCACCCTGGAGCAGTTTCGCCACCGTCTCGGTCGCGGGTCCTCGCCCGTGAAGGCCCGGTTGCTCGATCAGTCGGTCGTCGCCGGGGTGGGAAACCTGCTCGCCGACGAAACCCTATGGCAGGCCGGCATCGCACCCCAGCGGCCCGCCGACGAGCTGGACGACGACGAGCTGGCGGCGCTGCGTCGGGCCCTGCGCAAGGCCACGAGGGCCGCGATCGCCCACGGCGGCGTGCACACCGGAACGTTCATCCCCCACCGCACCCGCGCCGGGCACTGCCCTCGCTGCGGCGCCGAGGTGCAACGCGCCACGGTGGGCAGCCGCACGACCTACTGGTGCCCGAAAGAGCAGCACTGAGCTTTGATGACAACATCCTGGCCCTTGACACCGAGATGGGATGTCGGATCCAGGACCTAGTACATCGGACATTCGGATCGAAGCATTGCGGGGGCCGAGGGTCGGCGCATCCACCATTTCTGTGCTCGGTGATCAATGATGTGGAGCCCACCGGCCCGGCTCGAGGAAAGTGACCAAGCGACGACATGTAGTTCGCCCCCAGCCGAGCCTCAGCACCCCGGTGGCAAGCCCCGACAGCGGTTCGGCCGAGTTCCGCTGTCAGGGCTGCTCCCACTGCACGAGTTTCGTGTCGCACCTCCCGAGTGCAAGTTCGCTGACAACCATCCGGGCGGCGCCACGGTGGCGACTTCGGAAAGAAATGTATCCATGGACATGATGTATGAATTGCGATACACGCAGACCTGAAAGAAGTCTGAAAGAATCGACAAAGAAACCTGTCAAAAATAGCGTCTGTTCCCCCATTGAAAACGCACAGATTCGGCGTAGATTCGCGGCGCCGGGTGAATATCCGTGCGCCGACGACGGCCTTCGCCGTCGTTGATCAATCAAGGAGATGCCTGTGAAGCGTGTTTTCGGAAAGGCTGCGATCGGCTCGATCGCCTGCCTCGGACTTGCTGTAGCGACAGTCGGCATCGCAACCGCCACCTCGGCGGGCGCGACCAGCGCGACTTCGGGGGGCCGTCGGATCGTCGACAACGCCCCCAACTGGACCGCGCACGCTCGGCGAACGGGCGCCCAGAGTGGCGCCGCACGTCTGCACCTGTCGGTGGTGCTTAGCCTGCGCAACGCTGCCGGAGCCGAAAGCTTCGCCACCGCCGTGTCCGACCCGAGCAGCACCAGTTACGGCAAGTACCTGACGGCAGCGCAGTGGCGTTCGCGCTTTGCGCCGACGGATGCCGACGCGGCCGTCGTGTCGACGTGGCTGAGGTCGCAGGGCTTCACGGTCACGGGCACCCCGAAGAACCACCGCTTCATCACCTTCGACGGCACGGCCGCTCAGGCGAACGCGGCGTTCGGCGCCCAGCTGTCGACCTTCAGCACGACATCAGGAACCGCGACCGCGCCAAGCGCGCCGGTGTCGGTTCCGTCCGCCATCGCGGGCCTCGTAGCGGGTGTGTCAGGCCTTGACAGCACTGCGATATCAAAGCCCACCCACGTCGGTGCCGGTGACGAGCTGGCAGCGACGGCTTTGGCTACGGCTACCGCCAAGGCGCAGGCCCTCGCCCTGGCGGCACGCCAGGGCAGCAAGCCCGCCGACACGCTCCCCCCGCCGACCGCGGTCTTCCGCAACGCGACGCCCTGCTCGACCTTCTACGGCCAGAAGATCGCGTCGTCGCTGCCGCAGATCGTCAAGAACCCGCAGCCGTACGCCGTGTGTGGCTACAAGCCGCCCCAGGTGCGCGGCGCCTACGGCGTCGACTCCGCCCTCAGCCAGGGTTACGACGGCCGCGGTGCCACGGTCGCCATCGTCGATGCCTATGCCTCCCCGACCATCCTCGCGGACGCCTCGACCTACGCGGCCAAGAACGACGCCCGCCACCCGCTGCGCAGCTACCAGTTCAGCCAGTCGACTCCGGCGACCTACACGCACACGGTGGAGTGCGGGGCGGATGGTTGGTACGGCGAGGAGACCCTCGACGTCGAGGCCGTGCACGCCACGGCCCCAGGTGCGAGCATCCTCTACGTGGGTGGCCAGTCGTGCTACAACGACGACCTCGTCGCCGCCGTCAACACGGTGCTCGACAACGACCTCGCCCAGGTCATCTCCAACTCCTATGGCGACACTGGTGAGCCGCCGTTGGCGCAGATCCAGGCTGAGCACCAGTCGGCCCTGCAGGCGGCGGCTCAGGGCGTCTCCCTTCTCTTCTCGTCGGGAGACAACGGCGACGAGGTGGCCCACACCGGCTCACGCCAGGTCGACTACCAGGCCTCCGACCCCTTCGTCACCGCGGTCGGTGGCACCTCCCTCGCGGTCACGTCCTCGAACGGCTACGGCTGGGAGCAGGGCTGGGGCACCGGTAAGTCGTTGCTGACGAACGGCGCGTGGGTACCGAACCCGCCGGCCTACCTCTACGGCGGCGGCGGTGGAACGAGCCGGCTCTTCGCGCAGCCGAAATACCAGCAGAGTGTCGTGCCCGCTTCGATCGCGAACTACTTCGGGCAGGGCGCGCACCGCGCAGTTCCCGACGTGGGCATGGTGGGTGACCCGTCGACCGGCTTCCTCGTCGGCCAGACCCAAACCTTCCCGAACGGCTCGGCGCGCTACTCCGAGTACCGCATCGGTGGCACCTCGCTCTCCAGCCCGCTCTTCGCCGGCGTCGTGGCCGTGGCCAACCAGGCCCGAGGCGGCTCGCTCGGCTTCCTCAACCCGCGGCTGTACAAGCTGGCCGGCACCGACGCCTTCCGCGACGTCAACCACCCCCGCACGGTCACCGACGCCGTGGTTCGTGTCGACTTCGCCAACGGGATCAACAAGAAGGACGGCCTGCTCACCTCGTTGCGTAGCATCAACCAGACGCAGTCGATCTACGTTCGGAAAGGCTACGACGACGTCACCGGCGTCGGATCGCCCAACGGCGCTTCGTTCTTCAACGCGATGAGCCACTGATCCCTACGGCTTGATCTGATCGACCACTGACCCCCGGGCCGGCCACCGCCGACCCGGGGGTCAGGACGTCCGAGAGTCTGGTCGCTCAGGTACTCAGCGCCACCGAGACCCAGAGGCTCGCGGCGCCCCGCGCTCAGCGGCATCCACACCGATCGGATGCGGCTGAGGTCAGGGTCGCCGACAACACGAGCTGGCCTCCCACCGGTCGTAAGCTCCCGTCGACGCCGACGCGCAGAGTCGATCCGACCTACGCTGGAGGCATGGTCTCCCTGCCGCTCTTCCCGCTCGGCACCGTGCTGCTGCCGGGCGCCCGGCTCCCCCTGCAGATCTTCGAGCCGCGCTACGTCTCGATGCTGCGCGACATCGTCGACGCACAGGGCGAGCGGCCCCCCATGTTCGGGGTGTTGGCCATCCGTGAAGGGTTCGAGGTCGGTGACGACGGCGTGCGCGCGCTGCACCAGGTCGGGTGTGCGGCACTGCTGACCCAGGCGGCCTCGTTGGGTGACGAGCGCTTCCTCATCGTGTGTGAAGGCACCGAACGCTTCAAGCTCGAGGGGGTCGAGAGCGCGGGCACCGACTACTTCACCGGTGAGGTGAGCTGGATCGAAGAGGTCGACGGCGACAGTGCTGTCCTCGATGATCTGGCGGCCCGGCTGCGGCGTGAGATCGCCGCTTTCCGCCGCGTGACCTCGGCGGACGACGACGAGGCACCCCCCGACGACAGTCGCGAGCTGTCGTACTGGCTGCCGACTGTCGTCAACCTCGACCTGGGCGAGCGCCAGCAGCTGCTTGCGAGCGACGACACCGAGGCGCGACTACGACTGGCCCTGCGCCTGGTGCGCCGCGAGCGGGCCCTCGCCGAGGCATTGGGCGCGGTGGCGCCGCCCCCCGACCGCCCGATGAACCTCAACTGAGCCCGCGTCGCCGAGCCAGGTTGTGCGCATGCGGCCACCAGTGAACCCCTCCGCCGAATGCGGCATCCGGTGACGAGCAGCCTGAGGGTGCTGGTCACCGGGGGTGCCGGGTTTATCGGCACGAACGTGGTCAGCCAGCTCGTCGCGCTGGGCCACTCCACGACTGTGCTCGACTCGCTGCGCGCGGACGTCCACCCCGACGGGGGCGAGGCGGCCCGGGCCCGGTTGCACGAGATCGCCGCCCGGGGCCGCGCACGAGGCCAAACGTTCGACCTGGCGGTCGGTGATGCGCGTGACCTCGACGTGGCCACGCGACTGTGCCGTGAGATCGACGTGGTCGTGCACCTGGCCGCCAAGGTCGGCCTGGGGCTCGACATCGACGACATCGACGACTACGTCTCCAGCAACGACCTCGGCACCGCCACGGTGCTGCGGGCCGCGGCGCGGGCGGGAGTCGCCCGCTTCGTGCAGGCGAGCTCGATGGTCGTCTACGGCGAGGGGCATTACACCTGCGCCGAGCACGGGGTAGTGCCACCGGCCCCACGCACCCGCGAGTGGCTCGAACAGGGCCGTTTCGACCCTCCCTGTCCCGTCTGCACCGAGGCGCTCATCCCGGGGCTGGTGGGTGAAGACGCCCCGCTCGACCCGCGCAACACCTACGCCGTCACCAAGGTCTCCCAGGAGCTGCTGGCCTCGGTGTGGTCCCGTGAGACCGGCGCGTCAGCGGTATCGTTGCGGCTGCACAACGTCTACGGGCCACACATGCCCAAGAACACGCCCTACGCAGGCGTCGCAGCGATCTTCTCGTCAGCGCTCGACCGGGGGGAGGCGCCTCGGGTGTTCGAGGACGGCGGCCAACGGCGCGACTTCGTGCACGTGACCGACATCGGGGCGGCGTTCGCCGTGGCCACGCAGGCCGATACCAGCGGTCACCGGGCCTACAACGTCGGGTCCGGTGTGGTGCACACCGTCGGAGACCTGGCGCAGGCTTTGTCTCGGGCCCGTGGTGGGCCGGAGCCGGTGGTGACCGGCCAGTTCCGGCTCGGTGACGTTCGGCACGTCACGGCCTCGAGCGCGCTCATCGCCGAAGAGCTCGGCTGGAGTGCCACGGTCTCGCTCGAGCAGGGCGTGCGGGCCCTCACGTTCGGCTGAGCAGCCTCCCGAGCCCGGCGGGTTCACCGGCCTCGGCTGAGCAGCATCCCGAGCCCGGCAGGCCCACACACCCCGGCTGCGCGGAGGGCGGCGCGTCGCGCAGGTGGTGTCGTCATCAGGCGGGTTCGGCGCCCTGGCGGGGGAGCCTGAGGTCAAAGCGGCAACCCCCGGGTACGTTCGACACCCCGAGGGAGCCCTCGTGGGCCTCGATGACGCCTTTGGCAATCGCCAGGCCCAGCCCGGCGCCGGCGTCGGCCGTGCCCCGCTCGGGCGCCCCCCGCCAACCGATGTCGAAAAGGCGCGCCAGGTCTCCTGCGTCGATGCCTCCGCACTCGTCGATGACCGCCAGGTGGATCTGCCCGTCGTCGGCGCGCCGGGCCGACAGCACCACGGACCCGCCGGGTGCAGTGTGGCGAATCGCGTTGCCCAGCAGGTTGGTCAACGCCCGGGCGAGCTCCTCGCCGTTGCCCCGCACGGCGAGCCGATCGTCGTCACAGGCAGTGTCGAGTCGCAGCGACACCTGGCGCTGCGTGGCGTGTGCACTCAGCTCGGCCACGATGTCGTGGGCGAGCTCGGCGAGGCCGACCATGGCCCGTTGGGGGGTGACCGCCGTCGTGCCGGCCTGGAGGCGCGAGAGCTCGAAGAGGTCGCTCACCAGCCCGTTCATCCGATCGACGGTCTGGCGCATCTGCCGCAGGGCGGCCGGTGGGTCGTCGATGACGCCGTCTTCGAGACCTTCTGCGAGCGCGCGCAGACCCGCCATGGGAGTGCGCAGGTCGTGTGACATGAAGGCCACCAGCTCGCGCCGGCTGTCCTCGAGGCCGCGGGCTCGTCGCTGGGCCGACTCCAGCCGGATCCGGGTCAGGTCGAGCTCGGCGGCGAGCGTGCTGATCTCGGCCGATGCGACAGGGGCGCCCTTGGTCTCGACGGATGCCGTGGAGCTCGGTCGGCCCGGCAGCGCCAGGTCACGCACGGCCGTGGCCAACTCGCGCGAGTCGATGGCTACGCGGCGTCCGAGCACGAACGACAAGCTCGCCCCGATGACCGTGGCGCACGCCAGCGCCACCGACACGGCCGTCGAGTCGTGGCTCGAGATGAACATCAGGCGCACGTTGAGCAGCACCGACACCGACACGGCCACGAGCGGCACCAGCGCGGCGACGACGATCGACCATAGCAACGACCGGGCGCGAACCGCTCGCAGGACCAGGCCGCCGAGCAGGGCCGTGACGGCGCAGGCAACTGCCGTCAGGGCCACGATCTGACCCATGTCACCCATCGACGGTCACGCCTCCGTCGAACCGATAGCCGGCGCCGCGAACCGTGAGCACCAGCGCCGGGTCGGAGGGGTCGAGCTCGATCTTCTCGCGAAGCCGTCGCACGTGAACGGTCACGGTGGAGGTGTCGCCGAACTCCCAGCCCCAGACCCGGCGCATCAGGGCCTCCTTGCTGAAGGCCTCGCCGGGATGGGTCATCAGGTAGGCCAGCAGGTCGAACTCCCGGTGGGTGAGGGTGACCGGGCGTTCGCCGGCGGTCACCGAACGGCTGCGCAGGTCGACCTCGAGGGGCCCGCACCGAAGTCGGGTCGGCAACAGCGACGTGGCCCCTAGCCGTTCGACGCGGCGCAGCAGGGCCTGGATGCGTCCGAGCAGCTCGCGTGGGCTGAACGGTTTGACCATGTAGTCGTCAGCGCCGAGGTCCAAGCCGACGAGTCGGTCCTCCTCCTCGCCACGGGCACTGAGGATGATCACGGCCGCGGTGTCATCGTCGGCACGACGCCGTCGCAACACATCGAGCCCCGACATGCCGGGAAGCATGACGTCGAGAATGACGACGTCAGGCCGTCGTTGAACCCATTGCTGCAGAGCACTTTCCCCGTCGCTCGTGACCACCGCGTCGTAGCCGGCCTTGCGCAGATATGCCTCGACGACGCCCGACACGGTCGGGTCGTCCTCGACGAGCAGCACCGTGGCCACCATGGCTTCGAGCCTAGGCCCTGGAGGTCTGGCGCCGGGGGGAGAAGCAGCGCCAGCGCGTTCTCGTAAGAGTTTCACAATCGCCGAGGAAGGGCGCCGGGCCCATCTCCTGCCTAGGGTCAGATCATGACCACTGTCGATGTCGTGCTGCCATGCCTCGACGAGGCGGAGGCCCTGCCCTGGGTGCTCGGCCGGATGCCGGGCTGGGCCCGCCCGATCGTCGTCGACAACGGCTCCACCGACGGATCCGGTGCGCTCGCGCGCAGGCTGGGCGCCACCGTCGTGTCAGCCCCCGAGCAAGGCTACGGCGCGGCCTGTCACGCGGGTCTGCTCGCTGCGTCGGCCCGGCTTGTGGCCTTCATGGACTGCGACGCGAGCCTCGACCCCCGACAGCTGTCGCGACTGGTCGCAGCGATGGGTGACCAGTCCCTTGACCCGGACGAAGAACCCACCCGGGACCGGAGCGGTGATGACGCGGTTGGTGACCTCGTGGTCGGACGCCGGATGCCGCTGACCCGCGGCGCCTGGCCGTGGCATCTCCGCGTCGCCAACCGGGTGGTCGCTCATCGGCTGAGCCAGCGAACCGGGTTGCACCTCAAAGACGTCGGTCCGATGCGCCTGGCCCGAACCGGTGATCTGCTCGCGCTCGGCATCCAGGACAGACGGTCGGGCTACCCGCTCGAGACCGTGGTCCGCGCGGCAGAGGCGGGCTGGCGGGTGACCCAGGTCGAGGTCGACTACCACCCCCGCACCGGGCGGTCGAAGGTGACGGGCACACCGCTCGGCGCCGCGCGGGCGGTGCGCGACATGAGCCGGGTGCTGGCCCGATGAGCGCCGGGCCGATGCGGGCGCGAGCGACCGAGACGATCGTCGTGCTGGCGAAGTCACCGGTGCCGGGCAAGGTCAAGACCCGACTGACGCCCACCTTCACACCGGCGGAGGCGGCGGCCCTGGCCACCGCTGCGATCCGCGACACCCTCGATGCGGTCGCTGAGGCGGTCGCGATCCATGCCGCTCGACAGACCGTCATCGCCTGGGACGGTCCGGTCACGGCGTGGCTTCCGCGGGAGGCCAGGGTGCTCGTGCAACGGGGGGAGGGACTCGACGACCGGCTGCAGAACGTCTTCGACGACCTGCTGACCGGCGCGGCCGACGAGCCGACCCTCCTCGTCGGGATGGACACGCCGCAGCTGCGATCGGTCGACCTCGACATCGACTGGGGTGACGCCGATGCCGTGCTCGGGATGTCGCACGACGGAGGCTACTGGTGCATCGGTCTGCGCCGCTCCCAGCCCGGCGCCATCCGTGGTGTGCCGATGTCGACCGACCACACCGGGGCTGACCAGCTGCGCCGGCTACAGTCGCTGGGTCTTCGGGTGCGGCTGCTGCCCAGGTTGCTCGATGTCGATGATCCTGCTGATGCCCGTGAGGTCGCCCGGCTCGCACCCGACAGTCGATTCGGGCGCTTGCACCGCCGGCTCACCGAGATGCCCTGCCACCCGTCGACCCTGTTCGATGCCGCCATGGGTGGTGTCGAGGTCAGGGTGCACCGCGGTCCCCTGCACCGGGTTCAGGACGGCTGGTCACCAGGCACCGGGTGTCGACCTCTCGATGTATCGGCGTGGTCGAGCATGTCAGGCGCCGACGAGTTGTTCGCGGCTCGCTGTGAAGGGCCGGTGCTCGACATCGGCTGCGGCCCGGGGCGGTTCGTCGAGGCGCTCGCCAGCCGAGGCATCCCGGTTCTCGGTGTCGACATCTCACAGAGCGCCGTCGACCACACCTCACGGCGAGGAGTCTGTGCGCTCTTCCGCGACATCAACGACCGGCTGCCGGGCGAAGGACGTTGGGGCACGGTGCTACTCGTCGACGGGAATATCGGTATCGGCGGAGACCCGCTCCGTCTGCTGCGGCGGTGCCGGGAGCTGGTGCGCGGCGGGGCCATGGCTCTCGTCGAGATCAGTCCCGACGACGACGCCGACGAGCTGACGACCTTGACCTTGCACGATCTGCACGGGCGGAGGTCGGCGCCCGTGCTCTGGTCGGTGATCGGCGCCCGACGCCTCGTGGAGCTCGCGGCGCTGGTGGGCTTCGTTCCGGTGGAGGACTGGAGGGTCGACGGCCGCGCCTTCGTCGCCCTGCGGCAGGCGGGCTAGCGCGGTGCGGGTGCCGGCACGGGTCGTCGTCGGTGCGATCGTGTGTGCCGGTACGTACGCCCTCGTGCTGGCGCTGGGTCAGACAGATGCTCTTCAGGCGCGGTTCGGGCAGCTCGTGATGGGGCTCTGGGTCATCTGTCTCGTCACGACGTGGTGGATGCGCCGGCGGGAGTTCCATTGGCGCACACCGGTGCTGGCCGTGATGGCGGTCGCGACGCTCGTGCAGCTGCCTGGCATCCTGCTGGCCACGCGCTCGAGCAGCGACGCCTACCGCTACGTCTGGGACGGCCGGGTGCAGCTGTCGGGCACCTCGCCCTACCGCTACGCGCCACTCGACGACCGGCTCGCGAAGCTGCGAGACCCGGTGCTCTTCCCGGGCCTCGGTCCAGGTGATCGCTCGGGCTTCACCACGGGGTCCCTGCCGACCGACCGGGCCGCCCTGCTGGCCCTCGCCGGCGACGACCCGCGAACCCGAATCAACCGGCCCAGGGTGCCCACCATCTACCCGCCGGTGGCCCAAGCCTGGTTCACCGGCGTCGCTGCGGTGACTCCGTGGTCGCTCGGTACCCGTGGGCTGCAGGTGAGCAGTGCGGCGATCGCCGTGCTCATCGCGGGGGCGCTCGCCCTGTGGCGGCGCCGCATCGGAGAGGACCCTCTCGGGGCCCTGTGGTGGGCGTGCTGCCCGACCGTGATGATCGAGGCCGGTAACGGCGGCCACGTCGACATCGTCGCGGCCGCGCTGGTGGTGGCCGGCCTGTGGGTGTTCACGACGGCCTCGGGGCGCCGAGCCGCGGTCGTCGGTGGCGGGCTGCTGCTGGGGCTTGCGGCATCCGTGAAGCTGACGCCCCTCGTGATGGTGCCGGCGATGGCTCCCCTGCGCGGGACGGGGACCATCAACCGGGTGAGGCGAGCCCTGCCGGCTCCGGCGGTCGCCGTCGCCACGTTGGCGTTCAGCTACCTGCCGCACATGGTCGTCGCCGGCTCGCTCGTGCTGGGCTACCTGCCCGGCTACCTGGCCGAGGAGGACAACGCCGGCCGGGCCGCAGTGCTCGGTCTCGTGCTGCCCCAAGCCTGGTTGACCCCGGCCATCGTCGTGGTCATGGCGGTGACGGCCGGTTGGGCGCTCTGGTGGGTCTCCCGCTCGGCTTCAGATCAGGCGGATGCCGTGCTGGCGGCGCTCGTGCTGTTCGGCGTGCTGCTGCTCGCGACGACTCCGAACTACCCCTGGTACGCCCTGCCGCTCGTTGCGCTGGCGGTGGTGACCAGCCGGCTTGAATGGCTCGCCGTGGCCGTGGCCGCCTACCTGGCCTACGGCGCCACGACCTCGCCCCCCGTGGCCGGGTTCGCGTACGGGATGGCCGGCCTCATCGTGGTCGGGGTGAGCGTGGCCCGAGCCCGGCATCCGCACCTGCCGTTCCGGCGCGACGCGACGCGAGACGCGCAATGGGTGCGCCCCTGACGACACCGGCTGCGCGACGCGCCGCGCGACGCGCAGGGTGGGTGCGGGTTGAGGTGGTGGCCGCGGCGTTCAGGGGTGGGCTGCGGCCCGGGGTCAGCGCACCACGGCGAGGGCCTCGGCGGTGACCAGCCAGGTTGCCAGGGCGAAGACGATGACGAACGAGGCGTTCCACCCGGCCCGTGGCAGCGGGGTGAGCCAGGCGAGCACGGACGGGTCGCTGCCACGCCCGCGGTCTCCCACGACCATGATCAGGTGGCGCCACCCGCCGATCAGCAGCACGACGCCGACTCCGAAGAGCACCTGAGGCTGCAACGCGTCGTTGCGCCACCACCAGAGGGCGAAGGTAGCCCCGATCGAGACCACCATGACCAAGGCGGTCAAGAGCGACCGCACCCGGATCAGGGCCAGCACGAGCACGGCCAGAGCGGTCGTGACCACCGGTCCCGACCAGCCGCGTCCGGCGAGCCAGACGACGGTCGCACCGACCAAGGCGGGCATGGGGTAGCCGGCCCACGTCGTCGCCACCCGGCCCACCCCACGTACCGGGCCGCGGGTCACGGCATGGCCTGACATGTCGCCGCGCAGCACGAAGCCGGTGAACGTGCGGCCTACCGCCATGCCCACGGCTGCGTGGCCCAGCTCGTGCACGAGCGTCACGGCGAGTCTCACGACCCGCCACAGCGGGGTCAGTCCCACCGCGACGATCGCCACGAGGACCACCACCACCAGCTGGGCTGAGCTGACGGCCTCCGCGCCCACGATGGGTGACGATCGTGTCGCGATCTCCTCCCACCAGTTCACAGACAGCAGAACTTAGCCCACCCGGCAGTCAGACCAGTCCGAGACTTCGACCGTCGAAGGTCGTCAAGGCCCGCCGTTCTAGACACGGAGGACCTCGATGCCTGCTTCGGACTCCAGTGCTCTGGCATCGGTGGTGCGCAGGCCGTCATCGGTGATCAGCACGTCGATGGCGTTGAGGTGGGCGTACTTGAAGACGGATTCGTGGCCGAACTTGGTGTGGTCGGCGAGCAGCACGGTGAGCCGAGCCGATTCGATCATCGCGGCCTTCACGGCGGCTTCGGCTGCATCGGGGGTGCTGAGCCCGTAGGGGAGTGAGAAAGCGTTGGTGCCGACGAACGCGACGTCAGCCCGGATCTCGTGTAGCTCGCGCAGCGTCCAGGCGTCCACCGAGGCCATCGGGGCGTGGCGAACCCGTCCCCCGAGCATGTGGACGGTCAGCTGGGGGTGGGCCAAGAGCGCCAGGGCGACGGGTCGGGCGTTGGTGACCGCGACGAGGGTGGAGCCGGCCGGCGGGAGGAAGTGCGCGGCCGCGGCCTCGATCCGCTGCTTCTCCGCGGTCATGGACGTTCGCGCCGTGATGTGGGGCTCGTAGGAGAGTGACTCTACGGAAATGGCGCCGCCGTGGACGCGGCGCAGCAGACCGTGCGACTCGAGGGTGAGCAGGTCTTTGCGGATGGTCTCGTGGGTGACG
>JBDTVJ010000022.1:0-33433 GCA_040007275.1 Terracoccus sp.
GGTGATCCACCACGGCGCCGAGATCGCGCTGCTGCGCGACCTGTGGGCGCATCGGAACAACGTTGCCGACAGGCCTGCTGACGGCCCTGCCCACCACCAGATCGACAAGGTGGTGAACTGACATGGCCGCCCAGGTGCCACCGGTCGCCGACGAGCGCGACGGCCTGATCGCCTACCTCGACCAGCAGCGCGACGCGTTCGGATCGGTCTCGTTCGGTCTTACCGAGGAGCAGATTCGGCTGACACCCACCCCCGGCGCCCTGAGCCTGGGCGGTCTGATCAAGCACGTCACGACCTGCGAACGCGGCTGGGCCGACAGAATGGCCGCCGCGCCCGACGCTCCACCCCCACCCGAGCAATCCGTCGACGACGAGGCGCAGGCGTGGGGTGACGACTTCCGGGTCACCGACGACGACACCCTCGTTGGCCTGCTCTTCAGCCTCGCCACCGTCGGCGACCGCACCCGAAAGGTGCTGCAGCAAGCCGACCTCGACGCCCCGGTTCCGGTGCCGCGTGACGCGCCCTGGTTCCCCAAGGACGTCGACGCGTGGTCGGTGCGCTGGGTCGCGCTCCACATCTTCGAGGAGCTGGCACGGCATGCCGGCCACGCCGACATCGTGCGTGAATCCATCGACGGGGCCACGATGTACGAGCTGGTCGCCGCTCGCGAGGGGTGGCCCGAGACCGACTGGCTGAAACCGTGGCGGCCATCGGCACCGGCCGGGGTCGCTCGAAACTGACGGCCGGAGGGATGCGACGAATCCCGCCCTTCCCACCACTCTTACCTACCCCCTGATCGCCAGCCTGATCAGCCGGTCCACGTCGAGTCAGCAACCCTGACGGCCGAACGCGCAGCGGCTCGGGTCGGCGAGCCAGGCCGCCATGACGTGAAGCAGGTCGTCGCGGGGCAGGCCGACGGAGTGGGCCCAGCGGCGTCCGGTCAGAAGGGTGCCAGACGTTCTCGCAGAAAGTCGAGCACGGCGGCCACGGCGACCGGATGCCGCTCTGCCGTCAGGGTGGCGTGGCCGGGGCCGTCGAGCTCGACGCGGCGAAAGCCCTGCCCCAGCTCGCGGGTCAGGGTCTCGAAGCGGGTACCGGTGGCGCGGTCGTCGCGGTAGCGCACCCCGAGCACCGGACAGCCGCCGGCCACCCGAGCCCGCACAGCGGCCAGGTCGGCCGGGGACAGGTTGACGTCGGCGGCCCGACGGCGGTCGGTCGCCAGCGGGATCGCGGGCTGGGCCACGACGGGCGCGACGACGGAGGGGTCGAGCATCATGGCGAGCGCGAAGCCGCCGGTGAAGCACATGCCGATGGCGCCGATGCCCACGCCGCCGATCTCGGCGTGCAGCTCGGCGGCCAGGCTGCGCAGCCAGCCGGCCACCGGCGTGGTGCAGCCCGTCGCGAGCAGCGTGAACTCGCGACGGATGCACACCTGGACGATCACCCCGACTGCCTCAGTGCGGCGCGGCGCCTGCTCAGCGCTGCCGAAGAAATGCGGCATCACGACGGTGTAGCCCTCACGAGTCAGGTCATCACCGAAGGTGATGACCTCGGGGGTGAGGCCCGGGCTCTCATGCATGAGGATGACACCCGGACCGGCGCCCCGACGGAAGGTCTCGAAGGTGAACCGTCCACTCGTGTGGCTCGACCTCTGCCAGCCCGCCAGCAACGACATCACCCCACCCTAGGGCGCGCCGCACACCCCGGACCAAGTGACCAACACCACCGGGTCGAGTGGCCAGCACACCGGCGGAACCGAAACCGGGCGGCATCCAGCCTGCGCTCGGCGAACGTCCAGGCCAGCGGCACCCGCTGAAAAGTAGAGTCGGACCATGACGATGCCTGACGCCGGGGTGCTGCGCCGCTTCGCAGCCCAGCTCGACGCGCCCGGCCGTGCGCCCATCGGGGTGCCCGACTCCGGGGAACGACGTGGGCTGGGCGTCGAGACGGTGCTCGTGCTCGGTCTCAGCCTCGGCGCATCGGCGATCGGGTCGATCCTTCTCATCATCGACAAGCTGACCCGCCCGGTGCCGCTCGCGGCCCAGACGACGTCGATGAACAACTCACAGACGCCCGACCGGCCCTGGCTCGACCTTGCCTACCAGCTCGTCAACATCGCGCTGCCGCTGGTGGTGGTACTGCTGGCCATCTACCTGCTCAACCGCATCCACCGTCCGTCGCTCGATTTTCGGGCCGGGCGGTTCATCGGGTTCGACCGCAGCCAGCCGCGGCGCGACCTGCTGCGCGGGCTGGGGCTGGCGGCGCTCATCGGAATCCCCGGACTTGGTTTCTACCTGTTCGCCAAGGCGATCGGTATCAACACCCAGGTGGCCCCCGCGAACCTCACGGACGTGTGGTGGTCAGGGCCCGTCCTCGTGCTCGCGGCCATCGAGAACGCGGTGCTCGAGGAGGTCCTCATGGTGGCCTACCTGTTCACCCGGTGGCGACAGATCGGGTGGTCGTGGCCCCTCGTCATCGGCTTGTCGGCCGTGATCCGCGGCAGCTACCACCTGTACCAGGGCTTCGGCGGTTTCGCCGGCAACATCGTCATGGGCCTGGTGCTGGGGCTGGTGTACGCCCGTACCCGCCGCGTGCTGCCCCTCGTGATCTGTCATGCGATCCTCGACACCGTGGCGTTCATCGGCTACACCGTGCTGCGATCACGCGGGGTCTCCATCTGAGGTCTGCGCCAGCCGGGTCGGACGGGCGCCGGCGGCGGGCCACTGCGCCCGACTCAGCCCGTCTGCATACGATGTCGCCCATGAACTCGGCCCGAGCGGCGCGCGCACGCCTGCTCGGAGCCCCGGACGACGAGTTCCGTTCGGCGAGCCGGATCCACTGGCTGGGCTGGGGCGGCCCCCTCTTCTTCATGCTCGTCGGCGGCTTCATGCGCTTCTGGCACGTCGGCGCCCCCCACAAGCTGATCTTCGATGAGACCTACTACGTCAAGCAGGGCTGGTCGATGGCCCAGTTCTGGTTCGAGATGAAGAACGACCAGCTGCTCCAGGACGCGAGCCAGGTCGACCAGCACTTCACCGCCAACGACCCCTTCATCTACGGCACCGAGGGTGACTTCGTGGTCCACCCACCGGTCGGGAAGTGGCTGATCGGCTGGGGCGAGGTGCCGTTCGGCATCCTCAACTCCTTCGGCTGGCGCTTCGCCGTCGCCCTGGCGGGCACCGTGTCGATCCTCATGCTCGGGCTCATCGCCCGGCGGCTCTTCCGGTCCGACCTGCTCGGCGCGGTGGCCGCGGCCCTGCTCGCGTTCGAGGGCCACCACTTCGTCCACTCACGCACCGGGCTGCTCGACATCTTCGTCATGTTCTTCGGGCTCGCGGCTTTCGGTGCGCTGCTCATCGACCGTGACCGAACGCGTGCCGTACTGGCCGAGAAGGTCGCCGGGAGCACGCGCGAGTCGCTGTCATGGTGGGGTCCGTGGCTGGGCTGGCGACCCTGGCGATGGATGGCCGGGGTGATGCTGGGACTCTCCGTCGGGGTGAAGTGGTCGGGGCTCTACTTCATCGTCTTCTTCGGCCTCCTCACCGTCTGCTGGGACCTCGGCGCCCGTCGTGCGGCCGGCATCCGCGGCTGGCCCGCCGGGGCCGTCATCAAGGACGGTCTGTACGCCGTGGTGCAGCTGGTGGGTGTTGCGGTCGTCACCTACGTGGCGAGCTGGACCGGGTGGATCCTCAGCAAGGGCGGGTCGTTTCGCACCTGGGCCGCGAACAACCCCAGCGAGAAATGGGGCTGGCTGCCCGACTGGTGGCGCTCGCTCTGGGCCTACCACCAACAGATGTACTCCTCGAGCGCCTCGATCAACGACCCCCACCCCTACCGCACGAGCCCGTGGTCGTGGCTGATCCAGGGCCGCCCCACCTCGTTCTTCTACGAAGGCCCGAAGAAGGGTCAGGACGGCTGCCTCGTCGACCAGTGCAGCAAGGCGATCACCTCGATCGGAACCGTGTCGATCTGGTGGGGCGGCACGCTCGCCCTCTTGGTGCTGCTCTTCATGTGGATGTTGCGGCGTGACTGGCGCGCCGGCGCGATCCTGTGCGGCCTGGCGTCGGGCTACGTGCCGTGGTTCTTCCTCGCCAACCGCACGATCTACTCCTTCTACACCGTGGCCTTCGTGCCCTATGTGGTGCTCGCCTGCGTCTACCTGCTGGGCCTGATCATCGGCGGTCGAGACAGCTCCCCGACCCGTCGGCGCGTGGGCTACGCCATCACCGGTGCGTTCGTGCTGCTGACCATGGCGCTGTTCGCGTTCTTCCTACCCATCTATGTCGCCGACGTGATCCCCCTGCGGGAGTGGCAGCGACGAATGTGGTTCCCCAGTTGGGTCTGACCTTGTCTCTCGGCGGCCGAGCCTCACCTCGCGAGCAGCGGGGCCGGTGCTCCCGGCCAGCGCACGAGGTAGCTCATGGGGTCTGCCCGGGGGGTGAGCGCCGGTCCGGCGGCGTCATCGACCACGAGCCACGTACCGAGCGGCGTCTCACCAACCCCGACCACGGCGTCGTAGTGAAAGTCGAACCGAGTCTGCCCCTTGGCGGTGTGGAGGTCGAGACGTCCTTGCTCTCCCGCGGTCCAGCGCACCGGGCTGGCACCCGGGCGGGCCTGGAAGGCCGCCGCCGAGGTGTCGTAGGTGAGCCCGCTCTGCCAGTGCAGGGTGTCGGTCCCCCTCACCGCCTCCTGACCGACCGCGGCCAGGGTCGTCGGGTTCCGCCGCACCGCACGGTAGGTCGCACCCTCGCTCGCGTCGTCTGCCGTCGCCGGCTGCAGGGTCCAGAGCACGCCGGGCGCCTGGCCTCGGGCTGGTTCGGCCAGCACCGCCGTCAGCGGCCCGACCTTCGTCTGGCGCACCACCGCGCCCTGTGAGCTGACCGCGACCAGCCGCCCGCCGCGCTCGGCCACGAACGCCGTGTTCCCCACCACGGCCAGGGTGGGGTTCGACCCTCGAGCGAGCACCAGCACCGGCGTCACCCGAGCGGAGGCTCCCTTGACCAGACCCCCGACCAGTACGACGCGCGGCGTGGGTTCGGCCGTCAGGGCCACGACCCGGTCTCCGAGCTGACGAGCGTCGGAAACCGCCAGATCAACGGTGCGCAGCTGCTGCGTGGGCGGATCGAAGTGAATCAGGTGATGGTCGCGTGTCACCATCCACATCGTCTGCGCGGCCCCATCGAGCGCGCGCACCACCTGGCCGTCGATCGGACGCTCCGACACGACGTACTGGTAGGTGACCTCGACCCGGTTCGGATCGCCGAGGAAGACCCGGTAGGTGAAGGTGAGGCCACCGACCACCACGAACGCCAGCACGATGACCACGATGTTGAGACGCTGGACGAGCCCGACGTGGCCGCGCAGGAACCGAGACAGCGAACTGCGCACCAGCCCCGTAGACGCGGTAGCCGGGTCACGGTCACCGCCTCGCGCACTGTCGACGTCGCGCAGCGTCGTGACCAAACCGCTTGCGCTCGCAGCAGTACGCGCCGTCACCAAGCCATGAACACCCACCACGATGCCGGTCGCGGCCCCGGGCACCAGGGTAACCAGCATGAGCAGGCTGGCGAGCAGACCGGCGACCCCCAGCAGCAGCGGGAGGCCCACCACCATTCCCAGGGCGACGGTGATGGCTGACAACGCCGCGCCGACGATGACCTCGGCCAGCAGCATGCCACTGACCAGAAGGAGGGCGACCCGCTCGAGACGGGACATTCGGGTTCGCGTCGCGAGCACCCAGGCGACCGCCACGGTCACCGCGAGAGGGATGCCGTACCGCACGATCGACAGGTGCGTGACGGCGAGCGCGAAATGCGGTGCCTGCGGGTTGGCCTGCGGGCCGGCCCACGCCACCAGCAGGCGCACCCCCTGCCACCCGCCCGGCTCGGCGGCGTAGCTGTGCGACAACGCGAGCACGCTCACCCAGCCGACCAGACCGTAGGCGACGACCAGCACCGGGAGCCCAGCCCCGAACCGCTCGTCGCGGCGCAACAACAGGCCGACCAGCACCAGGGCGGCCACGCTCGTCCAGGGCACCGGCCACGAGATGCCGGCTCGTTGACCGGCCACGACCCCGACGGCGGCCACCGCCACCACGACGACCCAGGAGGCGATCACGACGACCACAGGCCGCCAGGGACGCAGCGGGGCCTTGCCAGGGTGAACGAACGAGACCACCACGGCCATGGCCAGCGCCGGTACGGCGGCAAGCGCGAGCACGCGAGCCGCGGACTCGATGATCGAGGAGACCACGGGCACGATATTCCTCCTGCGTTGCCGGCTCGCCTCGGGTGATGGTGGCAACGGTAGACGCAGCGTGGTCGGTTTTCGCGGGCATCCGCCCTGATGTTAGAGTTCCTGACGCACGAGGGGCTGTGGCGCAGGTGGTAGCGCGTCTCGTTCGCAATGAGAAGGTCCGGGGTTCGAATCCCCGCAGCTCCACCATGAAGACCCCGCCCGTCCGCCATCCGGATGAGCGGGGTCTTGTGGGTAGGAGACGGGCATGATTTCTCACGAACCCATCGACACCGTCGTGCTTGACGTCGACGGCACTCTGGTCGACAGCAACTACCAGCACGCCATCGCCTGGTTCCGGGCCTTCCGCCGGTACGACGTGACGGTGCAGATCTGGCAGGTCCACCGCGCCCTCGGCAAGGGTGGCGACCTGCTCGTGGCCCACGTGGCCGGTGACGAGGTGGAGGCGCAGCACGGTGAGCACCTGCGGGCCGCCTGGGAGGAGGAGTTCGAACCGATGCGGCACGAGGTGAGGCCCCTCGCCGGCGTCACCGACCTGTTGCGCAGCGTCAAGCGCCGCGGCGTGCGTCTCGTGCTCACCAGCTCGGGCAAGGCCGAGCACGTCGACGCCTTGATCGACCTCATCGACGGGCGGTCGGTGGCCGACAGCTGGACCACCTCCGACGACGTCGAGAAGAGCAAGCCCGACCTCGAGCTGTTGCTGACCGCCCTCGACCAGGTCGGCGGTCGCCGAGGGCTCGTCGTGGGTGACGCAACGTGGGACGCCCGGGCTGCGTGGCGAGCAGGGCTGCCCGCGGTGGCGGTCCTCACCGGGGCTTCTCCGATAATGAGCTGCGCGATGCCGGTGCCATCGACGTCTTCCACACGCTCGACGACCTGCGCGAAGCCCTCGAACGTGGCACGTTCGATGCCATCTGCGAGCGCGCGCCCGTCCAGGCACGGCGCGCCCGTTCGGTGAGCACGCCGTGAACGGTCGGGCCCCGTTGGCCGGATGCCGCTGGGCCGCTAGGTTCGTGGGGTGAGCCGCAGCGTCTACGTCGCCTCCCCTGAAGGCCAGACCGGTAAGTCCGCCGTGGCTCTGGGCCTGCTCGACGCCCTGGTCCGTGAGGTCGGCTCGGTCGGCGTGTTCCGCCCGCTGACCACGCTGGGCGGCAACGGCCCCGACGATGACGTCGACCTCATCGTCGACATGCTGCTCAGCCAGCCGGGCATCAACCAGAGCTACGACGAGGCGATCGGGGTGACCTACGCCGAGGCCCACGACGACCCCGACGAGGCGTTCCATGTCATCGTCGAGAAGTTCGGCCACCTCAGCACCCGCTTCGAGGTCGTCGTCGTGCTCGGCTCTGACTACACCGACGTCTCGACCGGCACCGAGCTGTCGTTCAACGCTCGTGTCGCCGCCAACCTCGGCTCACCGGTGGTGCTCGCCGTGCACGGCCGCGACCGCACCCCCGAACAGGTCGCCACCGCGGCGGCCAGTGCCCTCACAGAGCTGCGGGCCAACCACGCGAACCCTGTTGCGATCATTGCGAACCGGGTCGATGCTGCTCACGTCGACGAAACCAGGGCCGAGTTGGCTCGCCTCGGTATCCCCGTCACGGCTGCCCTGCCCGAGAGTCCGCTGCTGCGGGCTCCCACCTTCCGCGCCCTCGTCGAGGCCACCGACGGCCAGCTCGTGATGGGCAACGAGAGCTGGATGGACCGTGACAGCCTGGGCCTGTTGGTGGCGGCCATGAGCCTGCCGAACGTGCTGTCGCGGCTGGCCCCCGACGTTACCGTCATCGCCCCGAGCGACCGCACCGACCTCATCCCCGGTCTGGTGCTGGCCCACCAGGCGGGCACCTTTCCCAGCCTGGCCGGCATCCTGCTCACGGGCGGCTACGAGATCCCCGACACCATCCGGCGACTGTCGGAGGGGGTGCAGCAGAACCTCCCGATCGCCGTCACCACCCTCGACACGTTCGCGACGGCGCAGCGCCTCATCAAGGTGCGTGGCCCCATGACCAAGGAGTCGACGAACAAGATCGAGACGGCGCGGCGCCTCTTCGCCGAGGGCGTCGACCAACCGGCCCTGCTGGCCGCCATCAACGTGTCAGGCTCGCAGACCCGCACGCCGCTCATGTTCGAGTTCCAGCTGATGGAGCGCGCCAGGTCAGACCGAAAGCACATCGTGCTCCCCGAGAGTCACGACGACCGCATCCTCGAGGCCGCCTCCATCCTGCTGCGGCGGGGGGTGGCCGACCTGACCCTGCTCGGCGACGAGAACACGGTGCGAGCCCGCGGCTCAGCCCTCGGGCTCGACCTCGACGCGGCGGCGGTCGTCTCGCCGAACGACAAGGCGCTGGGCGACCGGTTCGCCGCCGAGTACGCGAGGTGCCGCAGCCACAAGGGCCTCACCTTCGAGCAGTCGCTCGAGATCGTCTCCGACGTCTCCTACTTCGGCACCATGATGGTGCATCTCGGTCTGGCCGACGGCATGGTGTCGGGAGCCGCCAACACCACCGCGCACACGATCCGTCCGGCGCTCGAGTTCATCAAGACCCAAGAGGGGGTCAAGACGGTCTCGAGCGTCTTCCTGATGTGTCTCGCCGACCGGGTGCTGGTCTACGGCGACTGCGCCGTGATCCCCGACCCCACGACCGACCAGCTCGCCGACATCGCCATCTCGTCGGCGGCCACCGCCCGCCAGTTCGGTATCGAGCCGCGGGTGGCGATGCTGTCCTACTCCACGGGCGCTTCCGGGTCGGGCGTCGAGGTCGAACGCGTCCGGGCCGCGACCGCCATCGTGCGTGAGCGTGAGCCCGACCTGCTGCTCGAAGGTCCGATCCAGTACGACGCGGCCATCGACCCCACGGTCGGCGCGGCCAAGCTGCCGGGGTCAGCGGTCGCCGGCCGTGCGACGGTGTTCATCTTCCCCGACCTCAACACCGGCAACAACACCTACAAGGCCGTGCAGCGCAGCGCCCACGCCATCGCGATCGGGCCGGTGCTGCAGGGCCTGCGCCGGCCCGTCAACGACCTCTCCCGAGGAGCGCTCGTCGACGACATCGTCAACACGGTCGCCATCACCGCGATTCAGGCCCAGGGCCTGCCGCCGAACCCCCCTACCCCCGGAACGGACTGACCCTCCCGTGAGCTCGCCCACCTCTGAAGACACGACGCCGGTGCTGGTGCTCAACGCCGGTTCGTCGTCGCTGAAGTACCAGCTGCTCGTGCCGGAGACGGCGCAGGTGCTCGCCAGCGGACTCGTCGAGAACATCGGCGAGCAGGGCAGCAGCGTCGCCGACCACGGCGCTGCCCTCGCCGTGATGACGTCGGAGCTCACGGCTGCCGGTGTCGACCTCGACCGCGACCCGCCGCGGGCGGTCGGTCACCGCGTCGTGCACGGCGGGGCCCACTTCAGTGACCCCGTGCTCATCGACGACGTGGTGCTGGGCCGCATCCGTGACCTCATCCCCCTCGCTCCGCTGCACAACCCGGGTGCGGTCACCGGCATCGAGGCCTCCCGGAGACGGTTCGACGTGCCCCAGGTCGCGGTCTTCGACACGGCGTTCTTCGCCGACCTGCCTGCCGCGGCCGCGACCTACGCCCTGCCCCGCGAGCTCGCCGAGAAGCACCGCATCCGGCGCTACGGCTTCCACGGCACCTCACACCAGTTCGTCTCGGCGGCGGCGGCCGATCTGGTCGGCCGTCCGCTGGCTGACCTCGACCAGATCGTGCTGCACCTCGGCAACGGCTGCTCCGCGTCGGCGGTGCGGGGTGGACGGGCGATCGATACCTCCATGGGGCTGACTCCGCTCGAGGGACTGGTCATGGGCACCCGGTCAGGCGACGTAGACCCCGGGTTGCACGCGTTCCTGCACCGCGAGGAGGGCCTGACGATCGAGGAGGTAGATGCTCTCCTCAACCAGAGATCGGGCCTGCTCGGGCTGGCCGGTGCCAACGACTTCCGCACCCTCGAGCAGCTCATGGGTGCGGGCGACAAACACGCGACCCTGGCCTTCGAGGTGGTCGTGCACCGGCTCAAGCACTACGTGGGCGCCTACCTCGCCCAGCTGGGGCATCTCGATGTGTTGAGCTTCACTGCCGGCGTCGGGCAGCACAGTCCTACCCTGCGAGCCGCTGTGGTCGCCGGTCTGGACGGTCTGGGCCTGCGGCTCGATGCCGGTCGCAACACGGTCTCCTCGTCAACGGCGCGCATCATCAGTACCGACGACTCCCCCGTCACCATCGCTGTGGTGCCAACGAACGAAGAGCTCGCCATCGCCCGCCAGACGGCGGCCCTCGTGCGCTAGCCCTTCGCTGAGGGCCAGAGGATGCGCGGCGTGTCCCAGATGTCGCGCATCTCCCACGTCGTCGCCGAGTCGAGCGCGGCCGTGCCGGTGGTCAGCACGAGCTGAACCCCGAGGGCGTCGTCGCGGGTCGGATAGGTGCGAGCCGCGAGCGCGCGTCCGTTCGCGAACACCTCGAGGGCCGAGTGGTCGACCAGCACCCGCAGTGCGACGCTGCCGTCGGGCCCGACCGGCACCAGCCCCCGTCGCTCCAGCAACTCGACCGACCGGTCGAGGGTGCTTCGCAGCCGGTCGAGCTCGAGTCGCACCTGAGCGGCGTCACCCGCCGTGCCCCGAGCCAGCCGGATGACGGTGCGCTCCTCGCCGTCGGACGTGGCCCGCACCAGCACCTCGACCACCGCGCCCGGTTCGAGCCGCACCACCAGCTCGACGTCGACGGCGACGCCCGCGCCGAGCGCCTTGGACCCGCCCTGCTCGAGCGCCCCACCAGCCGTCGCAACCGGCTCAGAACGCAGCGACGCCACCTCGCGCACCGGGGCCTGCCACAGCGTGCCGTCGGCGCCCAGGGTCACCTCGCGGGGCACCGACAGGGCGCCCGCCCAACCCGCAGCGACACAGGAGGCTTCCGGCCGTTCCTCCTGGAGCCAGCCGAACATGATCCGGCGCCCGCCCTCGTCCGTGAACGACTGCGGGGCGTAGAAGCAGGAGCCGCCGAGGTCGAGCCGCTCCAGAGCGACCGGCTCGAAGCGGTCACCGGCATAGGTCCCCGTGAGGTAGAGCGCATGGTGCAGCGACACGTCGTCGCAGGCCGAGAACACCAGCACGTCGGATGCCGCGCCGCCCGGTTGACGCGAAGGTGGACGAAACAGGTCGACGCACTCCCACATGTCGCCGGTCCAGTAGTCGTCTGCGTGATCACGCTCGTGGGTGTCGCCGACGAGCAGGGTGCCGACCAGTCGCCACTCGCGCAGGTCGTCGGAGTCGTACAGCAGCGCCGTGCCGCCGACCCCGGTGACTCCCGACCCGACCAGCTGGCGCCAGTGACCCCCTTCTCGCCAGACGCAGTGGTCGCGGAAGCCCGTGACGTCGAGACCCGGCGGGGGGCTGTCGATCACCGGGTTGCCCGGGTCGGCCACCCAGGTGCGCAGGTCGGGCGAACCGGTCGCCACGCAGGGCAGCTGCCGACCGTTGCGGTTTCCCGAGTAGACCACGGTGGGGGTGCCGCCGTCGTCGACGAGCACGCCCGACCAGCACCCGTCACGATCAGGCCCGTCGTCGCCAGGAACAAGGGCCACGGGCTCGTCGGTCCACGTGACCAGATCCCGGCTGGTCGCGTGACCCCAGTGGATCCGGCCGTGCACGGCCGCGTGCGGGTTGTACTGGTAGAAGAGGTGGTAGGTGCCCTCCCACTGACCGAGCCCGTTCGGGTCGTTCAGCCAGCCCCCGGGCGCCGTGAAGTGAAACCGCGGGCGCTGCGGGTCCAGCTCGGCGCGCTCGACCAGGTCATTGTTCATCGCCGCATCATGCCGCAACCGTGGGGGTCTTGACACCGGGGCGTGTCGCCGACGTGGAGACACGCCCCTGCGGGACATACGGTATGACCGTGAACAGCGAAACCGACAGCGCGCCGACCGCCCACGTGACGACCGACCACGGGCCGACCGACCACGGGCCACGAGTGCCCCTCGATCACGAGCGTCAGGTGCGGCCGCCGGCCCCCGGGTCGGTTGCGAGGCACGCCGCTGGTTCCTCAGCCGTGCCACCGACGGTGCGGGCGGCCAGCGAGTGGTCCTGGCGCCTGTTGCTCATCGCCGCCGGGATCTTCGTGCTGACGCTGGCCATCCGCGAGGTGTCCGAGATCGTCGTGCCGATCCTCATCGCCGTGCTCCTGACCGCCCTGCTCGGCCCGCTCACGGCCCGACTGCGGCGACGGCTGCCGGCCGGCCCGGCGGCCGGCATCACCCTGGTCGCGCTGCTGCTGGTGGTCAGCGGCGCCCTGACCCTGGTCGGGTCGCAGTTCTCGAGCGGCTTCTCCGACCTGACCAACCAGGTGGCCAGCGGGCTCGAGCAGATCCGCGACTGGGTGCGAACCACCTTCAAGATCACCGACTCGCAGTTCAACGGCTACTTCGACGAGCTGAAGAACCAGGTCAGCAAGAGCGGCAACCTCGGCGACACCGCCTCGTCCATCGGCCTGACCGCCACCCACTTCGTCGCGGGCCTGTTCATCGCCCTGTTCGCCCTGTTCTTCTTCCTCTACCAGGGCCCACGCATCTTCGGCTGGATCGTCCAGCTCTTTCCCCGAGTCGCCCGTGACCGGGTGCACTCATCGGGCGTTATCGCCTGGGGTCAGCTCTCGGCCTTCGTGCGGGCCACTCTGATCGTCGCCGCAGTCGACGCGATCGGCATCGGAGTGGGCGCCGCGATCCTGCGCGTTCCCTTCGCCCTGCCCATCGGCATCCTCGTGTTCCTGTTGTCGTTCATCCCGATCGTCGGTGCGCTGCTCTCAGGCATGGTCGCGGTACTGCTCGCGCTCGTCGCACACGGCCCCGGCGTGGCTCTGATCATGCTGGCCGTCGTCATCGGGGTGCAGCAGATCGAGTCGCACGTGCTGCAGCCGTTCCTGCTCGGCAAGGCCGTCAGCGTTCACCCGCTCGCGGTCATCCTCGCCATCGCGGCCGGTTCCATCCTGGCCGGCATCGTGGGCGCCTTGGTGGCCGTACCGTTCGCCGCCGTGCTCAACGCGGTGGGCAAGCACCTGCTCTCAGACCACTCCACGACCGAGCTCACATCCGAGCAGGAGGCGATCGCCGACAGCCGAGGCACCCCGGAGACCGCCTGAGCAGCGTCAAGCTGTTCTTGGACACATTCCGGCGGGCCTCCGACTTCCGTGGGCGCCGCAGTGCTTACGGCGTCAGCGACCCTGCTCAGCGACCCTGAGCCGCCTCCCGCGCCTTGTCAGTCAGCCGGAGACGGCGCGGCGGACGAAGCGAGCACGTTCATCGAGCTCGTCGGCCTCGTCGGCGAACTCGGGAGTGGCGAAGACATCGGCGGGGATGCCGCTCTCGGTGAGCCGCGGCTCGGCCTTGGCCTTCAGCGCGTACGTGGGGCGGGGCACCGGCACCGGGCTCCACGTTCCCGGCGCGAGCGGCTCGGCCGTGATGGCAGTCGTGCCGGAGAACCCGGTGGTCCCGAGCGCCACCGCGGTGGCGGCCTCGCCGTCGAAGAACGAGGCGATCTGTCGGCGGGCTGCCGGGGCTTCCTGCGAACCGACCGTGGCGGCACCGACCGTGGCGGCACCGGCCGTGGCGGCACCGGCCGTCGTGGCGACCGCTGCAACGACCGCCGTGTCAGCCTCGCCGGTGGCACGACGCACAGCCCCCGACGATGCGGCGTAGACGTGGGTATGGACGGCCTGCGTGTCGTCAACGGCGAGCTCGAACTCGGCGTGGGCAGCGTTGCTGCCGGAGACTCGACGAGCCTGGTCGGCCGCGGCCTCGGTGCGCAACCAGAAGAGGACGGCCGCGACGGTGAGCACTGCGAACGGTACAGAGAGCCAGGTCAGCACATTCGTCGCGACGAGCGTGATTGAGGTCGGAACCCAGAGCAGGGCCACGAGCAGCAGGGCCGCGCGTAGTCGGCGCTGGCCCATCGAAGGCAGCGGCGACACGGCTGGCCGACGCTGCTGGTCGGGCACGCGGTTCGGTCGACGGGTCTCGGGCATCAGTTCCACCTTGACGTGGTCGGGTCGGGTCGGCGCGGTGCCGGTAGTCGTGCGAGTGATCGCGGCGGCGCCAACCCTTCGGGTCGAACGGGCCGTCAACGGTGAGCCGGCTCGCGTCGACCCCACCGGCTGCACCCGCCTGACCTCGACCGTCGCCCGGCTGCTGCGCGCCGGGGTGACGGAGGAGGAGTCGGGGCGGCGCCGGGCCAACTCAGGACCGCGCAGGAAGGACCGCTTCGGCAGCACCCGCATGGCTTCGGAGAATCCGTCTACCGAGCGGGTCGCCGCAGCGTCCTCGCGACGGCGGACCCAGTGCTGCACGAGGTAGACGGCCCAGACCGCCACGATGACGACGAAGATCAGGCTGCCTTGCACGAGCCCCACCGTAGGGTGCCGACGACCGCACTCCACGCACATTCGATGCGTGTCGCCCAAGAGGCTGGCGTTACGACTGGGACAGGCGTGCTGTGAGCGTGCCCCGTTCTGCCAGTTCATCGCTCGTCACTGCGAAGGTACGGTGGTCGCGCCACTGGCCGTCGATGTGCAGGAAGCGCTCGCGCACCCCCTCGTCTCGCAACCCGAGCCGCTCGACCACCGCCAACGACCGCAGGTTGTCACCGCGGATGTTGACCTCGATGCGGTGCAGACCGGCCGGTCCGAGGGCGTGGTCGATGGCCAGGGCCAACGACCGGGTGGCGATGCCGCGTCCGGTGTGCCCGGCGTCGAGCCAGTACCCGACCGCACCCGACTGCTGGGCGGCGCGCACGATACCGAAGACGTGCACCTGGCCGACGATGTGACCGCCGACGTCGATGCACCAGGGCAGGGCCCGGTCTGCCCTGGCCTCGCGGTCGAGGTCACGGACGAACTGTCGGAACGACACCGGACCGCTTGGGTCGGCTCCGGGCGGCAGGGTCGGCTCCCAACGCTGGACGTGGGCCGTGTTGGCCTGACGGACGCGCTGCCACTCCTGCTCGTCGGAGGGACGCAGCGGTCGCAGCACGATGGTCGGCTCCCGAAACGACTCGCGCAGCACCACCGGCCACGAAGCACGGCCGTCTCGGTGGGGGCGCCACGGCATCCTCATCGCGTCACCACAACCACCATTGCATCACGGGGGGACACCGGTCGATCACGAACGCGGGTGGTCGCCGCCGGCCACCTGCGAGAGCACGTGGGCGAGCACCGGTTCGAGCACGTCGAGGGCATCGCGCACCCCACCCCGTGACCCGGGCAGGTTGGCCACGAAGGTCGACCCGGCGATGCCAACGAGCCCACGCGACAGCATCGCGGTGGGCACGCCCTGGGCGATACCCGCGGCTCGCAGTGCCTCGGCGACGCCCGGCACGAGCCGGTCGAGCAGCGGCCCGGTCTGTTCCGGCGTGACGTCGGTGGGGGTCAGCCCTGTGCCACCCGTGGTCAGCACCAGGCTGGGCGCGCGGCCGAGCGCCTCGCGGAGGGCGGCGCCGAACGGGTCCCCATCGGCCACCACGATTGCGTCGTCGACTCGAAACCCCCACTCGCGCAAGCGTTCGACGATCACCGGCCCCGAGGTGTCGGAGTAGACGCCGGCAGCGGCGCGGTTCGAGGAGGTGACCACGACGGCGGTATGACCCGCTCCGACGAGCTCACTCATGCCAGTCTCCCGAGCGTCCGCCCGACTTCGCGGTGACCCGCACGTCGGTGATGCGGGCGTGCCGGTCGACGGCCTTGATCATGTCGATCAGGGCGAGCGCGGCGACGCTCACCGCCGTCAGCGCCTCCATCTCGATCCCCGTTCGGTCGGCGGTGCGAACCGTGGCGGCGATGCGGACACCGGTGTCGACGACTTCGAGGTCGACCTCGACCGCGTGTACGGCGACCGGGTGAGCGAGCGGGATCAGCTCGGGGGTGCGCTTGACGGCCTGGATACCGGCCAGCCGTGCCACCCCGAGGGCGTCTCCCTTGGGCACGTTTCCGGTGCGCAGCGCCGCCACCGCCTCGGCGTGGAGCAGCACCTGCCCCGCGGCACTCGCCTCGCGCGCGGTGACCGCCTTGGCCGACACGTCGACCATGTGGGCGGTGCCATCGGCACGCAGGTGCGTCAGTCCGCCCGGGCCGGGCCTGCGCTGGGAGGCAGCACTGCCGTGCGGGCCGTCGGATGCCGCCACGTCAGGCTTCTCTGTCGAGCAGGATCACGTCGACGACGTCTCCGGCGTCGAGCTCCCGCACGTCGTCGGGCACGATGAACAGGCCGTTGGCCCGGGCGAGGTCGCCGACGAAGTGCGAGCCCTGACCCGCCACCGGCGCAGCGAGCAGTGGGCCCTCCGGTGAGCGGGAGAGTACGGCCCGACCAAACTGTCGACGGCCTTTGAACGAGCGCACCCCCTCGGTCAGGGTGGCGTGACGCACCCGCCGCTTCTCGGGAGCCAGCCGCATCAGGCGCCGCAGAGCCGGCCGCACGAAGATCTCGAACGAGACGAACGACGACACCGGGTTGCCGGGGAGCGCGAAGAGCGGCACCCGACGCCCGGTCGGGCCGGTGAGGAAGCCGAAGCCCTGCGGCTTGCCCGGCTGCATCGCCACCTTGACGAAGTCGACGCCCTCGGTGCGCAACGCACTCTTGACCACGTCGTAGGCGCCCATCGACACCCCACCGCTGGTGATGACCACGTCGGCCTCACCGACGATCTCGTCGAGGGCGGCGAGCAACTCGGCGTCGGTGTCACCGACCGCCGCGCGGATCTCGGCGGACGCCCCGACCGCAATGCACTCGGCCCACAGCATCGAGCTGTTGGAGTCGTGAATCTGCCCGGGGCCCAGGGAACCTCCCGGGGAGACGAGCTCAGAACCGGTCGACAGCACGACCACGTGTGGGCGGGCGTGCACCTCGACCTTGCCGTGCCCGCACGCCGCGAGCACGGCGATCGTGCGCGACCCGACGACGTCTCCGGCCGAGGCCACGACGGTGCCCGCGGCGATGTCCTCTCCACGCCGTCGCACGTAGGTGCCCCGAGGCGCCGGGGCTCGACACTCGACCTCGCCCTGCGCGGCGCCGTCGGTGTCCTCCACGGCAATCACCGCGTCGGCGCCCGACGGCATCCGGGCACCCGTCATGATGCGCGCCGCCTCGCCCGGCGAGACGGTGAAGCTCGGGTCGTCACCGGCCGCGACCTCGCCGACGATACGCAGCCGCACCGGAACGCCATCGGGCCCGTCGACCCCGTCGAGGGAGGGGGAACACACGGCGTAGCCGTCCATCGAGGAGTTGTCGAAGCCCGGGAGGTCGACCTTGGCGCGCACGTCGCGAGCCACGACCAGGCCCAACGCCTCGACCAGCGGCAGTGACCGGGTGGGCGACGGCTGAAGGGAGGCCAGGATCGAGCGCAGGTGGTCATCGACCGTGCGCAGGTCGGACCCACCCGGCTGGCCGACCGCGGCATCGAGCCCACCCAGCACTGCGCTGCGGCGCACCCGGCGCAGCCCATCGATGAGCACGTCTCCGACGCAGCGCACATCCTCCTCGAAGACGGGATCACCGATGACACGCAAGCTTGTGCACTCGGCCAGGGAGGGCGGGCCGTACGGGAAGCGGGCGTCGAAGCCGGGCACGAACCGGTAGGCGGAGTCGAGGTCGACGTAGGGCTCCGGCCCCGGCCGAGCGGCCACCACGTGGTAGCTCTCGTCGAGGGAGAAGAAGTCGGAGCGCACGACGAGCAGGTCGTTGGTCGTCTTCACGGGCCGGAACCGCGTGCGGGGCACGAGCAGCGCTTCCGAACCCTCGAACACCTCGATGGCCGTGCCCATGGCCGACTCGATCTGGATGATCTCGGGGCTGGCGGGGTCGGCCGGGTCGACCGGTTTGCGGTTGACGATGATCGGCAGGCCCAGCACCCCGTCGTGGGCGCTCATCCGCTCGCGGAGCACCTCGAGGTTGATCCAGACGTTGTTCGCGTTGAACGTGCTGTGCCGTGTGGTGTCGCGGAAGTAGCGCTCCTCACCCTCCTCGACCATCGCGGTGTCACGCAGGATGAGCTGACCGTCTGACTTGCGGACGGCCAGGTGCCCACCCTTGCGGTCGCTCCTCGTTCGGCGACAGACCTCGGCCACGTACGGCAGGTCGTGCTCGACCATCCAGGCCGCGACGTCGGGGTCACAGGTCGCGCCGAGGTTGTCGGAGTTGGACAGGAATGCGAAACGGATCCCCTTCTGCAACAGGGCATCGAGCACACCCGAGGTGACGAGCGAGACGTAGACGTCGCCGTGGCCGGGAGGGCACCACTCGAGCTCCGGGTCCTTCGGCCAGTCGATCGGCGTCAGGTCGTCGGGTCGCAGCTTCGGCTCGGCGTTCTGGATGAAGTCGAGGGGCAGCCCCGCTACGGGCAGCCCCGGGTACTTGGCGAGGATCTTCAGCGACTCCTCGGAGGTACGGAAGGAGTTCATCAGCACGAGGGGCAGCTCGACGTCCCATTGTTCGCGCAGCGAGAGCACCTGCTGCGCGATGATGTCGAGGAAGGTGAGGTCGTCCTTGACCACGAGCGCCGACTTCGCGCCCGTCATGCCCATGCCCGTACCGAGCCCACCGTTCAGCTTGATGACCGCCGTCTGGGCAAGGGCGCTTCTCGCCTCCTCGTGTGACACCGACACGTTGCCGAGCTCCTGAACCTCACCGAGGGGCCGGATCGTGGACTCCGCAATGGTGCCGAGGGCCCCCTGCTCGAGCTGGGCGTAGTAGTGCTCGAACACGGCGATGGCCTCCTCGCCGAGCCCACGGTCACGCATGCGCGACACAGCCTCGGTCAACCCCCTCTGACTCATGCGATCACCATACGGGGAGCCCGGGTCGCCTTCCGGCCTATGGGATAATCAGGGCGTGGAGAGCTCAGCCGTCAAGCGTGACCTGCGTCACCTCGCGCGGGCCCGGCGCCGGACCATCGCGGCCGGCCTCTCGGCTGAGCAGGTCGTGGCCGCCGGCGAGGCCATCGCGGATGCCGTGTTCGGGCTGCCCGTCCCGCTCGCCCGACCCGTCCGCGTGGCCGCCTACGAGTCTCTGCCCGACGAGCCTCCTACCGGCCTGCTCATCGAGCGGTTGCTCGCCGCGGGTCACGAGGTGATCGTCCCGGTAACGCTCGACGACTTCTCACTGCAATGGCGCCGCGCCGTGGCCGGCGTCGTCGGCGACCAGAGCACGGTGACCCGTGGGCCCAGCGGGGCGGGGTCGGCGAGGGTTGCTGCGGATCGCTGGTTGGGGAAGGACGCCCTCTCGAGCGCCGCGCTGGTCATCACCCCTGGCCTGACGGTCGACCGGCACGGCACCCGCCTCGGTCAGGGCGGAGGCTGCTACGACCGGGCCCTGCGCCACCGCGACCCGTCGGCGCCGGTGCTGACCCTGCTGCACGAGGGTGAAGCCAGCGAGGTCGACCTGCCGCGTGACGAGCACGACCGCCCCGTCGACGGCTGGGTGAGCACGACCGGCACCGTCGTCACGGTGTCGGGGTGGCCTGACCGCCCGGCGGGCGCAGGCTGAGCTCAGCCTCGGAGGCGGCCTTGACGGCATCCGGCGTGAACGGCCACGGAAAGCTCTCACCGGCCGCCCAGGCATCGATCTGGTCGGCGTAGTTCGGGTGGTAGGCGTGCCCCGACTCCCCCGTGGAGTTGACCCACACCGAGCGGTTGAAGTCGGCGAGGTTGACGACCATGCGCATCGAGGGCCCCGTGGTGACGTCGTAGCCGGCGGCAGCGGCATCCCAGCTGTTGGCGTTGACGATCGCGTTGCCGCCCCCGAGCTCGATGCCGCCGCGGTTGAACAGGCTGCGCACCACGTCGGGCACACTGTCACCGCCCAGCACGGGGTGCCGGAGGTCGAGCTGGTGCAGGCGCCCCCAGCGCCAGGTGGCCGGCACCTTGCCGAGCTTGCGGGCCAGGTCGAGCCGGGCCTCGACGAGAGCCCGTTTGAGGATCTCGCCCGACCCCTCGGTGACCCCCGGGGTCGTCTTGTCGTCCCACCAGTCGTTCTTGGGGTCTTTCAGCAGCTGCTCGATGACGATCATCCAGCGGCTGCCGCCGTCGGGCGCGAGATCGGGGGGCAGCTCGTCGAAGGTGTACTGCAGCAGGTACTTCCACACGGCGTTGTAGTAGGCCGCGGACGCACCGTCACGGCCCTTGTCACCGGTCTGGGTGCCGTCCCAGTCGCGCAGCAGCCCCTGCGCCTGCGCGGTGAAGTCGTCGACCTGAACCTCGAGCAGCCGCTCGATGAGCGACGGGGCGAAGGTGTTGCGCACGTCGCCCTGGATCTGCGACATCGTCTCGGGCGAGACCTTCTTCGCCGAGCCGAGCAGCGACCGGATGCGCTGAGCCCGAAACCCGTAGTCCCATTCGCTGGTCAGGAAGGGGGTGTCGCTGGCGGTCACGGCCTGGTTCGCCGTGACGATGAACCCCTCGGGCGGATCGTAGGAGAAGGGCAGCTGGTCGAAGGGGACCCAGCCCTTCCAGTCCCACTGGCTGTCCCAGCCGGGAGCCGGCCAGAAGCCGGGTGGGCTGCCGGAGGTCGAGCTGCGCCGAACCGGGATGCGGCCCGGGGCCTGGTAGCCGATGTGGCCCGCGGTGTCGGCATAGACCAGGTTCTGCGAGGGCACCGCGAACAGGGCAGCGGCGGCCCGGAACTGGTCCCAGTTCTGGGCCTTGTCGAGGGCGAAGATGGCATCCGCGGTGGTGCTCGGGGTCAGGGCGGTCCAGGCCATCGACACCGCGTACGAGTTGGCCTGGGGCGCGCCGCGCACGACGACCCGGTCGCCCGCCTCGTTGATCCCGGAGATCACGTCCGACAGGATCGGCCCGTGCACGGTCGAGCGCACCGTGATCTGCACGTCGGGGCCGCCTGCCACCTTGATGGTCTCGGCGCGCTCCTGAAGTGGCACGCTGGCGCCGTCGCGCAGGTAGGTGTTGCCGGTGACCTGCTCGAGGTAGAAGTCGGTGACGTCAGGGCCGAGGTTGGTGAAGCCCCACGCGACCTTCTGGTTGTGGCCGATCACCACCCCGGGCAGCCCGGCGAAGGAGAAGCCCGACACCTGAAAGGGGCACGCCGCGCTGACCGTGCGGCACTGGAGGTTGACCTGTGACCAGATGCTGGGGATGCCGAGCGAGAGGTGAGGGTCGTTGGCGAGCAACGGCTTACCCGTCGTGGTGCGCGAGCCCGACACGACCCACGAGTTCGACCCGATGTCCTCGCCCTTGCCGAGGGTGGCGGGCACGGCCTCGACCGCTTTGGCGGCGCGGTCGACCGCGGCCTGCCCCGACGCGGTGCGCAGGGCCGGCGGGATCGGTCCGGCCGCCTGGGCACTCGGCAGCGTCGCCGGCTTCCAGTCGTCGGCCGACAGGATGGGCAGGTTGCGCTCGAAGGGGTAGGGCGGGTAGAGCAGGTTGATCTGTTTGACCCCGATCCGGCCGCCCCGCGAGAGACGGGCCCGGGCGAGCTCGTCGTCGTAGTCTCCGCGCAGGTCCCAGGCCATCGCCTTGAGCCAGGCCAGGGAGTCGACGGGGGTCCAGGGTTCGACGCGGTAGCCGGGGTGCTGGAGGTCGAGCACGCGGTACTCCAGCGACATCGCCTCGGGCGTGCCCTTGGACTTGACCCAGGCGTTGACCCCGTCGGCGTAGGCCTGCAGGTACTGACGGGTCTCGGGGGCGAGCTGGGGCAGCTCCTGCTCGGCGACCCGCCGCCACCCCATGGTGCGAATGACCTTGTCGGCCTCGAGACCACCCGAGCCGACGATCTCGGAGAGTCGGCCCGCGGTCAGGTGCCGCCGGTAGTCCATCTCGAAGAAGCGGTCCTGGGCGTTGACGTAGCCCTGGGCGCGAAAGAGGTCACCGGCGTTGTCGCCGTAGATGGTCGGGATGCCGCGGGCGTCGCGCTGCACCTGAACGGTGCCGGTGAGGCCTTCGACGGTCAGCTCTCCCTCGGTCTGCGGGAACGACTGACGCACCACGCCGATCGCGAGGATGCTCGCGGCCACGAGGGCGAACAGCACCAGCGCGACGACCGACAGCCCGATGCGACGGGCGAGCTTGGAGCGGGACACGCCACGAGACTAGGCCACGAACGCCAGCGACCGAGGGAGCCCGAGGGAGCGTGGCGACCGGTGGCCCGACGGACGGCCGCGCGGGTGAAGCCGCCGGGATGGTTGGATTGCGCCAGCAACCGCGAGGAGTCGCCCATGCTCGCAGCACCACTGATCACATCGTCGGGGATGACCCTCGACGACCTGACGCGTGTGCTGCTCATCGGCTCGGTGGTGATGCTCGTGGCCGTGGCCGCAGTTCGCCTCTCGGTTCGCTCGGGGCTGCCCTCGTTGCTGATCTATCTCGGCATCGGTCTGGCTCTCGGCAACGCCGGGGCCGGCATCCAGTTCGACTCCGCCTCCGTGACCCGGGTGCTCGGGTACGCGGCACTCGTGCTCATCCTCGCCGAGGGTGGTCTCACGACGTCGTGGAGCAACATCAAGGATGCGGTGGCGCCCGCCGCGATGCTGTCGACGGTCGGGGTGGTGGTGTCGGTGCTCGTCGTCGCCGTGGCCGCGCACGCCCTCCTACCGCTGTCGTGGACCATCTCGCTGCTGATGGGAGCCATCGTCACCTCGACGGATGCCGCCGCCGTCTTTGCGGTGCTGCGCAACGTGCCGCTGCCCAGACGGCTCTCGGGCATGCTCGAGGCGGAGGCCGGCTTCAACGACGCACCGGTCGTCATCCTCGTCGTCGCCTTCTCAGCACAGGGCGTGCCGGGCGGTGAGTCACTGGGCTCGCTGGAACTGCTCTGGCTCGCGGTGCTCGAGCTCGGCGGCGGCGCCGTGGTGGGAGTCACGGTCGGCTGGCTGGGCGGTCAGCTGCTCAAGCGGGTCGCGGGCGGGTCGTCGGCCCTGTTCTCGATCGGCGTGGTCACCCTCACCGTGTTCGCCTACGCGCTCGGCGCGGCCGCGCACGTGTCGGGCTTTCTGGCCACCTACCTCAGTGCTCTCGTGCTGGGCAACATGGGGCTGCCCAACCGCACCTCGTTCCAGAGCTTCGGCAACGCGATGGGCTGGATCGCACAGATCGGGCTGTTCGTGATGCTCGGCCTGCTGGCCGACCCGTTCCGCCTCGACGAGCAGCTCGTTCCGGCGATCGTCATCGGACTGGTGCTACTGCTCGTGGCGAGACCGCTGTCGGTCATCGCCTCGACCGTGTGGTTCCGGGTGTCGTGGCGCGACCAGGCCTTCTTGTCGTGGGCGGGCCTGCGGGGCGCCGTGCCGGTCGTGCTCGCGACGGTGCCGTTGACCACCGGCACGCCTGACACCAAGTGGATCTTCGACCTCGTCTTCATGCTCGTGGTCATCTTCACCATCGTGCAGGCCCCCACCCTGGGCTGGGTGGCTCGCCGCCTGGGCCTCGTCGAGCAGGTGCACTCGGTCGAGGTCGACCTCGAGAGCACGACCCTCGTGGAGATCGGGGCCGACGTCGTGCAGGTGTCAGTCGGGGCTGACTCCCGGCTGCACGGCGTGGCGGTCTTCGAGCTGCGCCTGCCCAAGGGAGCAAACGTCACGCTCATCGTGCGTGACGGTGAAGGGTTCGTTCCGGGGCAGCACACCACGATCCGCCACGGTGACCGCTTGCTCGTGGTGACCCCCTCGAAGGTGCGCAGTCGCACCGAGCGGCGCATCCTCGAGGTCAGCCGCGGCGGGCGCCTCGCGGGCTGGCCGTAGACTCTCCCTGCTCATCCCCTCCTTTGACGGCCGAGGTCACCCATGCCCACCTACTCCTACGCGTGCCAGGCGTGCCAGCACGCGTTCGACATCCGCCAGTCGTTCACCGACGACTCGCTCACCTTCTGCCCCGAGTGCGGCGAGCACTCGCTGCGCAAGGTGATCCACCCCGTCGGCATCTCGTTCAAGGGCTCGGGGTTCTACAAGACCGACTCGCGTGCGGCGGCCGCCAAGAGCGCGAAGGCCGCTGCTGGCTCCGGATCAGGAAGCAGTTCGAAGGAGTCGTCGAACGACTCCTCGTCCGCCAAAGAGGGTTCGAGCTCCTCGACCGACTCGTCGGGATCGAAGAACGGGTCGGGGTCCGCCGGGTCGGGGTCCGCCGGGTCGGGCTCTTCCGCTTCGGGCTCGTCCGGGTCGGGCTCGTCCGGGTCGGGGTCCGCCGGGTCGGGCTCGTCCGGCTCCTCCACCGGTTCGGGGTCATCGGGGTCGTCCAGCTCGTCGTCCACACCGTCCTGACCACGGCCGCGCCCGTCCACAGGCCACCGTCACCCGGCGTTCCGACGAGGCGCCACACCTAGGCTTCGAGCATGGGCACACGAGCACAGATCGGCGTCATCGGCGGTTCCGGCCTCTATGACTTCCTCAGCGACTACGAGACGGTGTCGGTCGACACCCCGTTCGGCCGGCCGAGCGACCCGCTCGTCATCGGCGAGGTCGACGGGCGCTCCGTCGCGTTCGTCGCCCGCCACGGCAAGGGGCACCGGTTCGCACCGCACCGGGTGAACTACCGAGCCAACCTCTGGGCCCTGCGCGCCGTGGGCGTCCGCCAGGTGCTCTCGCCGTGTGCGGTCGGCTCGCTCAAGGCCGAGAACGGGCCGGGCACCATCGTCGTTCCCGACCAGGTGGTCGATCGCACCTGGGGCCGCGAACACACCATCTACGAGTCCGAGGGCCCGGTCGTGCACGTCGGCTTCGCCGACCCGTACTGCCCGAACGGCCGAGCCGTGGCCGTCGATGCCGCCCGGTTGGCGGGCTTCGACGTCGTCCCTGACGGCACGCTCGTGGTGATCAACGGGCCCCGGTTCTCCTCCCGGGCAGAGTCGCTGATGCACCAGCAGGCCGGGTGGGAGGTCGTGGGCATGACGACGATGCCAGAGGCCGGCCTGGCCCGAGAGCTCGCCCTCTGCTTCACCACGATCGCCATGGTCACCGACCTCGACGCCGGGGTCGAGGGCGGGGTGGCCGTCAGCCACGAGGAGGTGCTCCGGGTCTTCGGCGCCAACGTCGACCGGCTCAAGGGCGTGCTGCGTCACGCGATCGGGCAGCTGCCCGACTACGAGGGCGACGCCGAGGCGAGCTGCCCGTGCCGGCGCAGCCTTGACGGGCTCGAGCTGCCCCTGACCTTGCCCTGATGTTCGCCCGGCACCCTCGCCCGACCCCCGACGACCGCGACGGCAGCTCATCCCCATCCGCCGCCACCGGCCGACGACGGTCGGTGTCCAACCCTCGTCGGCGGCGCGCTCGACGGGCTCGGTGGCGGCGGGTCACAGCCGCCCTGCTGGCCGGGGTGGCCGCCCTCGTGACACTCTCGGCCGTCACCCGAGACCGGGTGCCTCCGCCGGGTGCGGCGACGGTGGTCTCGGTTCGCGCGCTCGCCGCCGGGTCGGTGGTGGACGCCGAAGACGTCGAGGTCATCGAGGTGCCCGTCCGGGTGCGCCCCGAGCGCGCGTTCGCAGCATCCGACCTCGTCGTCGGGCAGGTCGTCTCGTCGGCGGTCGACGCCGGTGAGATGCTGACCCCGTCGCGACTGGTCGGCGCCGACCTGCTCGCGGGGCAGCCTGCCGATCGGGTCGCGATGGCGGTTCCGGTGCTCGACGTCCACGCCACCGGCGCTCGGGCCGGCAGCCACGTCGACCTCTACACCACCGGCTCGGGCGCACGGGCCGCCTCGAACGTCGTCGTGCTCAGCGTCTCGGGCGGGAGCAGCGACCAGGACCCCACCTGGGGCCAGGCAGCACCGACGCAGCTCACCCTGGCCCTCACCCCGGCCGACGCCGCCCAGATCGCGACGCACCTCAGCGCGCTGGGCGCCGGTGAGACTTTTGTAGTGGCGGTGCGGGCATCCTGGTGATGTCGCCAGTAGGCTCGGCCCGTTCCACCTTCATCGGCGCCGCCGTCAGGTCGGCGCCGACCCAGATCACTGGCCTGTCTCGGCGAGCCGACCGGCTCGCCTGGCCCGTGATCCGGGCCGCCCCAGCGGGCGGCAGAAACACACCACGCACTTCCCAGTCGGTCGGTGCCAACAGAACAGGATTCTCCATGCTCAAGGGATTCAAAGACTTCGTCATGAGGGGCAACGTCGTCGACCTGGCCGTCGCCGTCGTCATCGCCACCGCATTCGGAAAGGTTGTCGAGGCCTTCGTCACCATCGTCATGGACCTCATCGGCAAGCTCGGTGGCGCACCCAACTTCTCCGGCTACGCGCCCGGTGGCGTGCACATCGGCTCTTTCATCACGGTGACGATCAGCTTCCTCATCGTCGCCGCCGCCGTGTACTTCATGGTCGTGGCCCCGATGAACGCGCTCGCCGCCCGCCGGGCCCGTGGCGCCGAGCCCGAGACCGACGCCCCGTCGGAAGAGGTCGCGCTGCTCACCGAGATCCGCGACTCGCTGCGCACCCGCTGACCTGACCCCACACGGTCGAAGGGCACTTCGTGCTGTCTCTGGAGGGCCCAGGCCCACCACGACAGAGCACGTAGTGCCCTTTCGACGTGTCAGTGCTTGCCGTACGTCTGCGGGATGTCGTAGTCCCCGAGCACCTGAGCCAGCGCGAGCGGCCGGGCGGCGTCGGCATGCCGGCCTGCACGCTGGAGCGTGCGCCCGAGCAGTAGGTGGGCGTAGGCGTCGGTCGGGCTCTCATCGAGCAGTGGTCTGAGCACGGCCTCGGCCCGGGTGAGCTGGGCCGAGTGATAGTAGGCGCGGGCCAGCAACAGGCGCAGGTCGGTGGTGCCGTGCCGGGCCGTCTCGTCGGCTGAACCGCCCTCGAGACTGGCAGAGCGGGTGTCGTCGACCTCGGCCACCAGAGCGGCCAGGGCCGGTGCGGCAGCCAGGTAGTCACCTCGCTCGAACAGGCCCTGGGCCCAGGCGAGTCGTAGTGAGAGGGGCGTCGATGCGTTCATGACCGCTTCAACACGGCTCCGCTGGGAGCCATTCCGGGCATGCTGGGAGCCGGTGCGTCACTCGTAGTGCGGGGGCCGCTGCTCTTCGAGCCAGCGTTCCCGGACCGTCTCATCAACCGACTCCCCCGCAACCACCGACTCGGGTGGAGCGTTCGCCGTGTCGGTCGACTCGGTGTAGCTGGCAGCGTCCGCCTCGGGGTTGGTGCCCCGGCGGAAGGCCCGACGCCGGCTCCCCCGGCGCGGCTTCCCACTCCCCTCCTCGACCAGGTCGCTCGGGCTCTCGTCGTTTGCCGGACCAGTCTGGTCGGCGGTGCCGGTGCTGCCGGTGCTGCCGGTGCTGCCCGTGCTGCCCGTGCTGTTGTCGAGAGCGTCGCCGCCGGCTGGGCCGTCGTCGCGCCCGGTGGTCGGCCTGGGGGCCACTTGACCCTTGATGAGGCGAGCGGAATCCGGCTCGACGCGTGGGCTCACCTCGCGCTCGCTCGGGTCGGTGGCGAGCGGGGCAGCGGAGCCGGCGCTGACTGCGGTCTCGGTGGCGGTGGCTCGGCGCACGATGCCCAGGATGCGGGAGATCTCGCGGGCGGGGTCTCGGAACAGGTCGGTGCTCCAGACCCGAACGTGCGTCCAGCCCAGCCGTTCTAGCTGCTCGGGCCGCAGGCGGTCGCGGTCGCGCGTACTCGACAGGGCGGCATACCGAGGCCCGTCGGTCTCGATCGCGATGAGCGCGCGACCTCGATGGTGGGGGTCCTCGACAGCGAGGTCGACGCGCTGCGCTGCGCTGCCGAACTCTTCGTGCACCGTGAGCCCCTCGCGGCGCAGACGGCGGGCCAGGTCGGCGCGCAGGGGGTCTGCGGTCGCCGACGCGACTGACCCCGTCGACCCCATGGTGGAACCGTCGGCCGGAGCCGCGCCACCTGACTCGGCGTACGCGAGGAAGTCACGCAGCATGACGGCCCCTCTGGCCTTGAGCCGTTCGGGATCGAGGTCGGTCGAGCGCAGTGACGACACGACGGTCATGCGTACTCGCGCGCGGGTGATCGCGACGTTGAGGCGGCGCTCCCCACCCTCGAGGTTGAGCGGGCCGAAGCGGTGCAACACGCGACCGTGCGGCGTCTTGCCGTAGCCGACCGACACGATGATGGCGTCACGCTCGTCGCCCTGCACCCGCTCGAGGTTCTTGACGAAGAAGCGTTCGTCAGTGTCGCGCTCGAAGAACGGGGCGGCGTCGGGAGCCGAGCGCAGCGCCTCGGTGACGGCGTCGTCGAGGCGCTCCGCGTGCTTGATACCCAGCGCGATCACGCCGAGCGACTCGGTGGGCCGGGTGCGGGCGTGCTCGAGCACCAGCGCCACCACCCGGGCCACTTCGGTGTCGGTCGTCTCGATCGAGTCGAGCCCCGGCTGCACTTCCGCCTGCCCGTCGACGGCCTCGAACGTGACGGCCGATTCGAGGGAGGTGCCTGGGAAGGTGGTCAGGGCGCCGTCATACATAGTGGAGTTGGCAAAGGCGATGAGCCGCTCGTCGCGGCTGCGGTAGTGCCAGGTGAGGCGTCGGGTGGGCAGCGCGGCCGCGAGCACGTCGAGCACCGACTCGAACCCGTCGGTCAGTACCTCCTCGCCTGTCGCCCCCTCGTCGTCGGAGACGACGGTGAAGAAGTTGGTGGGGGGCAGCTGTCGCTCATCGCCCGCGACCACGACCTGCCGCGCACGAGAGATTGCCGAGATCGCCTGCGCGGGCTGCACCTGCGAGGCCTCGTCGAAGATCACGACGTCGAACCACCGGCCGGGCGGGAGGGTCGATGCGACGACGAGGGGGCTCATGGCCCAGCAGGGCTTGACCGCCGTGAGCGTCGCTGAGGCCACCGGCATGAGATCACGAAGCGGCTTGTGCCGCCGAGACTTTCCGGCCTCGGCACGGATCAGAGCTTCATGGGCCGGGTGGTCGGAAAGCACCTCGCGCACGTTGCGGGCCACCGCGGCCTGCACGCGCTCGACGGTCGCAGCCAGGTGGGCCCGGTCGGCCGCCCCGAACTCGGCGGCGTCGCGGCGCAGACCCGCACCGTCATGGGCGCCGTAAGCAGGGTCGCGCACGGTGATCTCCTGCGCGAGAGAGGCCCACCAGACGTGCTCGACCTCGACGGGGACGTCTTCGGTGGCCACGCCGCGGGCCGCGAGGTCATCGACGACGGCCCCCAGACCGGCATCCCGCACGCCGTCGAGGGCGGCCGACACGTGGGGCAGCACGGCCACCCGCTCGGGCCGGGCGGCGAGGGCGGCGAGCCGGGCCCGCAGCTCGTCGAGCGGCAGATCCATGAGGCTGCCGGCTCCGGCCGGCACGGGCAGCCGGTCGGAGAGCCACTTCAGGTCGCTCGTCAGTCCGTCGAGCAACGCGATGCCCTCGTCGAGACGCGGTGAGATCTCGGGGCGTCCGCCACCACCGACGAGCTCGAACCAGTGCTTGCGCTGTTCGCTCGCCGACACCAGCTCGTCGTGCAGACGCGCCGGCGGGCGCCCGGGCCGGAGCAGCCGCTTGGTCTGGTGCCGGATGCGGCGGCGGGCGAGCCAGCCCATCTGCACGTCGCGGTTGGTGCGCCAGTCACGGGTGGCGGTGGCGGCGATGTGCTCGCCCAACGGAAGGTCGAAGACCTCGGGCCGAAACACCTCGAGGGTGCGCCGCACACTGTTCATCGTGTCGAAGGCGGCCCGCCAGTCGTTCAGCGAGTGTGCCTGTGGCACATGAGACTCGGCCATGATGGCGTTGAGCTCGGTGGCCACGTCGTGCAGCCCCTCGGAGCTGTGGCGGTTGGTGACCTCGAGGGCCCGGGCGGCCTCGTCGGCGGTGAGGATACGGGCGCCGAACCACGGGTCGTCGCCCTCGCGGGTCCAGGCCCCGAGACCGGAGGCGTCACGCAGGCGCCGGCCGAGCTCGACGGCCTTGGCCCGGGGCACGCTCCTGATGGCCTCTCCACGCAGGCGCACGTGCGAGCTGGGCGGCGGTGTGCGGGCGGCGAGCTCGGCCATTGCCTCCTGCACCTGGTGGGCCGAAACCCCCCACGGGTCACGCACCTGATGCAGCGACTGCAGATGGCGGGTCAGGCGACCGCGCCGGTCGCGCAACGTTGCGGCCGTGGTGTCGTGCGGGCTGGGGACGTTCTCGAGGGCGGCATCCAGGCCCTGGACGAACTGCTGGGCGGTGGCTCGCTTGTTGGTGGTTCCGTCGTAGGCGTCGAGCACGAGCCCGCCGAGCCCGACCCGGTCGAGGCGCCCGAGCACGGCGTCGATGGCGGCGCGCTTCTCGGCCACGAAGAGCGTCGACTTGCCCTCGGCGGCGAGCGCCGCGATGAGGTTGGCGATGGTCTGCGACTTCCCCGTGCCCGGCGGGCCCTTGACCACGAGGTGCGCTCCGGCGCGCACCGCGTCAATGGCAGCGTGCTGGCTCGAGTCGGCGTCGAGCACAAGGTACTCGTGTTCGGGGTCGGGATCGGGCTCGGGGTCGGGCAGGCGGAGGCGCACGGCGGCCAGGGCCGACTCGTCACCGGCCAAGGCCGCGATCACGTCGTGGTCGGCCAACGAGGAGCCTTGCAGCGCAAGATCAGCCACCATCGGCAGCTTGGCGTAGGAGAAGGTTCCGAGCACGAGGCGCGGTGCGATGGCGAAGTCGGGCACGTGTTCGCAGAGCTTGCTGAGCGCGGCATACGACGGGTAGGGGTCGAAGGAGTTGCCGACGGTGGCGAGGTCGGCGAGCGAGTCGGCGTCGATCTCGACGCCCTGCTCTGACCGGAGGTACTCGCGCAGCACCGGGTTGAACTCGACCTCGGGGCCGAGGTCGAGCTCGAAGTCGTCCTGCGAGGCGCCGGTCGGGCGCAGCACGCACGGGCGCAACAGCACCGGGGATGCCGGTGGGCGGGCGGCCCGCGGCACTGACCACGTCGCCATACCGATCGCGATGAACCCGGCGGCGATGCCCCGCTCCTCGCGCAGCTCGAGCGCCTTGGAGCGGATGGCGCGGGCTCGCCGTCTGGCCTCACCGAGGGCAGCCGGCTCGCGCACGAGCTCGGACAGGCGCGTGCCCTTGCCGGCCAGCAGCTTCGACACCCCGCCGGGGTGGGCGGTGGTGAGGTCGAGGGTGCCGGAGGGCAGGTCGCGGTACCACAGGAGGGTGTTGCGCCCTCCGAGATCGACGAGGGTGCGCTGCCAGGTCTTGACGGCCGCGGCGACCTGGTCGGCCCGGGGGTCTCCCGAACTCGACTCGGCCTTGGTGGCAGGGCGCTGCCCGGTGACGTCGCTCATGGCGTCAGGCTAACGAATGCGGGGCGCCTCCCCGTACGGCGACCACGGGGCGCGCCGACGCGGTGCGATTCACGCTCGGGCTCGCGCCTTTGGCACAATGGCCGGGCTCCCCTGCCCTCGTAGCTCAGGGGATAGAGCACCGCTCTCCTAAAGCGGGTGTCGCAGGTTCGAATCCTGCCGGGGGCACCGATGTATTGCCGCAGGTCACGCACTGGTCGGGCCGTCAGCCAGATCGTGACGACGAGGCGGGTCAACTGGTGAGTGACAACGGCGATCTGCTCGCGTTCGTACCGACGCCGGTTCCGGCCCGTAGTCGAAGTGCCACAGAGGTCGGCTCCGGAGCGGCGATTCACAACCGGACATCGACTCGGCTCAACCCAGCACCTCGGCCCGGTCGACCGGGTGGGCGCTCACCCGCCGTTGGCCAGGGACTTCCACATCAGCGCGGCCTGGGAGGTCTTCGGCGTGCTGCCGACGGGTGAGGACCAGCGCAGCCGCCAGTCGGCGCGCGGACCCGAGGCATCGAAGTAGGAGATGTGATCGGCGCCGTTGGCTCGCGCGACGTTGACGGCGTCGCGGAGCGCGAGTGCCTTGCGCGACGGGTCGTGGATGTCCTCGAGGTAGCCGAGCTCCGCAACGGCCCACGGGGTCTTGTTCGCCTTGGCGAAGGTGATGATGAAGCTGAGCAGCCGGGATGCCTGCTGCCAGTTGACCCCGTCGGTGTAACCACGCGGGCAGCAAGCCGTCAGCGTCGCATGCGGCATCGCGTAGACGTCGGCCGCGATGAGATCCACGTGACCGCCATCACGCGCGTCGGTGGGCCACCAGTCCGAGACGGGCCAGGTCCACTGGCTCTTGAAGCTGATGTTCATCAGCACGACCGAGGTGCGTCGGGCGCCGCCGTCGACCGCGTTCTGGGCACGGACCATCCCGGCGAACTTCACGATGCCCGCGCGGAACTGGGCGGGGGTGAACCGGCCCGGGCTCGTGTCGTCGGGCTCGTGGTAGTTGGTGAGGATGATGTTCTTGGGTGTGGTGGCGATGAAGGCTCGTAGGCTGGCGTTGATGGTATCGGTCGGGTCGAGCAGCCGCTGGGGCAGGATCTTCATCGAGTAGTGGTTCGCGCGCGCGTTCGGGTGCGCCTGGTAGGCGGGCGTGTCCTGCCAGGTCGGGTAGCTGAAGCCGTTGTCGAAGTCTCGATAGATCTGCATCGGGCCGACCGCGGGGTCGAACCACGCGAAGTTGACGGAGCTCGCTCCGATGAGTGTGGTCGTCGTGGCCGCCGTCGCGGCCGTGGCGGCCGGAGGCGCAACCAGGATCACTGCTGCTGTCAACAGCCCGGCGAGCAGGGCTGCGGCCTTCCGCGGGCGAACTCTGATCATCGCCGTCTCCTTCGTTCGTTTGCTGACGAATGAGGCCTGAGTGGGGCCGCGGTCTCATGATGTCAGCACGTGCGCACGGCCCATCGGACAATGGCGATCTTGGCTGGACGCGCGGATGTCGGCTACGCGCCGCATCCGAAGAGTCGTGAGGTTGGTGTTCCCCTGCGCGTTGGCGAGCAGCAGGCGATGGCGCTCCTGGCCCTGCGTGACGCAGCGATGGTCTCGGTGATGACCCTTCGAGGAGACGACGGTCTCGGTCAGGGCGGGCTCAGGCGCCGTCGACGTGCCACGAGCACCACGGCGGCGACCACCACCGCCGCACCGCCGGCGATGCCGGCGATGCGGGCCCACGGAGCCTGCGAAGGAGCACCGTGCGCTGCTGGTGCGCTCTGTCGGGCGGCCTGCAGCGCACCGGCGGGCAGCTGGTCGGAGTGCGAAGCGCAGACGATAGGCGCCGAGGTGGGCGAGGAGCTGGCGCAGGCCACGCTGGCCAGCCGCAGGAGGTCGGGCGCCGTCTTCGAGACGACGGACGTGGAGTGCAGGGTCGCGGTGGCTCCGGGCCGCAGGTCGACCGTCCAGCCGATCGCTCCCGGGCCGGCCTTTG
>JBDTVJ010000023.1:0-32796 GCA_040007275.1 Terracoccus sp.
ACCGCTACGACCCGGCCGACCCCACCCCGATGGCAGGCGGCCGGTCACTCAACCCCTGGACGGCCGGTCGAAAGCAGCAGCGCGAGCGTGAGCGTCGTTCCGACGTGCTCTGCTGGACGAGCGAGCCCCTGGCCGATGACACGCTCGTAGCAGGCGAGGTCGTCGCCGATGTCGTTCTGTCGTCGAGCAACCCGACCGTCGACCTGTTCGTGCGCCTCTGCGAGGTCGACGGCAGGGGCCGGTCGTGGAACATCGCCGACGGGTACGCCCGAGTGGTCGACGACGGTGCGGCCAAGCGCGGCGTCATGGGGGGTGCGCGTCATCACGAGGTGCGCCTCGGTGCCACAGCCGCGCTCGTGCGGCGCGGCCACCGGCTCCGTCTGCAGATCTCCAGCGGGGCCCACCCGCTTCATCTGCGCAACTCGGGCAACGCCGACGGGGTGCGTGACTTCAGCCGGCTCGTGCCGAGTGACCAGCGGGTGCACCTCGGGCCGTCGGGGACCTGCGTGCTGGTTCCGGTCGCGGACCAGCCACAGCGCGGCGGAAAGTGACTGATCCCGGGCGTGACCGACCCACCAGCCGGTCGGATGCCGGTCAGCTCGGCGCGTCACCGCGTCACCGCGTCACCGCGTCACCGCGTCACCGCGTCACCGCGTCACCGCGTCACCATTCACGGCCGCGCGGCGAGCGCGACGGTCGCGCCGGTCACCACGACGATGGCGCACACCAGCCCGGTCGCGGCGATGCGGCCCGGTGAGACACGCACACCGGCTGCCCGGCACCGTTGCGCCCAGAGGATCGTGGCGAGGGAGCCCCACATCGTCACGATGGGCCCGGCATTGACGCCGACCAGCAGGGCCGCGAGACGCACCGGGGAGGTGTCGGCGGTGACTTCGAAGGCGAGATAGGCCGGGAGGTTGTTGATGCCGTTCGAGGTGAGAGCGCCGATCGACGACAGCCGCAGTAGGGCGGGCCCTGAATCGCCCTGTCCCACAACATCGGTGAGCCAGGGGCCGAGACCCGCACGCAGCGTGATGTCGACAACGACGAAGAGCACTGTCACGCCCAGGGCCGCCCGCCAGGGCACGCTGATCCGCGGTAGCAGCTCGGGCGCCCGCCAACCAGTGACCGCGACGAGGAGAACGGCGCCGATACCGGCGGGCCAGGCCGGGGTGATCCCCGCGACGAAGGCCGGCCCGAGGGCGGCCGCGACAAGAGCGGAGACGAGCATCAACGGGCGGTCGTGAGGCTCGGCTCGTGGCGGCGTCGCGTACCGGCCGGTCAGGTCGCGCCGGTGCAGCAGCCACAGCAGGGCCACGGTGAGCACGATGGCGGTCAGGGCGGGCGCCCACATGAGCCGGACGTAGTCGATGACCGTCACGTTCAGCTGCGAGAACCGGTTCAGGGCCAGCAGGTTCGTGAGGTTCGACACCGGCAGCAGCAGCGATGCGGTGTTCGCCAGCCAGAGGGTCGCCATGGCGAAGGGAAGAGGCGCCGCCCCCACCTGACTCGCGACCGCGATGGCCACCGGGGTGAGCAGCACCGCAGTGGTGTCGAGGCTGAGCAGGATCGTGCAGGCGCAGGCCAGCACCACGACGAGCCCCCAGAGCACGAGCACCCGGCCGCGGGCCAGCCGCGCGGCGTAGTGCGCTGCCTCGTCGAAGACTCCTGACACGTCACAGATCTCGGCCACGACCGTGATGGCGATGAGGAACGCCAACACGGGAAGTACGCGCTCAGCGAGCTGCGCCGGGTCAGTCATCGAGCGCCGGTCACGAGGCCACGGTCACGCTTCTCAAGCGCGTTCGTTGACCGAGAGCGTCCACGGCCGCCCTGGCCGATCCGGCTCCGCCAGGCCGACGAGAAACCGGTCGCTCAGGCGTTCGGTCAGGGCCGTCAGGGTGCGTGGCGCCGGCCCCGAGACGAGCTCGCGGGTGACCAGCCCCCTGGTGTACTTGGCCATGTGCGAGGCTCCGGGCACCTTGATGTGCACCCACCCCTGCGCCAGGGCTCCACCGGGGCGCCACAGCGAGGCGTAGGTGTCTGACCGGCAGTCGATGACCAGCTCTCGCGGCCGCACGGCCTCGTTGAGAGCCGCAGCGAGGGCCGGTCGCCACGAGCGCGCGAGGTAGCCGGCGTGCGGCAGTGTGCTGCAGACGTCGACGCGGTAGGCCGGGATTCGGTCGGTGAGGCGCAGCGCCCCGAACATCGCCGAGACGATCGCTACCTGCCGGTTGGCACGCCGCACGGATGCCGGGTCGAGCGTCGCGTGGTCGAGCGCTTGGTAGAGAACGCCCGTGTAGACCCGCACGGCGGGCGCCGCCGGGGCGGTGCGCAGGCGGGTGTTGCGCTCGATCTGGTCGGCCAGGTTGGGGTTGATGCCGAGCACCGTTGCCGCGTCGGGTCGACCGCTGGCCTCCAGGACGTCGTTGACAACGGCTTGGCGCATCACCGTCAGCTCAGGGAACGAGAGGGTGTCGAGGTCGAGGGGACGGCCCCGCTTCGCCCCGGTCTTGCCCTCAGACGGCGGGAGGAGGATCAGCACGGGCCACAGCCTATGCAGTTGGTCTCTGACGGCTGCGGCGTGCCCATCGCGTCAGGCCGCCCGGTGCGTAGGGTGACCGTCATGGCGCGACGCAGCATCATCTACCGGCCGGGGCACGACGACAGCGGCGTCGGCGCGGCGCTCACCGCGCGGTTCGGCGCCGTGCGTGACGAGTTCGGCATCCATCCCGACTTTCCGGAGGCCGTGATCAGGGAGGCCCGCCGGGCGGCCGAAGGGGCCTCGCTTCCTGACCGTGACGAGACCGCGGTGCCGTTCGTGACCATCGACCCGGCCACCTCCCAAGATCTCGACCAGGCGATGTTTCTCGAGCGCGCTGGTGAGGGGTACCGGGTGCGTTACGCCATCGCCGATGTGCCCGCCTTCGTCACCGTGGGCGGGGCGGTCGACGTGGAGGCGCGGAGGCGCGGGCAGACGGTCTACTGCCCTGACCTGCGGGTGCAGCTGCACCCCACCGAGCTGAGCGAGGGCGCGGCCAGCCTGCTGCCCGGTCAGGTTCGCCCGGCCTTCGTCTGGGACATCGATCTGGCGGCCGATGCCAAGACGACCGAGGTGCGGGTCTATCGCGCCATGGTCCGCAGTGTGCGGCGCTACGCCTATACCGAGGTGCAGGCGGCCGTCGATGACGGCAGCGCCGACGAGTGCCTGATGCTGCTCAAGGAGATCGGTGAGAAGCGGGTGCTGCTCGAGCGTGAGCGCGGGGGAGCGAGCCTGCCGATGCCCGAGCAGGAGGTGAGGCAGGACGACGAGGGCGGCTTCGACGTGTCGTTCCGACCGCTCGTCGACGCAGAGGACTGGAATGCGCAGATCTCGTTGCTGAGCGGCATGGGGGCGGCCGAGATGATGCTGGCCGGAAAGATCGGCATCCTGCGCACGATGCCGCCGCCTGACCCCGGCAGCCTCCAACGCTTTCGGCGGCAGGCGGCCGCCGCCGGCGTTCCCTGGCCGCACGAGATGCGGTACGGCGATTTTTTGCGCACCCTCGACCGCACCGCCCCCCGGCAGCTGGCCCTGATCCACGAAGCGACGGCGCTGTTCCGGGGAGCGGCGTACACCCCTTTCGACGGTGCGCCGCCCGAGCAGCCCCTGCACGCCGCCGTCGCGAGCCCCTACGCCCACGTCACCGCCCCGCTGCGCCGGCTCGTCGACCGCTTCGGCCTGGTGATCTGCGAGGCCCTCTCGTCGGGCAGTGAGGTGCCTGGCTGGGTGCGCGAAGCGCTGCCCGAACTGCCCGACATCATGGCGACCTCCGACAAGACGGCGAACGGGGTGTCGCGAGCCTGCACCGACGCGGTCGAGGCCGCCGAGCTGCTCGAGTTCGTCGGAGAGCGACTCGAAGCGGTCGTGGTCGACGCGAACGACAGGGGCGTCACGGTGCAGCTGACCGAGCTCGGCATCCTCGCGAAGGCCAAGGGCGTCGCCAAGCCGGGGGCGTCGGTGCGGGTGCGCGTCGACGCCGCCGACCTCTCGACGGGCACGGTCGTGCTGTCGCTCGTGGCCTGACCTCAAGGGGCTCGAACCGGATGGCAACTCGGGGCTGCAACCGGGTTGCACACCTGAGGCGCGACTCAGGGGAGGGGAGCTGTCGTGGCCGGCCGGCTCGGGACCTGGCCCGGCCTCGTCGCAGAGGCCGACCCGGTTGGTGCGACGGGCGGGGTCGACTGCGCTGGCCCTGTGGGTGCGGTCGAGCCGGCATCCGCGGTCGGCGTCGCGGTCGGCGTTGAGGCGACCCCGGGTTGGGGCGCTGCCGTTCCGCTCGGGGTGGGCAGCCCGCTGCTGCTGCTCGGGCCCACCTTCGGGCTGTTCGAGGCGGGCTGCCCTTGGCTGACACCCGCGCCTCCCGCACTGCCCACGTTCGAGGAGCCGTCAGTAGCGTCAGCACCAGCGCCTGCCACGACCCGGGTGCCCACGTCGGTTCCGGTCACCGGCTGACCCGTGGTCACCTGGACCCCGGCCAGGAAGGCCATCCCGACGGCGAAGAGCACGCTCGCCGTGGCCAGCACCCCGCGCCAGCGGATCCGCCCGACCACCGGGACGTCCCCGGCCGTGGGCGCGACCGGTGGCGTCACCGGCCCGGTCCTGCGGCCGGCCTTCTCGTTCGTGCTCCTCGGTGCCGTGAGCGCACGGGTCAGCACCACGGCGCGGCGAGCGCGGTGGAGCGAGGCCGAGTAGAGGCTGGCCGTCGTCGCGCTGATCACGCTGGCGAGCGCGGCACCCACGATCGTGCCCGCCACGCCGAGCCGGGAGCCGAGGAAGGCGGCCGTGGCGGCCGCCAGCGAACCGGCGAGCACCTGAGTGAGGGTCAGGTCGAGCAGCTTCGGACGGGTGGGCGGTGTCTCAGCTGCTTCCGGCTCCTGCAGTGGTGCGCGGGTGGCGCCGACCTCGGTGTCGGGCTGGTGGGCGGTGGGGTCGCTACTTCGGTTCGTCATGGGTCCCGGGGTCGGTGGAGGTCGATGTTCTTCTTGATCTACGCCTGGGCGGCCGACTTCGTTGGTCGGACGCGACCGACGTGAAGCAGATCACGCCGGCCTGAGACGGGCCTGAGCGCCAACAACTCGGATGACGCCGCAGCGGGCCTCACCTAGGGTTCGAGGCTCCTACCAACCGACGAGAAGGAACCATGGAGAAGATCAACGGTCGGCTGCTCAACTGGGCATCGATCCTCGAACCCGCCACGCGGGAGCAGGCAGTCACCACGGCCACCATGCCGTTCATCCACCCGCATGTCGCCCTCATGCCCGACGCCCACCTCGGCCTCGGCGCGACGGTCGGTTCGGTCATCCCGACCCTCGGGGCGATCATGCCGGCCGCGGTCGGCGTCGACATCGGGTGCGGCATGATCGCCGTGCGCACCCAGTTCACCCGCAACCAGCTGCCGACGGATGCCGCTCCCGTGCGCCTCGCGATCGAGGCGGCGGTACCGCTCTCGGCCGGCGTCTGCAACAAGGCGGTCAGGTTCGAGCACACGCAGCGGCGGGTGGCCGACCTCGAGGAGCGTGCCACGCGGGCCGAGTTCGACCCGGCATCCTTCGTGGGCAACTGGCGGCTGCAGCTCGGCACGCTCGGGTCGGGCAACCACTTCATCGAGGTGACGCTCGATGAGACCGACCGGGTCTGGCTGTTCCTGCACTCCGGCTCCCGGGGGGTCGGCAACAAGATCGCGCAGCACCACATCAAGGTGGCGCAGGCGCTCAACACCAAATGGTGGATCTCGCTGCCGCACAAGGACCTCGCCTACCTCGTCGAGGGCACCGACGAGTTCTGGGCCTACATCCGCCAGATGCGGTGGGCGCAGCACTTCGCCCTGCTCAACCGGGAGGAGATGATGGACCGGGTCGTCGCCGCGTTCGAGGCCTGGGTGGGGCAGGGGGTGGAGCGGGCGGAGGAGATCAACTGCCACCACAACTACACCGAGCAGGAGAAGCACTTCGGCAAGCAGGTGTGGCTCTCTCGCAAGGGGGCGATCTCGGCGCGGCACGGCGAGGCGGGCCTCATCCCCGGTTCGATGGGCACGGCCTCCTACGTCGTTGAGGGCAAGGGCAACCCGGTCGCGCTGTTCTCCTCACCCCACGGGGCGGGGCGGGCCTACTCGCGGTCGGCGGCCCGGAAGCGGTTCACCCGGGAGCAGCTGCGGGAGGCGATGGCGGGCATCGAGTACCGCGACACCGACGCCTTCATCGACGAGATCCCGATGGCCTACAAGGACATCGACCAGGTGATGCTCGACGCCGCCGATCTCGTGGAGGTGCGCCACACGCTGCACCAGATCGTCAACGTCAAGGGCGACTGACCGGCGACTGACCGGTGACTGACCGGCGACGGACCGGCATCCGTCATCTCCCGGTTCGAGGTATTCCAACGCGGTGGGCCGCGGCGGAATACCTCGAACCGGGGGTCCGGACGCTAGGGTTGGGCGTGGATGAGTCGGCCAGGCGGCCGCGTCAGAGGGCAACCTCTGCCGAGGAACGTCCGGGCTCCACAGGGCAAGGTGGTGGCCAACAGCCACCCGGGGTGACCCGCGGGACAGTGCCACAGAGAACAGACCGCCGGCGGCTTCGGCAGTCGGTAAGGGTGAAACGGTGGTGTAAGAGACCACCAGCGCTCCAGGTGACTGGAGCGGCTCGGTAAACCCCACCTGGAGCAAGTCCAGACAGTGCACGTGGTGCTCTTGAGCACGCGAAGACCGGCCCGGTCGAGTGCACGGGTAGGACGCTCGAGCCGGTCAGCAATGGCCGGCCTAGATGGATGGCCGTCGCCGCACCAATTCGGTAACGAGGGTGCGGAACAGAACCCGGCGTATCGGCCGACTCATCCACTCACTGGCCGCTGACCTGCGGTGCGGTGTTTCGTCACCCCTGGGATCCGGGTCACGGCTGCTGACGGCCCGCTGGGTCGGCCCAGATGTCCAGCGGCACCGAACGGATGCTGCGACCGAACAGATCGAGCTGGCGGCCCATCCGCTTGATCGACCTCAGCACCATCGACCGGTCATGAATCGTCATCTGGGGCACCTCGGTCGCCAGCCGGGCCTCGACGAGCGAGAGCTCGCGCAGCGAGTGCGTCGTGAGCGCGAGCATGAGGTTGGAACGGCCACCCGAGATCCGCCAGCACACCCTGATCCCGGAGATCCGCCGCAGTGTCGTAGCGACCGCGTCGATGTCACGGGCGTCGGCCTGCGCCCACAGCCAGCTGATGACCGGCCACCCGGAGTCGGGCAGGGCGATGTCGCACCGCAGCACGACCCGTCCGTTGTTGACGAGGTCAGCCAGTCGGCGCCGGACCGTGCTTTCACTGAGCCCGGCCCGGGTTGCAATGGTGGCTACGGGCATCCGGCCGTCCTCGCCGAGCAGCAGGATCATCTGCCGGTCGATCAGGTCGTAGGGCCGGGCGAGAGTCGACGAGGCCGACGTGAGCCCGTCCAGACGTGGTTGCGGGGCCCGCATCATCACTGCTTGTTGTGCGGCGTCGAGCACGTGCAGCTGCCAGTGGTCGCCCATCGAGTACACCTTGGTGACTGCGTAAGTGCTCGTGGCGACGACACCCGGGATCGACCCGACTGACTCGAGCAGGAACTGAGACAGGAACGCGAGATCCCGCACCTCGACGAGAAGGGTCAGTGAGCGGGGTCCGCTCGTGTGCTCGACGCTGAGCACGTGGGGAAGCTCGGTGACACGCTCGGCAATGGTGAGGGTCTCGGTGGCGCTGCAGCTGAGCTCGACCACGGCGAGACACGACTCGGGTCGCCCTTGGCCCGTCGCCCTCCCGGACACCCAGGCGGTTCCGGCTGCTGAAAGACGCTGCCACCTGCGTGCGACCGTCACCGGGTCGATGTCGAGCGCCTCGCCCACCAAGGTCCACGAGGCCCGCGGAAACAGCTGGAGGCAGTTGACGATCGCGAGGTCGAGCTCATCCGCGACGGCGGGGGATTCCTGCAGAATCTCACGACTCGTCGCGCGATGCTGCATCTGGCGGCTCCTTTGTGCCATAACTGTCCGTCTCGACGACTGGTGCACGCAACTCAAGTGCCTGCACACGAACCTCGAGACAGGAAGCCGGCCATGTCCCCCGAAAGTGCAACCCGCGAGACCACCGCGCCGCGTCGCCCCGGCTCGGAGTGGCCGGTCAGCCTCGACTGGATCACCAGGCTGTTGCGGGTCGACACGACGAGTCGCGACAGCAACCTCCCCCTGATCGACCTTGTGGTGGATGAGCTACGGGCCTACGGCGTGGAGCCGGTGCTCGTCCACAACGAGCACGGCACCAAGGCCAACCTGCTCGCCACCTTCCCGGCCGCCGACGGCGCGACCACGGGAGGCATCGTCCTGTCGGGTCACACAGACGTGGTACCGGTTGACGGGCAGGAGTGGTCCAGTGAACCTTTCGCCCCCGAGATCCGCGACGGTCGTCTCTACGGCCGGGGGACGTGCGACATGAAGGGCTTCATCGGGTCGGTGATGGCCAAGGTGCCGGAGCTGGCCGGCGCCACGCTCAGGGAGCCGGTGCACCTGGCCCTCTCCTATGATGAGGAGGTCGGCTGCGTCGGCGCCATCTCCCTCGTGGACGAGATCGTCCGACGCGATCTGCGACCCCGAGCGTGCATCGTGGGCGAGCCCACGAGCATGCGCGTCATCACCGGCCACAAGTCGTTGACGATGATTCGCGTCACCTTCCACGGCGTCGCGGCGCACTCTTCACGAACGCCGCACGGCGTCAACGCGATCGAGTTTGCGGCACAGCTGATCCGGTTCGTGCGAGGTGTTGCCGACCAGTTCCGTACGGAAGGACCGTTCGACGAGCATCACGACGTGCCCTTCACCACGGCCACCGTCAACCAGATCGAGGGCGGGATCGCGGTCAACACGGTCCCCGCCGTCTGCTCGCTGACCTTCGAGTTTCGCGCCGTCGGGGCGGTGGACGTCGATGCCACGATCGAAAGGTTCTACGCCGAGGTGCGTCGCATCGAGCAGTCGATGCGGGAGGAGAACCCCGACACCCGGGTGGAGGTGTCCATCGGCGCCCAGGCGCCCGGCCTCGACACGGCACAGGACGAAGACGTCATCGGGCTGGTGGCCGGGCTGGGCGGGGCCGCCAGTTCGCAGAAGGTGGCCTATGGGACCGAGGCCGGGCTCTTCCAGCGGGCGGGGATCCCGACCGTGGTGTGCGGTCCCGGTGACATCGCGCAGGCCCATGCGCCGGACGAGTTCGTCGAGATCGACCAGATCGAGCGATGTGACGCCCTGCTGGACAACCTCCTCACCCACCTTCGCGCCTGACCACGTACCACCAGACCTAGGAGCACCATGTCCCTCGAGACCCTGACGAAAGAAGATGTGACCCCCGAACGGTTGGCCGAAGCCCGAAAGGCGGTCCTCAGCAGTTCCATCGGAGCCGCTCTCGAGTGGTTCGACATCATCGTCTACGCCTCGTTCGCCATCATCATCGCCGCGAACTTCTTCCCTGAGGGCGACCAGACGCTGGGCCTGATCCTCACCTTCGCGACGTTCGCCATCTCCTACCTCGTGCGGCCCCTCGGGGGCCTCCTCATCGGCAGCTATGCCGACCGGCACGGGCGCAAGAAGGCGCTGAGCCTCACCCTCCTGCTGATGATGGTGGGCACCATCCTCATGGCAGCCGCGCCGACGCACGCGATGGTGGGTGCGTGGGCCGGCGTGGTCATCCTGATCTCCCGACTCGTCCAGGGTTTCTCGGCAGGCGGCGAGTTCGGCTCGGCCACCACCTATCTCGTGGAGACGGCCCCCCACCGCAAGGCCTACTACGCATCGTGGCAGGTGGCGGCCCAGGGCATCTCGATGTTCCTCGCATCGGCCTTCGGCTATGTGCTGTTCAACCAGCTGTCGAAGCAGGACCTCTACACCTGGGGTTGGCGGATCCCGTTCATCCTCGGCTGCCTCATCGGCCCGGTCGGCCTCTACATCCGGGCGCGCCTGTCGGAGACGAAGGAGTTCACCGAGAGCACCCCGCACGCGTCCCCCATTCGGGCGACGCTCACCGAGCACCTCGGAAGGGTGCTCACCGGCTCGGCCTGCGTCGGCGTCGCGACCATCTCGGTCTACCTCATCCTCTTCATGCCCACCTACGCGGTGAAGAACCTCGGGGTGCCGGCCAGCGCCGCCTACCTCGGCGGCATCGTGGCGGGGCTGGTCACCATGATCGGGGTCCCACTGGTCGGCCGGTTGGCCGACCGCGTCGGGCCGGTCAGGATCATGTTCTGGGCCGCCGTGGGCGCCCTGGTGCTGGCTTGGCCCCTGTTCGCGATCGTCATCGCCTCGCCGACCGTCCCGGTGCTCGTCATCGCCATCGGCGTTCTCGGCGTCATCATGGCGTTCTACTTCGGCCCCCTGCCCGCTCTGCTGACGACCCTGTTCCCCAGCGAGGTGCGGGCCACCGGCGTCTCGGTCGCCTACAACGTGGGCGTCACGGTGATGGGCGGGATCGCCCCCCTCGTGCTCACCTGGCTCATCAGTCTCACCGGGTCCCTCAACGCGCCGAGCGTCTACTACATGGTTGTGGCCGTCGTATCTCTGATCGGTCTTACGGTGGCGCGTCGCCGCTTCGACGCGCGCTGATCGCTATCCAACGTGGCTAGCGTGGCGTTGAGGCACGTCAGGGGCGTAGGGCACACCGGCGACAGACGCCGGTCGGCTCGCTGCCATCCCGGCTCACCCGCCGGTTCGTCCGCTCATCGACCGCTGACCCGGGGTGATGTCCTGGCGCTTCCGGGGCCTCAGGAGATGGTCCGTAGCGGTTCAGCGCTTGTCGCCGGCCTCGGCCGTGGGCGCCTCGTGATGGACGAGAGGTTCCGGGGCGGCCAGCCACGGCACGGCGCCGGCGAGACAGATCAGCCCCGTGACCACGAAGGCCGGACCGAAGCCGAAGCGGTCGGCCACGACGCCGACGAGGATCGGGCCGACGATCGCACCGCCGTCCTGGGCCATCTGAAAGGTCGACAGCACCCGACCTCCACTCCGGTCGCGGCCGATCACGTCGGCGACGGCGGCCTGTTGCGCGGGGTTGACCAGGCCCGCGCCGACCCCGGAGATCAACGAGAGGGCGAACAGCACCGCCAGTTCGAGCCCGACCGACAGGGCCGGGTTCTGTGCGAGGCCGAGCAGCCCCATGGAGACACCCATGACGACGAGGCCGCCGATGACGAGCGGACGCCGGCCCACCTCGTCGGTCAACCGTCCCGAGAACTGCAGGGTGATGGCGGTCCCGATCGCCCCGGCCGCGAGCACGGCACCGGCCACCCACGGCTGGTCGAGCACCGCCACCGCCAGCAGCGGCAGCACCGCCAGTCGCACCCCGAAGTTGGTCAGGCCGTTCGCGGCGGCCGACGCGAGCACGGCCCGGTAGACCGGCGAGCGCCAGGCCTCGGCCAGTCCCATCACCTCTCGCTTGCCCTGCTCGTCGACCGGTCGCAGCCGTGCGCCGCGCAGTCCGACGGCGACCACGGCAGCAGCGATCACGAGTGCCACGCCGTACACGATGAAGGGCAGCCGCAGTCCCCAGCCGGCGAGCACGCCGCCGAGCACCGGGCCGATCATGCCGCCGATGAGGAACGCCGACGCGTAGGTGGAGGAGACCCGACCCCGTGCAGTCGGGGGCGCGAGACGGACGATCATGGTCAGGGTGGAGATGGTGAACATGGTGGACCCGATGCCGCCGAGCCCGCGGAAGAAGAGCAGCTGCACGTACGACTGCGCGAAGGCCGTGGCGAACGAGGAGACGGCGACGATGATGAGCCCGGCGAGGTAGACGGGCCGCTCCCCGAGGCGGCTGACGAGCTCGCCGCCCACGGGAGCGAAGACGAGCCGGAAGAAGGCGAAGGCTGAGACGATGACCGACGCCGCGGCGACCCCGACGTCGAAGGAACGCGCATAGGCCGGCAGTACCGGCGAGACGATGCCGAAGCCGATGGCGATGACGAACGCCGCACCGACAAGGATCCAGATCTCCCGCGGTATGGGGGTCCGGTCAGGGGGAGTCGTCGGAAGCGTCACGCCGCTATTGTCCCGCATTGAGCCACTCGGGCATCTCGTGCGTCCGCCGTCACCCCCAGCCCGCCACCAGCCCACTGAACGCAGTGTTCGTGCGTGAACGCGCTGTTCTAGCGCGGCTTTCGAGAACGAACACTGCGTTCAGTGGGTTGGGGTGGGTGCGCGGACGGGGACGTGACCACCGGCGTAGCTGCTGACGTGCCAACCGGGAAGAGCCGGCCGCAGGGCGACGGGTGAGCCTGACCGACCAGGTGGATGCCGTGGGGCCGGGGCACGAGCCCGGGGCCCGACCCGGCGAGTACGTCGTCCGTCCGGGCGAGAAGAAGCCCCTTCCACGACGCGATGCTCGTCGCGGCGAGGCCCGGGGTGAACGACAGCACCGATAAGCGGCTCAGTCGGACACCACCGTGGAGGGAATGCGCGTGATGACCGGAATGCGGCCCGGTTGGAGGTGGAAAGACAGGCGGCACTGCGTAATTCCCCCATGGGCGCGCATCGTCGGGGGTACCGTCGAACCACAGTCTTGGACCCGATCGTGGTCGTGCCTCCCCTCGACACCGCCGCAGCTTCTCGAACGAGGACGACAGCCTGCCGTCCTCGCCGGAGAGCGGGCCTGAAGTTCACCAGCCCTGCGGGCCCGCCACCCGTCATCGCTGCCAGTCTCACCATTGCGTCGCCGAAGCTTCCCGGGCCAACCGGGAGGAGACCAGACGGAGAGGGACATGTGTATCACCGGGCGGCACAGATGTCGGTTCTGAAAGACGTGATCCGGCGCAGGAGGACACCGCCGGACCTGTTGCGAGCCGCGACGGGTAGCAGCCGGGCCGCGGGGGTAGGCGCTGAATCGAGCGACTCCGACGTCGTGCGTTCGCTGTGTCATGACCTGCGTCAACCGCTCGCGGCGATCACCCTGCTGGCTCGAGAGGACGAGGCCGACACGCAGACGCGGCTGGCCGGCATCCGGCACGAGGTGGGCTGGCTCAGTGACCTCGTCGACTCCGTGCTCGGAGAGCCGGGACGAGCCAAGGCGGAGGTGCTCGACCTGGGGGAGCTGGCCCGCTTCGCGACCTCGTGCATGGCCGCGTCGTCGCGAACGAACCTCTCGCTCATGGTGGCGGACGACATTCTCGTGTGCGGTCGGCGGGTCCCGCTGGCGAGAGCGCTCATGTGCCTGCTCGACAACGCACTGCGCGCAGCCGGCGACGGAGGCCGGGTCGAGCTGGCCGTGGGGGGCTGGGACCGATGGGCCGTGGTCACCGTGTCTGACGACGGACCGGGCGTGGGCCGGATCCTGCCGCAGCATTCGCTGGGGCTGGTGACGGTTCGCGCCGTGCTCGCTGACTGCGCCGGGCAGCTCGACCTCGACAACGGTTCGCGGGGCGGTGCAGTCGCGACGGTGAGGATCCCCCTGGTGGTCCGGAGGAAGCCGGCGTGAGGATCGTCATCGGAGACGACCACCGGGTGCTCCTCGAAGCGCTCGGGTCTGCCCTTCGGACCCGTGGACATGACGTCGTGGGGCTTGCTCTCACGCCGGAGGAGGCTCTCACGGCTGTCGCGGAGCACGACCCGGATGTGTGCCTGCTCGATCTGCATTTCCCGGGTGGTACGAGCCTGATCACGCTTCGTACGATGACATCGGACTACCCGCGGACCAAGGTCGTGGTGTTCTCTGCCAGCAGCGATCCCACCGCGGTGGCCGGTGTGCTGGCGATCGGCGGTGCAGGGTTCCTGTCGAAGTCGATGTCGGTCGACGAGGTGTGCGTCATGCTGGACCGGGCCGCCGGCGGACAGGTCGCCGTCGATGCCGGCCTGCTGCAGCGCGCCTTCCAGCCCCCCGGTAGCGAAGACCCCCTCTGGGTGCTGCGGTTCCTCACCGATCGGGAATGGGACGTGCTGCACGCCATCACCCGGGGCCACAGCACGCGGCAGATCGCCGCGCAGCTGGGTGTCCAGACCAGTACCGCGAGGACGCACGTGCAGAACCTGCTCGCGAAGCTCGGTGTTCACTCCCGCCTGGAGGCGGCAGCGCTGATCGCCGACCATGGCACCGTGCAGACCTGGCCGGTGCGCCTGAGGCGGTGAGCCCGGGCGGACGACGTCGCTGACCGTCGACCACCTGACGTAGCCGTTGCTCGTCCATACGAGGGAGGCGCCATCGCGGCCACGGCTCGATGCTGTGACGATGGTGACCGACTCTCTGCGGGTCGTCGTCTTCGCCCGCCACCAGCTGCTCGCGCAGGCGTTGGCCGAAGTCCTCGCCGCAGAACCCGGGCTCGACGTCGTCGAACGGGTGCTGGTGGCGTGCGACGCGCTTGAGTACGTCGACGTTGACGTCCTCGTGGTGAGCCTGGAGGGGTCCGTGGGCGACGCGGCTCTTGATCTCGCCCGCTCGGCCCTTGAGCACCATCCCGGACTGGGGGTCGTGCTGCTCTCCGAACCCGGGGGGACCGGCCTGACCCGTGACGCGCTGGAGCTGGGTGTTCGTGGGTGGGTCGGCAGCGACGAACCGTTGACCCAGCTGGTCGCCGCGGTCAAGGGCGTCGGCGCGCATGGGGTGTGCATTCCGGTCGCGGTGCTCGCGTCGGCCCTCGCCGCCGACCCCCTGACTTCAGGGACTCGCACGGCCAGCTTGCGCGTCCTGCGGCTGACGCCACGACAGCGCGACGTGCTGCGCTGTCTCGTCGCAGGGCGTTCGCGGGCGCAGACGGGGGTGGCGCTCGAGATGTCGGACAACACGGTGCGCACCCACGTCGGGGCCATCCTGCGCCGGCTGCAGGTGCACTCGACGCTGGCCGCGGTGGCGGTCGCGCGGGAGGCCGACCTGCTCGGTCGTGGTGCTGAGGCCAGCACTACCGCGAATGACGTACCCCGTCTCGGTCGCTAGACGGGTGTGATCCGGCACGGCGACTCCTACCGTGGAGACGGGCTTCGGTCCGGGGGAACAGCATTGCACACACGACGTCCTGGGGGGACAGATGACGAACAACGCTCTGGCGGTTGCCACTTCGACGTCGCCAACCTCTCGGCCACGAGTTCCGTTCGCACGTACTGTGATCGGGCCTGAGGCCCGTTCCGCCGTAGATCGGGTGCTCGCCTCCGGTTGGGTCACGACGGGCCAGGAGGTCGTCGACTTCGAGCGGGAGCTGGCCGAGCATGTCGGCGCCGCCAGGGGCGTGGCCGTCAGCTCGTGCACCGCTGGCATCGAGCTGGCGCTGCGCGGTCTTGGGTTGCGCCCGGGGGCACGGGTGCTCATGAGCGCCGACACTTTCTGCGGGGCCGCCAGCGCGATATCCCACGCGGGTCTCGTCCCCGTACTGTGCGACGTGGACCCTCGGACGGCGCTACCGACCGAAGCTCTGATCCACCGCGCGGTTCGTGGAGTCGCCGGCGTTTCTGCCATGGTGGTGGTGCACCTCGGCGGTCATCCCGTCGATGTCGAACGTGCCGCTGCGGCGGCGGGCCTCGGCCTCGACCGGGTTGTCGAGGATGCCGCCCACGCTCTCGGGACCGACGTCGGAGCCCGCCCCGTGGGATCCATCGCGCGGGCTACGTGCTTCAGCTTCTATGCCACGAAGAACCTTGCCATCGGCGAGGGCGGCATGGTCACGACCGATGACGAGGAGTTCGCCGACACCTTGGTGAGCAGTCGGTTGCACGGTATGTCACGCGATGCGTGGCGGCGCTATCTGCCAGGCGCCACGTGGCGTTACGACGTGGCCGTCGACGGCCTCAAGGCCAACCTCACCGATGTGCAGGCCGCCATCGGGCGCGCCCAGCTGAGAAGGTTCGACGCCGACCAGGCCCGCCGCTCGCAGGTAGCCGCCCGGTATGACGCACAGCTCCACGGCCTCGCCGGGATCCAGCTTCCGCCCCGGCCCGCGGTCGGCCGGCACGCGTGGCACCTCTACGCCGTTCGGGTCCGGCCCGAGTTCCAGTTGACGCGCGATCGGCTCATGGAGCAGCTCGCTGCCCGGGGCATCGGAACCTCGGTGCATTTCATCCCGCTGCACCGGCTGACGTGGCACTCCCGGCACTGCGTGCTTCCCGACGAGGGCCTGCCGGGGGCGGATGCGGTTTTCGCGGAGACGCTGTCGCTTCCTTTGGACCAGAACCTGAACGACGACGACGTCGATGAGGTCTGTGCAGCGCTGTGGGAGACAGGAGATCAGGCATGACATCCCAGGTTCTGAACCCGCCCTTTGTGGCGGTATCGACCCTACCCAAGGGCCTACGCACCCTCATCGTCGGCGCCGGCCAGGCCGGCCGGGCGCTGGCGCGTGACCTGCAACGAGTCGACCGGTTCGGGCTGACTCCCATCGGATTCCTCGATGACGACGTGGCCAAACGATCGGTGCGTCATCTTCCGGTGCTGGGCGGCCTCAATGACCTGTTGCCGGTGGCGACGGCTCACCGGATAGACGTGGTCGTGCTCGCCATCCCCGGTCTCTCCGAGGCCGACGTCGCGCGTCTGGCGACGGCCGCCGCTCGGGTCGGTGCGAGCGTGCGCCGCCTGCCCTCGTTCGTCGCCCTGCTGCAGCGCGAGGTCGTGGGTACCGACCTGCGTTCACTTCACGTGGCCGACCTCATCGGCCGGACCGAGGTGCATGTCGCATCACCCGCCGTGGCCCAGATCATCGAGGGGAGGGCCGTTCTCGTGACCGGGGCCGGCGGCTCCATCGGCAGTGAGCTGTGCCGACAGGTGAACGGCTTCGTGCCTCGGCAGCTGATCATGCTCGACCACGACGAGTCCAACCTGCACCGGCTCCAGCTCGAGCTCCAGGGCGAGGCGTTCATGGACGCGCAGGATGCGGTTGTCGCAGACATCCGCGACCCCGACCGGATGCGACAGATCATGCGGGAGTATCGCCCCGACGTGGTCTTCCACGCTGCCGCGCTGAAACACCTGCCCATGCTCGAGCAGCATCCGTGCGAGGGCGTGAAGTCGAATGTGCAGGGCACCGACAACGTGCTTCGCGCCGCCGTGGAGTTCGGCGTGGAACGCGTCGTCGTGATCTCCACCGACAAGGCCGCTGACCCGACGTCGGTGCTCGGTGCCACCAAGGCGCTGGCCGAGCAGGTGGGCCGGGTCCGATCGAGTGGCCGTACCGTTCTATCGGCCGTGCGCTTCGGTAACGTGCTCGGCAGCCGCGGGTCGCTGCTGCCCGTGATCGTGGCCCAGATGGCGGCCGGCGTTCCCGTCACCGTGACCCACCCCGACGTCACGCGCTACTTCATGACGATCGAGGAGGCCGTCGGGCTCGTTCTCGAGGCGGCCCTGCTGACGAAGGGGTGCGAGACGTTCGTGCTCGACATGGGTTCACCCGTGCGGATCGTCGACCTCGTGGCGAACTTCGCCCGACAGCTCGGTGTGCCCGACGTGCGGATGCGCTTCACCGGGTTGCGCCCGGGGGAGAAGCTGCACGAGGCGCTCTTCAGCGAGACCGAGGAGTGCCTTCCCACGGCCCACCCCAGGATCTTCGGCGCACAGGCCGTCCAGCCCGAGGACGGGTTCGACGCCCGGATGGCGGCGCTCTACGACGCCGCCCACCGCAACGCGGTCGACGAGGTGCGGCGCCTGCTGAGCGAGGCCCTACCGGTCTACCACCCCGACGTGAGCCCCGCCCGCGACCTCGTCCGGTCGGCTCCGTACCCGGACGACTACTGATGGCCACCACAGGCCCACGACCAGACAGGTGTGCAGCATGAGGATCGATGTCATCTCCGGACGTGCCGACGAGCCCGCCAGCAGCACGGCCCGTTACGCCACGCGCGTCTTCGACAGCGAGCAGGTCCCCGCGGACCGGGGCCTGGTCGAGTCGTTGACCTCCTCGACCCTCGGCATGGACCTGGCGGCGCCACCGGTGGTGCTGCCCGACTTCCACCACAAGTCGGCGATGGAGATGCCCTCGAGCATCGCCGTGGCGACGGCCGGGACGATCCGCCCAACCCTCACGAGCTCGTCGGTCAACTGCGGCATGGCGTTGATCGCTCTGGGCTGTGACCTTCCGACCGAGGCAGCGGTGACCGACTTCTACCGACGGGTCCGGGAGCGCTATCCCTACCCGACGACCAACCGGCGAGACCTCTCCTACCGCGACGTCATCGCAGCGGCCACCGAGGGTGCCTCGTTCGCGGTCGATCGCTACGGTATGGACGCGTCCGAGCTCGAACGGGTCGAGGAGTTCGGCAGGCTCGACCTGCGTCAGTGGGGCGGAGCTGACCGGCTCGCGGCGGAGATGCCGGCCCTCACCTGGCAGCTCGCCCGATTGCGCTTCGGCACGGTCGGGCCCACCAACCACTTCGTCGAGCTGCAGCGGGTCGAGGAGATTCTCGACCCGGAGGCCGCCGAGCTCCTCGGGGTGCGCAAGGGGCAGGTCACACTCCAGTACCACGCCGGTGGTGGAGTGCTCACCGGGGAGATCGGGCACCTGTTCGCTCGACGCCGCGACACGGCCCGGGTGATGCGGGCTGCGATGGCGATCCAGAAGCCGCTCTTCCACCTGTCTACGGCCCGTTCGGTCGAGCAGGTGCGCGAGCGGATGCGTCTCTTCTTCACCTCCGCGTGTCCGCCGGTGAGTCTGGACTCCGAGGAGGGGCAGCGGCTCATGCTCGCCAACGCGGCAGCGATGAACTACGGCTACGCCTTTCGCATGGTGACCTACCAGGCACTGAGGACGCTCGCCGTCGAGGCCTTCGGCGGGGCGCCGGGCCGACTGGTCGTCGACTCGCCGCACAACTCGATCTACGAGGAGGACGTCGCCGGTGAGCGAGCCGTCGTCCATCGACACAACTCGTGCCGGGCCTACCCCGCCCCCCTCATGCGGCCCGGCACGACCTTCGCCCAGACCGGCCAGGCCGTGCTGCTGCCCGGCACCCACCGAACGTCGTCGTACCTCGCCGTGGCCGGGCCGGCCAGCGAGCAGAGCCTGCACTCTGCCTGCCACGGGGCGGGCACCGTCATCGACCAGTTCGCCGCCAACGGCACCTCCGTCTCTGACCGAGAAGGCCGGTACACGCTCCGGTTCCGCTACGACGACACTTCCCCGGCCCGGGCCCACCACCTCGACGACGCCGGGGTCAATGCCGCCATGTCGGTTCTCACCAGCCATGCAATCGTGCGGCCCGTCGCACGGATGCGGCCCTTCGCCGTCTTGCACTAGTCCTTCAGGAAAGAGAGATTCATGCGCATCGACGAGGCGTTCCGACGAGTCGTCGGAGGATACTGGCTGGTGATCGGGCTCCTCGTGGTCCTTCCGGCCGTGGGCGCCGCCTCCTATGGCGCGCGTCAGGAACCGCTCTTCTCCGCGGTGGCCCGCGTTCAGATGTCAGGGGGCCTGGCCGGCACCAACGTCCAGGCCGACGCCGCCACCCAGCTGCTGCTCGGCGTCGTCACCACCCCACGCATCGTCGAGAAGGCGATGACAGCGGCCGGAATCCCCGGTGACCCCATGCAGTTCGCGACGGACGCGATCACCGTGACCCGCGTCGGGGTGTCGGCTGTGAACGACGTGGCGGTCGTGACGACGAGCTCGGACCGCGCTGTCATCGCGGTCGACTCGTTGGTCCAGCAGGCCCTCAGCTACTCAAACGTCTCGCGCCAGAGCGACGCCAACACGGCGACCTCCCTGAACAAGCAGATCAACGCGCTGACACAGGAACGGGACCGCCTGATCGGCCAGCTGGCGGACGCGTCCCCGGGGCAGGTGCTGACCCTGCAGGCCCGCATCGCCGCCGGTGCTCCCACCTTGACCGATCTGCTGCGCCAGCGCTCGGACCTGTTGGTGGCCGCGCCCTCACACGCGTCCATCGGTCTTCTCGACGCGGCCCGACCGGCGACGACCCCGCTGGGCACCAAGACGCCGCAGCTCGCGGCCCTGGCCGCTCTTGCGGGGCTCCTTCTGAGCCTGGGCGTCGTTGCCGTCGTTGAGTCGCTGCGGCCCCGCATCCGGGGACGACGGTGGATCGCCACCGAGCTGCGGTGTCCGTCCCTCGGACACCTGGCTCGGCTCGACCTGACCAGGGCGTCCAGTGCCGCGGTGCTTCGAGACTTCGCTGCCACTGCCGCGCTCATCCGGAGACGGTTCCGCGGCCAGATGTTGCTGCTCCTGCCGGTGGACCCCAGGGACCAATGGCTGGCCGTCCGGATCACTCACGAGCTGGAAGCGCTCACGGGTCTGCAGATCGAGCACCACATCGACGCCCTGCACCCCGTCGCCAACCCCGATGACGTGAGCGTCGACCGCGGTTCGGTCGTCGTGATCGCCCTGTCGGCGGCCGTCCAGTCGCAGCGGCGCCTGGAGGAGCTTCGGGAGCGGACAAACGTCATGGGCTGGTCGCTCGTCGGAGTGCTCACCTTCCGCCGACCCAGGTTGCTGTCGAGGCTGTTCCGGCCTCCCGCGGGTCGCAGGGCGAAGGCTGTCACGGACGCCAACCCTCCTGCCTCCACCACGAACGCCGTCGCACGGGTCGCAGCGGTGAAGCCGTCGGTGCAGGGAGCGCTCATCGGCACGCAGGCCACCAAGGGACGGAAGACGTCATGATCGTTCGCCGCCGCAGCTGCGGCCTGATGATCGAGGTGGAGACCGAGTCGCCTTCATGGGCGGGGGTGGTCGATCGTGCCCTCGGTGGCCCGATGAGCCAGGCTCCCGACGGACCGCAGGACGGCCCAGGCGGTGGTGACGCGACCCCGGACATCTGCCTGCGGGTGGAGTCCTCCAGGGCTGCCTTCAGCCTGTCCGGCCTCAGCCCGGTGACGAGGGGCGCCTTCGGAGACGGGGACCGGGTCATCCTCACGGACGCGTGTGGGAGCGGGTTGGACCTGCTCATCGAGCCGTCGCCAAACGTCCTCACCGTCACCGCGCGCTCGCGTCCTGCGGCCCGGCATAGGGCGCTCCATCTCGCGGCGCCCGCCCGGACCGAGCTGTTGTGGCGGGCCGCCATGTTGCAGTACCCCGCGCTGTGGTGGGCAGGTGTCCAGCACGACGCTGTGCCGCTGCACGTCTCTGCGGCCCGGGTCGGCCGGGTCGGCGTCGTCGTCGCCGGCCCCGGGGGAGTCGGCAAGTCGACCCTGCTGCACGGGTTGGCGCGAGACGATGGCATCCCCGTCAGCGACAACCTCTGCTCGTACGACGGGGTCCTGCTGCACAGTCTCGCCGAACCCGTTCGGGTCGAAGCCGGGCCCGGCCTCCGCCAGCGCCACCCCCAGCGCGGGAGGATGCCGCACGGCCGGGTCGAGCAGCCGTGGGCGGTAAGGGAACCAGCGCTATGGCCGTCGCTGGTGCTGGTGCTCAGCCGCGGCAGCGAAGCCCGCACCACGGTTCGCCCGGTGTCGAGCAACATCGCAGCGCGCGCCCTGACGGCCGGCACTTACGCCGCCGGCGAGCTGCGGCGGTACTGGTCGTTCGCCGCGACGCTGGCTCTGGGCACCGGCCTCGGCCCGGCTCATCCAGCCGTCGACGACCAGGCGCGGAACTTGACCCGGCAGGTGCGCTGCGCCGAGGCCGTACTGGCCTCCCGCCCGGATGCCTCCCTGGCCGAGATCGTCGAACTGGCCCACCGCACGGTGGCCGCCGAGAAATTGCCTCAGAGACAGGGCCGTCCATGACCACACACGTGATGCACGTGATCACCCGTTGCGAGGCCGGGGCCGGCGGTGTCGCGGTGAGGGGCGCGGTCAACCTGCCGAGCGGTAACTACCGCAGCACTTTGGTCGTCGGGTCGGGAGACGGCCTGCTCCAGGTTGCCCGTGGCGCCGGCATCGAGGTGGTCGTGGTTCCCGAGCTGGTGTCGCCGATCAGCCCGGGCCAGGACGCGAAGGCCTACCGCGCCCTCACCGAGCTCGTGCGCGCCCGACGTCCCGACGTCGTGCACACCCACAGCGCCAAGGCCGGAGTGCTGGGAAGGCTGGCGGCCGCTCGGGCGGGAGTCCCGACGATCGTGCACACCCTGCACGGGTTTCCCTGGCACGAATTCCAACCCGCCCCGATGCGTCAGGCCTACGTGCGAACGGAGCGCCGGCTGTCACGGGTGACGGACGCGTATCTCGCCGTCGGCACCGCGGTGGCCGTCGAGGCGGTTCGCCGACGCATCGCCCGGCCGGACCAGATCGTCACCATCGGCCCGGCCGTCGAACCGGCCGAGGTGACGGCCTCGGTGGTCTCCCGGGCGCGTGCGAGAGCCCTGCTCGGGCTCAGTGACACGGTGACGGTGGTCGGCACGGTCGGCCGGATGGACTTTCAGAAGGCACCCGAGGTGATGCTCGCAGCCCTGGCGGCGATGTCGTCGCGGGCCACCCTGGTCTGGATCGGCGGCGGTCCACTGCTCGAGCAGATTCGTGATCAGGCCCGTCGCCTGGGCCTCGGCGACCGGGTTCTACTGCTCGGCAAGCGAGAAGACGTTCCGAGGCTGTTGCCAGCGTTCGACGTCTTCGCCATGTCGAGCCGCTACGAGGGCCTGCCCTGCGCCATCGTCGAGGCGCAGCAGTGCGGCATCCCCGTGGTTGCCACCGCAGTCAACGCCGTACCTGACGTCGTGGTGCCCGGGGTGACCGGCCTGCTCGTCGCCCCCATGGATGCCGTCTCGCTGGCTCGGGCTCTCGATCACGCCGTGACCCACCCCCGTCAGGCCGCCGCCTGGGTGGCGCGGGCGCGGGCCATGCTCGGAGAGCGCTACGAACCGGCCACTCTCGGCGAGATCCTCTGCGACGTATACACGCCCGACGGTGCGGGTGCCCACCGGGCCCCGGTCGCGGCGCCCGGCTGGAGTCGAGCGTCATGAACGCCGTTGATGTGGCCGTGGCAGTGCTGGTGCCCGCGGGAACGGCGGTGGTGCTGGTCGGGGGCGAGCACGATGGGCCAGACCTCCGGCAGCGGATCGGGGTCGGTGAGCAGGTCGTGCTCGTGGACGGCGGTCGGCTGAGCCCGCGCCGACTCCGGCGCCTGGCCCGTGCCGCCGGGATGGTCGTTGACCGGGAGCTCAGCGTGCTGCCCAGCCTGCGCGAGCCCGCGTTCGTCGTCGAGGACGCCGGACCGAGCATGCGCTGGTTCTGGGACGCCTTCGCCACCGTGCCCCCGGGGCGCACCAGCGGCTCATTGCTGATCACCCTCGCCACCCGGGTGGCCGGGCACCGACCGTTCCTACCCTGGTTCGGCCATCTCGTCGCAGGGCGCCTCGTGGTCGCCCACCGGCCATGACCAGCCCCACCCGGACCCACCCGGTGGCGCTCGACCTCACGGCGGTTCGTGAGGTGCTGGCAGCGCACCTTCCCCCCGGGCCGACGCGCCTCGTCGTCGTCGCCATGTCGCGTGACGAGAACCCGAAGGCGGTCGTCCTGGCCATCCCGCCCGGTCATGGCCGGCCGGCGGTGGCCGCGAAGGTAGCCCTGACTCCCACGGCCGCGGATGCCGTACGCGCCGAGGCCGAGGCCCTCGACCGACTGGCGGCGCTTGACCCCGGACGCGTGGGTGGCACCGTTCCCCGGTTGATCGCCATTCACGACACACCGACAGCGACAGTGCTGGTGACCTCGGTTGCCTCCGGCCGGCCGATGACCGTGGGTTATCACTCGTGGCGGCACACCGCACGTCGGCAGCTCGTCATGGCCGACTTCACGACGGCCGGGGAGTGGCTGGCCCGCCTCCACTCGATCACGGTTCCGGCTGGTCCAGATCGGGATCTTGCCCGCCGGGTCGCGGCGCGGTGGCCGAACGACGACGTGGCGCAGCGTGCAGCCGAAGTGTGCCGCCATGCACGCGAACAGGTGGGACCACTCCGCTCGGGTGGCGTGACGCATGGTGACTTCTGGTGTGGAAACCTGCTCAGCTCGAAGGGACGCATCAGTGGTGTGATCGACTGGGAACATGCCCGGTTCGGCGAAGCGGGACTCTGGGACCGGGTGCGGTTCGCGTTGGCGTACACCCTGTACCTCGACCGCCACCACCGCGCGGGCACGCCAGTGCTCGGCCACCCCGGACTGATGGCTGGAACCTGGGGTGAACCGGTGCGCCACCTCCTGCGCTCGGCGAGCTGGTACTCCAGCGTCGTCGCCTCCTTCATCGAGTCGCCCTCCGGTCAACCGAACAGAACGCCGGGGTGGTGGCGATCGGCCCTGCTCGTCGGGCTGGGGGAGATCGCTGCGCTCAGCGACCACGACGAGTTCGCCCGTGAGCACGCTCACCTGCTGGCCGAGGTGGGCTCGTGACCACCACCCTGTCCGACCCCGGCCCGTCCACCGAGCGGCACGGGGTGATGGACCGCCCTGTCGCCTCGGCCTCCCTGCGCCGAGTGCTCGCGGTCTCGATCGCCGGCATGCCGTTGCTGGTCCCCACGGCACCCGGCAACATCTCACCAGCCGACCTGCCGATCCTGCTCGCGGTGAGCGGGGTGTCGAGCTGGCTGCTGCGGCACCGTATTCGCCTGCGCCTGCCCTACTCCGCCGGCATGTGGCTGCTCATGACGGCCGGCGCCTTCTCGGCACTGGCGACGATTGAGGTCCATTCCACCACCGTGATCGCGCAGGATGCCTTCCTGCTGCTGTGGGCTGGAGTCATCGCGACCGCCTTGCGCGTCGACCCCTCTCTCGTACGACTCGTCTGCGCCGCCTGGTGCTGGAGCGGAACCGGCTGGGCCTCGCTCCTGGTGTTCGGCCGGCTGGCCGGCATCTCCTGGCTCGCCGGGCAGACCGTCGCCGACGGGTCCCGCGCGTCACTCACCTTCGGTGACCCGAACCTGGCCGGTAACTACTTCGTGGCCTGCCTGTTCATCGTGCTCGCGTCACGGCATCCCCGGTCGCCGATGGTACGTGCACTCGCCATCGTCATCATCGTTCTCGCGATCGTGTTCACGGGGTCGAACGGCGCCGCCCTCGGCACCGTGGCCGGGCTGGTGGTCGGCGCGGTGGTGGCTCTGCGTCGATCACGAGGCCCGTTGGCCGCGCTCGGTCTGGTCGTGATCGTTCTGCTGGCTTTCGGAGTGGTGGACCGAACCGTCAATGTCTCCGCCCTACAGGAAGCCGCAGCCTCCAGTGGGCCGGTGCTGCACGACTCGATCGGCCGCAGCGACTCATCGAGCGAGGAGCGCGCAGCCCTCTTCGCCGAAGGGAAACGGCTGTTCCTGACCCACAACCTCATCGGAGTGGGACCGAGCCGCACCAGGCCGACTCTCGCCGACATCCCGGCCCCGTACGTCAAGGAGGCCCACGACGACTACGTCGCCACGCTCGTCGAGCGTGGCATTCTGGGTGGGGTGGGACTGGTTCTCCTGCTTGCCACGATCGCGACGCGACTCAGCCGGGTCGCCGGAGTTCGCAGCCGCGCGGTGCCCGTGGGGCGCGCGGCGCGCGCGGCGCGGATCGCGGCGCCTCAGTACCTCGTCTGCCTCGGGGTCGCGTTCCTGGTCTCGGGCGCGTTCTACGAGGTGCTTCACTTCCGGCACCTGTGGGCCTTCCTCGGCCTGGTCGCCGGCCTCGACCTGATCCAGCAGCAAGCCGAACACGAACCGACGACCACGATCGAGGTGAGCTGAGATGCTCTTGCCATCGGCGGCGACGCTGCGACTGGGTCGTCTCGGCGTACCGGGTCGGGCTGTGGTCGCCAACATCTCCGCCCGCCTCGTCGCCGTCGTGGCCCTCGGGATCGGGACCATCGTGGTGGCTCGGGCTGGCGGGGCCGCCGACGTGGGCGTGCTGGCGCTGCTGCGGGTACTCCCCGGTCTCGTCGGTGTGCTCGCTGCCTGCGGCCTTCCCGGGGCGATGGGCTACTTCCTGGCCGGGCCACACCGGGCGGAGCAGGGACTGTGGCCGACGATCCTGCTGGTGCTGGGCGCCGGGATGACGATAGGGGTGGCCGCCTGGCTGGTGCTGCTGCCGGTGATCCACGAGATCGTGATGCCGACGACGACCACAGCGGTCATGGTGCTCGCCGGCGTCAGCGTCGCGACCCAGCTGCCGGTCGCGGTCGCCAAGGCCAGTCTCCAGGGCCTGGACGACCAACACGGTGCCAACATCGTCACCGGTGCCGAAGAGGCGGCGTTCCTGCCGGCCTTCGCCCTGGCCTACCTGCTCGGCCTGCGGGGTCCCCTGTTGCTGGTCGTCGTGCTCATCGCAGCAGACCTCGTTGTCGGGGCGGGTGCCTGGCTGCGCCTCCGGCGGCAGGTTCACCGACGCGGGATGCGGCTCGGCGGACGGCCCGACCGCGTGCTGGCCCGCCACATCCTCTCGTTCGGGATTCGGGGACAGGTCGGCGGCGTCGTGGGACTGCTCAACCTCCGACTCGACTTCCTGATCCTCGGCGCGCTGGCCGGCCCCGGCCCCCTGGGTGTCTACGCTGTCGCCTCGAAGTTCGCAGAGCTCGTCAAGGTTCCGGCTCTCGCGGTGACGTGGGTCAGCTATCCGCGCATCGCTCGTCGGGGGCCACTCTCGTCGGCTCGGGCCGTGCGACACCAGCTGCCCTGGCTGCTCGCTCTCGGACTGGTCGGCGCTGCGGCGGTCGCTGTGGCGGCGGGGCCACTACTGCCCGCCCTCTACGGCCGAGAGTTCGCCGAGTCGGTGCTGCCTGCGGTGGTCATCGTGGTGGGCCTGGCGGCTTCACCAGCAGGCGGCCTCGCGAGCGGATACCTGCTCGGCACCAGCCGACCCGGCACGAACTCCCTGATGCAGGGAGTGGGTCTCGTGCTGACCCTCGTCCTCGACGTGCTCCTCATCCCCTCCTTCGGAATCCTGGGGGCCGCCGTGGCCAGCGCCGCGGCCTACTTCGTGACCGATCTCAGCCTCCTGTTCGTGCTGCACCGACTCACGGGGGGTCTGCGGTGAGAGTGCGAGGCCACGTGGCCGTGGCGACCGTTCTCGTCGGCGCCCTGCTGCTCGGCGGCTGCGACCGTGTCGCCGACGCGCACGTCGACGCATCCGGCGCTGCCGGCGCCCGCAGTTCGCAGACGGTAGCGGCATCCCCGTACGTCACGCTGGCCACCTCCCTGGTGGCGCACGGCGTCGACGTCTGGGTGGAGACCGACATGGTCAAGGCCTACCTGGCCGGGCCGAAGCGCTACCGACAGGTGCTCGCGATCTCCCTCGACCTGGCCCGGCGCAAGGGGGTCCGAGGCATCAAGATCGCCGACGAGCTGGGATATCACGACGGCACGAGGCCCGAAACGGCGCACGCCCTCGTGGTCCAGGCCGCCCACGACATCCACGCGGCGCAACCGTCGACGAAAGTGCTCATCGACGTGGTCGTGCCCGAGCTCGGTTGTCTCTCCTGGAAACCCGCGCCCACATCCGGCATGCAGGTCTGCGGGGCCTCCGCCCGGGTTCGCGACCCGGCGGCGTCGCTGGCGGCGATCGACTCCTACGTGGCGACCGGTTCCCTTGACGTCGTCGACCTCAGCCCCGGTCTGGGCGAGGAGGCGTTCTACGCTCAGCAGGGCACGTCACGCAACGAGGCGATGCGTCTCGCCTGGCGCGAGGCGGTTCGTCGTTGGGGCGGCCGGGTCACCCTGCAGGCGCGCAAGGCTCTCGCGCGCCCGGGCCCGTACCCGTACACCGCGGCCCAGGCGGAGGCCGACGTGCGCACCTACGTCGACATCCCGCTGGCCGAGGGTGCCCACGCGGTCGACATCTGGACGTGGTCCCAGAACTACCAGGGCCAGGTCGTCACGATCACCGACCCCGGAGGTCGACCCAACGCGCTGACCCGAGCCCTCCAGGAGCGCCGACTCAAAGGAGCGAAGCTGTGGACCCACATGACGCCGAGTTCACTGCAGGTGGACCTCGGCCGCGACGTCACCAACGTCTCGGCCCAGTTCGACGCCGTCTTCGTCGCAGCCGGTACGGGATGAACGACCAGGTCGCGCCCCGCCCGCTGGTGCAGGTTGCCGACACCACCGTTAGCCGGGCCAGACGAGGGCTCGACGTCGTGGTCGCGGTGCTCGCGCTGCTGCTGGCGACACCGCTGCTCGTGGTGGCCGTGCTGGCGATCCGGCGGACGAGCCCCGGGCCGGTGTTGTTCCGCCAGACCAGGGTCGGGGTGCGAGGACGGCCGTTCACCATCCTCAAGCTGCGCACCATGACCGTGGGAGCGCCGGGGCTCGACATCACGGTGCGTGGAGACCCACGGGTCACCCGCGTGGGGGAGGTGCTCCGCCGCACCTCGGTCGACGAGCTGCCGCAGCTGCTCAACGTGCTGCGTGGCGACATGACCCTGGTGGGGCCACGGCCCGAGACGGTCGAGCTGGCGGGTCGCTATCCCATCGACTGCCGGTGGGTCCTGCAGCACACCCCGGGCCTGACCGGGCCAGCGCAGGTCAGGCTGCGCGACGTCAGGGTGCTCGAGCCTGGCCATGGACTACCTGGCGCGACCGTCGGGGAGACGACGCCCATCGATCCGGAGCGCTGGTACCTCGAGCAGGTCGTTCCGCGGCGGGTGAGCCTCGACGCGTCGTACCTGCGCGCCCCCAGCCTGTCGCACACCATTGGCGTGCTGGTCGAGACCGGCGTCTACCTGCTGCGTGGTCCCTGAACGAGAACGTCTCCCGGTGCGGGCGAAGCTGCTGCGCAGATCGCCCCGACCTCACCGACGGCGCTGACCCGCAGCGGGTCACAGCGGGCGTTGAGGCAGGTGCCAGTCTCGAGGTCGAACTCGAAGTTGTGCCCCAGGCAACGCAGCACGCCGTCACGCACGATCCCACCGTGCTGCAAGTCCTCTCCTGCGTGCGGGCAGTACCGGCTGACGACGTACTCCGTCGAGCCGTCCGTGAGCACCACGGTCTCCTCGGGGTCACGGGTCGTCTCGTAGGTCTCGATCGCCTCGAGTGCCTCCGGGTCGGCGTGCTTGAGCAGTCCGACGAGGTAGTCGTTGTAGACATCAGGGTCGCGGCTGGCCCTGATGCGCAACGACAGAAAGAGGTCCTCCCACCGGGCGCGACCGGTCAGCACGGCATCCAGCCACCTCGCCTCGACGGTGAGGTGGTAGCCGGGTCGGACCCCTGATGACACGAGGTCGACCGCGGTGGTGTCAGGGCCGAATCGAACGTCCCACTCGCCACCAGCGCGGCCCCGCACCTCAAAGCGCACCGTCATGCCGATGCGGCGCAGGAAGTAGTCGGACAACGCACCCAACGCGAGGAAGTGCTCTCGGAAGCGTTCGCCGAGCCGGCTCTCTGGAGTCGGGTCGGGCAGGTCGGCGTAGACGGCGTCGATCTCGCTTTTGCGGCGGGCGGCATACGCCCGCAGATAGGCGTTCGGGTGCTCGAAGGAGAACCCCTCCCAGTGCGGATCGCGTTCAACCCTGACCGAACCCGCGCGCATCCGATCACCCGGCAGCAGGTAGTCGCAGGCCTGCTTGGGCAGGCGTTCGCGCAGGAAGGCAAGCGCCTGCGTCTGGTCGGGAAAGATTCCCGGAGCGCGCATCGCGGCGTTGTGGTGGGCCAGGGCCGGGTCGAGGAAGCACGGCGGTCCGGCATAGGGAATGACGACCTTCGGGGGAGCGGCTCGGAGCAGTCGGGTGACGGCCCGGAACTTGCCGGTCCGCTTCTCCGAGCTGATCCGGCTGATGACCTCGGGTGGGTAGTCGTAACAGATCGGGTGCCATGAGGCGCCGGACATCTGCACGCCCATGAGGTCAATGACGCCACCCACTTGTTCGTGGGCACGGCGCAGCTGGCTGACGCTGAGGCGTGCGTCGTTCGTGTGCAGCACAGAGTGCTCCCCCGTGTGGATCAAGATGGCGGCGTCGTGGCACATGGGGCTGTGTTCCGGGATGACCGTGACCCACGCCCCCCGGTCGTTGAGAGCGAGGCGCTGCCAGGCGTCGAGCTCGATCACGACGTTCGAGATGCCGGCGCCGGCCAGTCGGTTGCGCATCTCACGTGATGGGTAGCGGGGGATCACGATGCGTACCGACGGAGCCAACCCACGCAGCAGAGGCAGGTCGAGGTGGTCGAGGTGCTCGTGCGAGATCGCCACCCAGTCGGCGTCGAGCATCTGTGGGGTGCGCACATGCGCGTTGTCGGGGAACGGGAACCACGAGCCGAGGAACGCCCCACCGGGCGACATCCACGGGTCGCAGAGCAGTCGGAGCCCCGGCGCGTCGATGCGCAGGCCGGCGTGTCCGAGGGAGGTGACGAGTGGCGCGGTCATGACTCGACCATGCGCCACACCAACACTTTCCGGCACCGCCAGTCGGGGGGAGGCGGGCTACGTCGTTTGACGGATGCTGCTGTGCCCCGGGGCCCGCGGTGGCCGACGTGCCGCTCCGCCCTTGTCACCGACCGCACGTCTGGCGCAGCGACGTCAGGTCGTCGCGAATCATCGTGCGAACGTCGCTGCGTCGCGTCGTTGAGGAGACGACTACGGCCGCGCGGTAGGCCGCGAGGTCGTCAGCCAAGTTCTGCGCCTTCTCGCGAACGTCGTCGGACACACGCGAACGGGCCAGGGCGGAGGATCGCCCGCGCAGGGCTCCGAGGGTGGTCGGGCCCACGGCGGAACTCGTCGCGGATTCGACGGTCGACACCAGGGAGCGAACCAATGAGCAGGAAGTCGGTGCCGGTGCTGCAGAAGCTGTCGTCGATGGGGCCACGGGGATGGTCCGGGCGTCGAGGACGCCACCGGCGAAAGCAGACGGGGAGGCCAGACCAGCCGGGGGCCCAGGGTTGGCTCCGGGGGGCTGAAACTCGTAGGCGCCCCGGTCGTCGTAGCTGCGGGCGCCCACTCCGGTGTCGACCGTCGCGGGGTCGTTGACCCGAGGCAGCCCGGCAGCATCCAGTGAACTCTCCCCGGGGGCGTCGGAGTCGGCCGAGTCGATGGCCGGGGAGCCCTCCTGCAGCGTGAAGTCGCCCGCTCCCGGTGCGGTCCACAGGGGGTTGCCCTGCAACCCGTTGGCCTCTTGGCCGGTTGCGGCCGCGAAGGCCGCCATGGAGGTGTACGACGCCCCACCCCACACCATCATGGTGGCGGTTGAGCCGCCGATGGCGGGTGCCACCAGCGCCACGAGGTCGTTGTCGAGCGAGGTTCCGAGCTGCGATGTGCCGTCGACCCGGAGGTTGCCTCGCGTTCTCGGACACTTGACCGTGCCACCTGCGCCGTTGGGGCACGAGGAAGCGTTGTCGACGGCGATGTTGTTGGCGAACACGAAGCCGCTGGGGGTTCCCGACGGCAGGCCCTCGAGGTTGATTCCGGCGGCCACGTTGTCGTAGACGTCGTTGCCGATGATGCGACTCCCCGTCACCGCGAAGTCGTCGATGCCGTGATCGCCCGTGATGCAGCCCGCGGTGTTGCCGGTGGGCGGAGCACTGCAGTTGCTCAGGTGGGCGGTCGTGAATCCCTTGTTGTGGTAGGCGACGTTGTTGACGATCACGTTGTCGTCACCACCGGGGTACGACTGAACGCCGGAGTCTTCGTTGTCGTGCACCTGGTTACCGCTCACGACGTTGCCCCGGGACCGAAGGTCGATCCCGACTGCGTTGCGCACGTAGCCATAGGCGTTGAACGAGCTCTCGTTGCCCGTGATGAGGTTGCCGGTCGAGCCGTTGGTGAGGTACATACCCGACGCAGAGTTGTCGGTCACGAGGTTGTGGGCCACCACCGAGTTGGTCAGGGAGTTGAGGTACATCCCGTAGGCGGTACTGCCGGAGACTCGTTGGCCCGAGCCGCGCACCGTGTTGTTCGACAGGGTGACGCCTGTGGCGTTGTAGACGTAGATGCCGTTGCTGGTCGTGCCCGAGATGGTGAAGCCCGACACCGTGATCCAGCTCACGTTGGAAAGGGTGAAGCCGTGGCGCGGGCCGACGATCGAGACGGTGGCATCGGCGCTGGGCTGGAAGGTGATCGGCGCTCCAGGCGACCCCGAGTGCCAGGGAAAGACCTCGTCGCGGTAGGTCCCGGACGCGACGAGAACAGTCTGACCGGACACCGCGACCTTGCCGGCTTTGGCGATGGTGCAGAACGGAAGGGTCTGGGTGCCGGCGCCGGTGTCGGAGCAAGTGCCCCCTCCGACATACAGATAGGGAGGTGGAGTGGCGGCTATGGCCGGCCCCGCCGGGGCGACCAGCGCGACCAGCGCAAGACCAAGCCCGCTCACGGCGGCTGTCACCGCTGGCTGGTGCCTAACTGAATACCTCTGCAGCCGTGATGAACCCACGATCGTGCCCCCTATGCCCTAGGTTCTGCCCGTACGTTTCCCCCGAAGCGATCTTCAGTGTGGGACAGGCGCATCGTCTTGTCATCGGGCGATCGGCGCAGGTCGCTACGCGATTTGTCGTAGGCACGGCGTAACCGGTGTGAGGGGGTGTGCTCACACGACACCTGCGGTCGCGAGGGTCCGGGCGGGCAGCCTTGCTTGTCATGACCTGGTACTTGCGGGAGCACTTCGGACAGGGCCAACCCTGAACGATCTGGGCAGGTCGGGCGAGCCACAGCCCGACCAGGAGACGGCCCACCTTGGGGCGCTCGGTCAGCCTGCGATGAGGTCGGTGAGGTAGCGCTGGAACGCGCTGAGGGGCGGGTCGCTTGCGTGCGCCGTGACCGTTGGGGAATCGAACTCGGGGCCTTGCCCGGGGTGAGGGGTGGCGCGGTGGATGGGTAGGTGTGTCCGGTGGGGGTGGTCAGTTCGACGGTGTGTGGTGTCCCGGGTTGTCGAGGGTCGGAGGTGATGGTGTGGGCGGTGAAGCCGGGGAGTTTTTTGGTGTGGTTGCAGCGCGCGCAGAGCCCTTGGCCGTTGGTCGCGGTGG
>JBDTVJ010000024.1:0-31806 GCA_040007275.1 Terracoccus sp.
GAGTCGGACCCTCTTTAGAGTTGAACCGGACTGGTGGGCCGCTTAGGCACACCGCGATCGATCTCAACAGCAACATTCAACCGGCTGTCTCCCGAGCCTCACTACGATGTGGGCCGGGTGTTGCATACAGCACAACTGCGTTGCACCGACGATAGGCCGCGCCAGGGCCTTGAGTCAAGAGGCTGTACGGACCTGGTTGAAAGAGGTGGACTTGCCTTCGCGATCGCCACCGGTAACCGTTCAGTGCGTGAGGGCGCCGCAGATTCTGGCGTGGGGTGGCAATGTACCGACCGACAGCAGGTAGTCCTCGCGAACCTGACGGCGACTCAGGTGCGGCAACGGAGCGCCGGGAAGTTGAGAGGCCGCCGTAGCGTCGCCCCGGACGTGTTCGTTTTTTCACGAAACTCTGCTGCTGACCGTCTACGAACGTCGCACCGCGCGGCAGTGCGGCAGGTTCACGGGGCCCAGGTAGCGCACGTCCCGACCAAAGAGATCGCTGCAGCGCAGCGCAGGTCAGGATTTCCTCCAGCCGCTCGGCCGTGATGTCTCGGCCTCGTTCCCGGTGTGATCGGCTGTCGGCGGCAGCATTCCTAGGTTCGACCGGTGCCAGCGTCTCCCCAAGTCCGGAATCGCCACGAGCGGCTCGGGCCTTAAGCCCGAGGTCGCGTTGATCGCCTGGCGGGAGGGTGGCCGACCGACTTGCAACGGCGAAACAAGCACGACATCCCACGAAGAGGGTCAAGATCGAGCTTGTGATAGTACGGTGACGCGCAAGGACTGAGGTGGTGTTGATGACGAACTCAGGTGCTGGCGCGAGCTGGCGGGCCGCGAGTTTTGATGCGGCCGTGCGAGAGGCGCGAGCCGGGCTCGACGAGGGGGGCGTCCCGGTGGGCAGCGCCCTCGACCTGGATGGCCATCTAGTCGCAGCCAGCCGCAATCTACGCGTGCAGCAGGGTGATCCGACTGCTCACGGCGAGATCTCATGCCTACGCCAGGGGGGGCGCCGCCCGTCGTACCGAGCGGCGGTGCTCTACACGACGCTCGCACCATGCGCCATGTGTGCCGGTGCGATCATCCAGTTCCACATCCCGCTGGTCGTGGTCGGCGAGTCGCAAACGTTCTCGGGTGAGCTGGAGTTGCTGCGGTCTCGCGGAGTCGAGGTCGTGGTGCTTGACGACCAACGCTGCCGTGCTCTGATGTCGGAGTTCCAGGAGCGCTACCCGCGCGTCTGGGCGGAGGACATCGGCGAGGTGTCCTGAATAGGTTGTGGCGCGCGCCGCTCTGCGGGGGCTGCGTCGACAAGCCAGGGATCGCTGACTGCACTTGCGGCGCTGCTATCACGGACTCGGCGACTTACGCAGTTCAGGTAGAAATGTCGTGGGCTCCCGGTGGCCCGCGATCAGTCAGGCCTCTGGGAGGGCCGTAAGCAGATCGGGTCGTTCTCGGCGACACCTCCCGCCGTGCAACGAGTGATCAAAGGTGCGCCCACCTGCGTGTTTCATCACGAGGCCGCCGCGGCCAAGCACGCTGGGGGCGCGGTCATCTGCTCATCCTCACCTTGTGAGGTGCGGGCGGTGCGGCTCGGACGCTTGCGCGTCACGCACCGCACCGCGTTCACGAGAACCGCTCAGTCAACGATGTTGTGGTCGGGGCCGAACGGGAACCTGGTGATGTTCTCGGCGCCGCCCTCGGTGACCACGAGGATATCGTGCTCGCGGTACCCACCGGCTCCGGGCTGCCCGTCGGCGACGGTGATCATCGGCTCCATCGAGACGACCATGCCGGGCTCGAGCACGGTGTCGATGTCCTCGCGAAGCTCCAGGCCTGCCTCGCGGCCGTAGTAGTGCGAGAGCACCCCGAAGGAGTGGCCGTAGCCGAAGGTGCGGTTGGCGAGCAGGCCGTGGCCGACGTAGATCTCGTTGAGCTCGGCTGCGATGTCCTTGCAGACGGCGCCGGGCTTGATCAGCTCGAGCCCGCGACGGTGCACCTCGACGTTGACGTTCCACAGCTCGAGGGAGCGCTCGTCGGGCTGGCCGAGGAAGAGGGTGCGCTCCAGGGCGGTGTAGTAGCCGGCGGTCATCGGGAAGCAGTTGAGCGAGAGGATGTCGCCCCGCTGCAGCTTGCGGGTGGTGGCCCAGTTGTGGGCGCCGTCGGTGTTCAGGCCGGACTGGAACCACACCCAGGTGTCGCGAACCTCGCTGTCGGGGAAGGTCTTGGCGATCTCGTGGACCATCGCCTCGGTGCCGATCAGGGCGACCTCGTACTCGGTGATGCCCTCGCGGATCGCGGCGCGGATGGCCTCACCGCCGAGGTCGCCGATACGGGTTCCGTGCTTGATGACCTCGATCTCCTCGGCCGACTTGAGCATCCGCTGACGCATGGAGTCTTGGGCCACGTCGATGAGGGCGGCACCTTCGAACACGCCCTGCAGCTTGGCGTGGATGTCGAGTGAGAGGGTGTCGAACTCGACGCCGACCCGCTTCGGGGTGATGCCGCGCTGGCGTAGGGCTTCGCTGACGCCGTACTGGAAGTTGTCGCGCTTCCAGTCGGTGTAGACGATGTTCTCGCCGTAGCTGCGGCGCCACGGCATCCCGGCGTCGATGTTCGCGGTGACGGTGACCTGGTCGTCGGGGGTCACGACGAGGGCGTAGGAGCGTCCGAAGTAGGTGAAGAGGAAGTCGGAGTAGTACTTGATGCCCTGGTAGGAGGTGAGCACCACGGCGTCGAGCGGTTTGTCGGCCATGATGGCCCGCAGCCCGCTCAGGCGGCGTTCGAACTCGGTGTCGGAGAAGGTGAGCGGGGCCTTGCCCCCGTTGTGCAGCACCTTGAGGCGCTCGAGGTCGGCAACCGAAGTCGCGGTGGTGGCAGTGGTAGTCATGGGTGGATCCTCTCGATCAGTCGGGTGTCAGTCAGTGGTGTGTAGGCGGGCAATGGCTGGTCAGTGGTGGCGCAGGGGTTCGCGGCTCGTCTCGCGGGAGTAGGCGACGGCCACAAGCGACACGAAGGCAGCGGCCATCAGGTAGAAGCCGGGGGCCAGGTCGCTGCCGGTCTTCGTGATGAGCAGGGTGGCCACGAAGGGGGCCGTGCCGCCGAAGAGGGCGTTGCTGAGGTTGAAGCTGACGGCGAAGCCGCTGTAGCGGTTCTTCGTCGGGAAGAGCTCGGCGAGGAAGCTCGGCAGGGTGCCGTCGTTGAGGGTCAGCATGGCTCCCAGCGCGATCTGCACGAGCAGGATGACCGCGAAGCTGTCGGTTTGCAGCATCATGAACAGCGGCACCGTGAGCAGCACGAAGAGTACGGAGGCCGTGATGAGCACGCGCTTCCGTCCGAAGCGGTCGGAGGCCATGCCGGTCAGCAGGATGAAGCCGATGTAGGTGACGAGGGCGACGGTCGTCGCCAGGTAGGCCTTCGTGGGGGAGAGGCCGATCTCCTCGCTGAGGTAGGTCGGCATGTAGCTGAGGATGACGTAGAAGCCGACGGCGTTGAGCAGCACCGCGCCGGTGGCGATCAGCAGCACCTTCCAGTAGTTGACGAACAGGTCCTTCATCGGGGCCTTGACGACGTGGTCGGACTCGGCGAGCTCGCGGAACGCGGGGGTGTCTTCGAGCTTGGTGCGGATGTAGCGACCGATGAGGCCCATCGGGGCAGCGAGCATGAAGGGGAGCCGCCAGCCCCAGCTGTGCAGCTGCTCGGTGTCGAGCAGGCCGGTCAGCAGGGCCGCGATGAGCGACCCGAGCAGCAGGCCGGCGGCGGTGGAGGCAGGCACGACGGCGGCGTAGAGACCGCGGCGGTTGGCGGGGGCGTACTCCACGAGGAAGGCCGAGGCACCCGCGTACTCGCCCGAGGCCGAGAAGCCCTGCACGACGCGCACGAGCAGCAGCAGGATCGGGGCCCAGATGCCGATGGTGTTGTACGAGGGCAGCAGCGCGATGCAGAAGGTCGCCATCGACATGATGAGGATCGACCAGCTGAGGGCGGTACGCCGGCCGATCTTGTCGCCGATGTGTCCCCAGACGAAACCGCCGAGGGGCCGCACGAGGAACGAGATGGCGAAGAGGGCGAAGGTCAGCAGCAGGGCTGTCTTTTTGTCGGACTCAGGAAAGAAGACCACGGCGATCGTCGTCGCGAGGTAGCCGTAGACGGCGTAGTCGAACCACTCGACGAAGTTGCCGATGAAGCTCGCGCCCACGACCTTCCGCAGGGTGTTCTTACCGACGCCGCCGGGGTCGGGTCGCTCCTGACCGCTCAGGGTCGGGCCGAGATCGACCGTGACCGGGCCGGCATGCGTCTTGCCTGTCTGGTTCTTCGACATTGAAGCTCCAAGGGGACGAGTAGTTGCATTATGTGCAACCGCGTTGCGCCAGTATGAACTCAAGGAACGCCTGACGTCAATAGCCCTACTCCGGGAGGGTCAGTGGGTGCTCAGAGCACCTCGCGCACCGACTGCTCGAAGTGGGTCGTGTGGGCCAGGGCCAGCTCGGCGGCGCGGTCGGGGAGGCCGTCGGTGATGGCGCGCAGCAGGCCGACGTGTTCCTCCACATGGTCACCCACGGTGGGCAGCCGGTCGAGCACGAGGCACCAGATGCGGGTGGCGAGGTTGTCGAGCCGCGTGAGGGTCTCCTCGAGGTGCGGGTTGCCGGTGGCGCTGTAGATAAGCCGGTGCACATCGATGTCGTACTCCATCAGCGCACGGTTGCCCACCTTCTCCAGATCCATCTCTGCGATCTGGTCGGCCTTGGCCGAGAGGGCGGCCCGGCTCGCGGGGCGAGCCGTGGTGGCCGCGCGTCGGGCCGCCAACGGCTCGAGCACCACCCGCATCTCCGACACCGTCGCCAGGTCGGTGATGTCGATCTGCGTGGCGAAGGTGCCGCGCCGCGGGTAGGAGACCACGAGGTGGTCGAGCTCGAGTCTCTTCAGGCTCTCCCGCACGGGAGTGCGGCCGATGCCGAGCTCTACGGCGAGGGCCTGCTCGTTGATGGGGGCACCCGGCGGAATGTCGAGCATGATCAGCCGGTCACGTATCAGGTGGTACGCCTGCTCCGCCATCGAGGCGTAGCCGTCCGGGCCGCCGGGCGGGCCGGGGGGCAGGGTGAACGTCAGGCCGGGGGTCAGGCTCTCGATGGTCATTCTCGATCTCCTCAGGTGGGAAGGTCTCGTCGCGATGGGCCGGCGCCCGAGGTCACCGCACGATTTTCGTGCCGGCCATTGACGGGACGCCGTCTTTAGACATATCGTAACCCCTAGATTGATATATCAGATGTCGACACGGCAAATATCAGGAGGGGCAATGACGACCCAGACGCTGTCTACCACCACGGCAGGTAGCCACTCGAGTCTCGACGAGCAGCTCGCGCTGCTCGATCCCGAGGTGGCGAGCGCGATCAGCCACGAGCTCGACCGCCAGCAGGACACCCTGGAGATGATCGCGTCGGAGAACTTCGCTCCCGTCGCCGTCATGCAGGCCCAGGGCTCGGTACTGACGAACAAGTACGCCGAGGGCTACCCCGGACGCCGGTACTACGGCGGCTGCGAGCACGTCGACGTCATCGAGACCCTCGCCATCGACCGGGTCAAGGCCCTGTTCAGCGCCGAGTTCGCCAACGTGCAGCCCCACTCGGGCGCCCAGGCCAACGCCGCCGTGATGCACGCGCTGATCCGCCCCGGCGACACCATCCTCGGTCTCGAGCTGGCCCACGGCGGGCACCTCACCCACGGCATGAAGATCAACTTCTCGGGTCGGCTCTACGAGGTGGCTGCCTACGGCGTCCGCGAGGACACCCACCTCATCGACATGGCCGAGGTCGAGCGGCTCGCCCACGAGCACCAGCCCAAGATGATCATCGCCGGCTGGTCGGCCTACCCCCGTCAGCTCGACTTCGCCGAGTTCCGGCGCATCGCGGATGCCGTGGGCGCCTACCTCTTCGTCGACATGGCCCACTTCGCCGGCCTGGTCGCCGCCGGGCTGCACCCGTCACCGGTGCCGCACGCCCACGTCGTCAGCAGCACGACCCACAAGACCCTCGGCGGCCCGCGGGGCGGCATCATCCTCACCAACGACGCCGCCATCGCCAAGAAGATCAACTCGGCCGTCTTCCCCGGTCAGCAGGGCGGTCCGCTCGAGCACGTCATCGCCGGCAAGGCGGTCGCGTTCAAGCTGGCGGCCACCGAGGCGTTCGCCGACCGCCAGGTGCGCACTCTCGAGGGGGCCGGCATCCTCGCCGACCGCCTGAAGCAGCCGGATGTCGCTGCGCGTGGCATCAGCGTGCTCACCGGCGGCACCGACGTGCACCTCGTGCTCGTCGACCTGCGCAACTCCGAGCTCGACGGGCAGCAGGGCGAAGACCTGCTGCACTCCATCGGCATCACCGTCAACCGCAACGCGGTGCCCTTCGACCCCCGCCCGCCCATGGTCAGCTCGGGCCTGCGCATCGGCACCCCGGCCCTGGCCACGCGTGGCCTCGACGCCGAGGCCTTCGCCGAAGTGTCCGACATCATCGCCTCGGCGCTCGCCGCCGAGACCGGCAAGGCCGACATCGAGGGTCTAAGGGCCCGCGTCACCGCCCTGACCGAACGCTTCCCGCTGTACCCGGGTGTCGAGGGAGGTCTGGCATGAGCCAGCGCGAGCTGCCCCAGCACCCCGACTTCCTCTGGACCAACCCCGACCCGAAGAAGAGCTACGACGTCGTCATCGTCGGCGGCGGCGGCCATGGGCTCGCCACCGCCTACAACCTGGCCAAGCACCACGGCATCACCAACGTGGCCGTGCTCGACAAGGGCTGGCTGGCCGGCGGCAACATGGCCCGCAACACCACGATCATCCGGTCGAACTACCTCTGGGACGAGTCGGCGGCCATCTACGAGACCTCGCTCAAGCTGTGGGAGACCATGGAGGAGGACCTCGGCTACGACGTGTTCTTCAGCCAGCGCGGCGTGCTCAACCTGGCCCACACCATGCAGGACGAGCGTGACTCGGTGCGACGCGTCGAGGCCAACCGCCTCAACGGGGTCGACGCCGAGTGGGTCACCCCGCAGCAGGTCAAGGAACTCTGCCCGATCATCAACATCAACGACGACATCCGCTACCCGGTCATGGGCGGCACCTACCAGCCTCGCGCCGGTATCGCCAAGCACGACTGGGTGGCCTGGGCCTACGCCCGACGCGCCAACGAGATGGGCGTCGACCTCATTCAGAACTGCGAGGTCACCGGGTTCGTCATGGACGGCGACCGGGTGGTCGGGGTCGAGACGAACCGGGGCCGGATCAACGCCGGCAAGGTCGCGCTCGCGGCCGCCGGGTACACCTCGGTGCTGGCCGACATGGCCGGGTTCCGGGTGCCGATCCAGAGCCACCCCCTGCAGGCGCTCGTCTCCGAGCTGCACGAGATCGTGCACCCCACGGTCGTGATGTCCAACCACGTGCACGTCTACGTCTCGCAGGCCCACAAGGGTGAGCTCGTGATGGGCGCCGGCGTCGATGCCTACAACGGCTACGGCCAGCGCGGCTCGTTCCACGTCATCGAGCACCAGATGGCGGCGGCCGTCGAGCTCTTCCCGATCTTCGCCCGCGCCCACCTGCTGCGCACCTGGGGTGGGGTGGTCGACGTGACGCTCGATGCCTCACCGGTCATGGGTCTCACGCCCGTCGACCAGATGTACGTCAACTGCGGCTGGGGCACCGGCGGCTTCAAGGCCGTTCCCGCCGCCGGCCTCGCCTACGCCCACACCATCGCCCACGACGAGCCGCACCCGCTCAACCGGGCCTACGGTCTCGACCGTTTCGTCACCGGCGCCCTCATCGACGAGCACGGCGCTGCCGCCGTGGCTCACTGAGAACACTGACGGCAAGGAGTCTTTCGCCATGATGGTCATCCCCTGCCCGTTCTGCGGGCCCCGCAACGAGACCGAGTACACCTACGGCGGTCAGGCCCACGTGGCCTACCCCGAGAACCCCGACGCCCTCACCGACGAGGAGTGGGCGCAGTTCCTCTTCTATCGCGACAACCCCCGGGGCAGCTACGCCGAGCGCTGGCAGCACTCGGCCGGATGCCGCAAGTGGTTCAACGCCGTGCGCAACACGCACACCTACGAGATCACCCACGTGTACCGCCTCGACCAGGCCAGGCCCGACGGGCTGCCGAAGGCACCACTCGCCACGAAGGAGGTTGGAGCATGACCCAGCACCAGAACCACCACGGGGGCCGGCTCGAGCGCGGTGGGCGCCTCGACCGCGACCAGCCGATCGGGTTCACCATCGACGGCACGGCCCTGACCGGCTACGCCGGCGACACCCTCGCCTCCGCGCTCGTGGCCAACGGCCGCCTGCGAGTGGGCGACTCCATCTACCTGCGCCGCCCGCGCGGCGTGCTGAGCGCCGGCGTCGAGGAGCCCAACGCCTTCGTTCGCGTCAATGGCGAGCACAACGAGTCGATGCTGCCCGCCACCACGCTCGAGCTGCGCGACGGCCTCGACGTCACCCTGCTCGACGGCATCGGGGTGCTCGACGACCGCCCCGACCGCAACGAGTACGACAAGATGCACGTGCACGCCGACGTGGCCGTCATCGGCTCCGGTCCGGCCGGTCTGGCCGCCGCCAAGGAGGCGGCATCCGGGGGAGCCCGGGTCGTGCTCTTCGAGCAGGACTTCGAGCTCGGTGGTTCTCTGCTGGGCGACCCCACCGCGACCGTCGCAGGCCAGGGCGCCCTCGACTACGTCGCCGACGTGCGGGCCGAGCTCGACGCTGCCCCAGAGGTGACCGTGCTGACCCGCACCTGCGTGTTCGGCAGCTACGACAACAACTTCCTCGTGGCGCTCGAGAAGCGCGACGACGTGGCGTCGGCTCACGCCGGCGTCTCGCGTCAGCGGCTATGGCACGTCACGGCCGGCCAGGTCGTGCTCGCTGTCGGCGCCTTCGAGCGCCCGATCGTGTTCAGCGACAACGATGTTCCCGGTGTCATGCTGGCCTCCGCCGTGAAGACCTACGTCGAGCGGTGGGCTGCCCTGCCGGGTCGCGACGTGGTGCTGTTCACCACCAACGACTCCGCCTACGAGACGGCACGCTGCCTCACGAAGGCTGGTGCGACAGTCACGGTCGTCGACGCGCGCCCCGAGGTCAAGGCCGCGACCAGTGCCCAGGAGGGTGCTCGGAGGGCCGGCCTCACGGTTCGAACGGCATCCGCCGTGGTGGGCATCGAGGGCAGCGAAGGCGTCACCGGCGCGTTCGTGGCTCCGATCGACGACGCCGGCCAGCTGGCCGGTGACGCCGAGCTGATCGCCTGCGACCTCGTCGCAGTCTCGGGCGGGTGGACCCCGAACGTGAGCCTGCACAGCCAGCGCCAGGGCCAGCTCGCCTGGGACGACGTGCTCTCCGGCTTCGTGCCGTCGGCCGGGGTCAAGAACCAGTTCGTCGTCGGCGCCGGCAACGGCACCTACGACACCGACGACTGCCTCATCGAGGGGGCCCGCGCGGGCCGTGACGCTGCCGCGGCTGCCGGCTTCCCGGCATCCAGCAGTGCTGACGACGGTGACGCAGTCGCCGAAAGTGCCGAGGTCTGGCGCGCCCGCCAGCACCGCGCCGCCGGCACGGTGCGTCCGCTGTGGGCCGTGCCCGCGCCCGACGGTTCTCTCGACACGCACTTCGTCGACCCGCACCGCGACAACACCGCCGCCGACGTGCTGCGCGCCACGGGGGCCGGCATGCGCTCGGTCGAGCACGTCAAGCGCTACACCTCGATCAGCACCGGCATCGACCAGGGCAAGATCGGTGGTGTCAACACCATCGGCCTGCTCACCCAGCTACTCTCGGGCAACGACACCAAGGCGATCCCGTCCGGTCAGCCCGGCCAGGATGCGGCCGATTCGGTAGAGCTGACGGCATCGGGTCAGCCGGCCCGCCGGCCCACGCCGGGCACCATCGGCACGACGACCTTCCGCGCGCCGTTCACCCCGGTGGCGTTCACCGCACTGGCCGGTCGTGGCCGCGGCGCCCTGTTCGACGCGGCCCGTACCAGCCCCGCGCACTCGTGGCACGTCGAGCACGGCGCCCGCTTCGAGGACGTCGGTCAGTGGAAGCGCCCGTGGTTCTACCCCCAGGAGGGGGAGGACATGGACGCCGCGGTGGCACGCGAGTGCCGGGCCGCCCGCGAAGGGGTGGCCTTCATGGACGCCACCACGCTGGGCAAGATCGAGATCCGGGGGGCCGACGCTCCCGAGTTCCTCAACCGCATCTACACCAACCCGTTCCTGAAACTGCCCGTCGGCAAGGGTCGCTACGGCGTCATGTGTACCGTGTCAGGCATGGTGTTCGACGACGGTGTCACGCTTCGTCTCGCCGACGACCGCTTCTTCATGACCACGACCACCGGCGGCGCAGCCAAGGTGCTCGACTGGCTCGAGGAGTGGAGCCAGACCGAGTGGCCCGAGCTCGACGTCACGCTCACCTCGGTGACCGAGCAGTGGTCGACCGTCGCTGTGGTGGGGCCACGTTCTCGCGAGGTCATCGCCAAGCTGGCCCCCGACCTCGACGTGTCGAAGGAGGGGTTCGGCTTCATGGAGTTCCGGGAGACGACGCTCGCCTCGGGCATCGACGCCCGGGTCTGTCGCATCACCTTCTCGGGCGAGCTCGCCTACGAGATCAACGTGCCACGCTGGTACGGCCTCAAGGTCTGGGAAGACGTCGCGGCAGCGGGCGAGGAGTTCGACATCACGCCGTACGGCACCGAGACGATGCACGTGCTGCGCGCCGAGAAGGCCTTCCCCATCGTGGGGCAGGAGACCGACGGCACCGTCACCCCGCACGACCTCGGCATGGACTGGGTGGTCAGCAAGACCAAGGAGTTCATCGGCAAGCGGTCGTTCTCGCGGGCGGCGTTCACGGAGCCGGGTCGCAAGCAGCTCGTCAGTGTGCTGCCGCTCGACCACACGCTGCGTCTGCCCGAGGGGGCCCAGCTCATCGAGCTCGACGCTCTGGGTGACTACACCGGCGAGGGGCTGCCGAGCGCGCCCATCGCGATGGTGGGGTTCGTCACCTCGAGCTACCACAGCCAGGCGCTGGGCCGCAGCTTCGCCCTCGCCCTCGTCAAGGACGGGCCCACCCGGGTCGGTCAGACGCTGCTCGCCTCGTTCGGTGGCCAGTTCACCGAGGTCGAGGTGCGCGAACCCGTGCTCTACGACAAGGAAGGAGCTCGCCGAGATGGCTGAGCAGATGACGGTCAAGCCGGCAGCGACGGGAACGACGGATGCCGCAGTGCTGGGCTACCGGCGCAGCCCCGCCCATCACCTCCCCGAGCTCATGGCGGCAGCGGGCGGTGAGCAGGTTCGTCTGCGCGAGGTCCCCTTCCTCACGCAGATCACCATTCGCGCCACCTCACCCGAGGCCGTGGAGGCCGTGGGCAACGCCCTCGGTGTGACCATGCCGAGCGCCGTGGGCGAAAAGGCCCACGGTGAGTTCGGCGAGGGCGGCTCGGGCAGTTCAGTGTCGGTCGTCTGGCTCTCGCCCGACGAATGGCTGGCCGTGCTCGGCGACGAGGCCGACACGGGGGTCTCGATCGCCGCGGTGGTCGAGTCGCTGAACGTGGCCCTGGGCGAGCGGCGTGGTCAGGTTGTCGACGTGTCGTCGAACCGCACCACCCTCGAGCTGTCGGGCCCGAAGGCGCGGGCGGTGCTCGACAAGACGATCGAGCTCGACCTGCACCCCCGGGAGTTCCCGGTCGGTCGGGCTGTGTCGACGCAGATGGAGTCGGTCGCCGTCATCCTTTGGCGCTCCGCCGCCGACACCTGGCTGCTGATGCCTCGAGCGTCCTTCGCCGAACACGTCGTGGGCTGGTTGGCAGACGGGATGCGGGAGTTCTCCTGATGGCACTCAGCGCTCTCGACCTCTTCTCCGTGGGCATCGGGCCGTCGTCGTCACACACGGTCGGCCCGATGCGTGCGGCCCGTCGGTTCGCTCTGGCTCTCGGTGAGCTGGGGTTGATCGAGGCGACGACCCGCGTCGACGCCCAGCTCTACGGTTCCCTCGGGGCCACCGGGCACGGGCACGGTTCTGACCGGGCGGTGCTGCTCGGCCTCGAGGGTGAAGACCCCGAGACCGTCGACACCGACCGGGCGTTGGACCGGGTCAAGCAGGTACGCGCCAGCGGCCGGCTGCACCTGGGCGGCATCCGCGAGATCGACTTCGACACTGACGAAGACCTCACCATGCACCGGCGCCGGTCACTGCCCACGCACCCGAACGGGATGACCTTCGAGGCCTTCGACGGCAGCGGCGTCTCACTGCTGCACCGCACCTACTACTCGGTCGGCGGCGGCTTCGTCGTCGACGAGGGGGCGAGCGGCAGCGACCGAGTTGTCGAAGACGAGACCCCGGTCGCGTACCCCTTCGAGAAGGGCAAGGAGCTGCTGGCGCACTGCCGCGAGAACGACCTGTCGATCGCGCAGGTGATGATGGCCAACGAGCTGTCGTGGCGAACCGAGGCGCAGGTGCGGTCCCAGCTCCTGCACCTGTGGGACGTCATGCAGGAGTGTGTCGAGACCGGCTGTACCCGAACGGAGACGACCCTGCCCGGCGGCTTGAAGGTGCGCCGGCGGGCTCCCGAGCTGCGCAAGCAGCTGCGTGAGCAGGAGGCGACGGCGCGGGTCGGCGGGGCCCCGATGCTCGACCCGCTGTGGGCGATGGAGTGGGTCAACCTCTACGCACTCGCGGTCAACGAGGAGAACGCCTCCGGCGGCCGCATCGTCACGGCGCCCACCAACGGTGCGGCCGGCATCATTCCGGCGGTGCTGCACTTCTACACCCGCTTCGTCGACGGGGCCGATGACGACAAGGTCGTGGAGTTCCTCCTGACGGCGGCGGCCATCGGCATCCTCTTCAAGCTCGGCGCGTCCATCTCGGGCGCCGAGGTGGGCTGTCAGGGCGAGGTCGGTTCGGCGTGCTCGATGGCGGCGGGCGGCCTGGCCGCGGTTCTCGGCGGCACGCCCGAGCAGGTCGAGAACGCCGCCGAGATCGGTATTGAGCACAACCTCGGGCTCACCTGCGACCCGGTCGGTGGCCTCGTGCAGATCCCGTGCATCGAACGCAACGCGATCGCCTCGGTCAAGGCCATCAACGCCGCCCGGCTCTCGCGCCACGGCGGGGGGCACCAGAAGGTGACCCTCGACCAGGCCATCAAGACCATGCGCGAGACCGGCGCCGACATGAAGATCAAGTACAAGGAGACCTCCCGCGGAGGTCTCGCCGTCAACGTCATCGAGTGCTGAGATCTCAGCCGAGGAAGGCTCTGCCATGAGTGTTGTTAGTACCACGACCGTTGAAGCGGTCGACGACTCGTCTTCGCAGCGGCCCTCTGTCAGAAGCCGGTTCACGACCGGTGGTGGCTACGTGCTGACGCTCGACTGCCCAGAGCGGCCGGGCATCGTCAACGCCGTGTCGGGCTTCCTGCTCGAGCACCACGGCGACATCCGCGAGCTCAAACAGTTCGACGACGCGCGTCACGGCCACTGCTTTCTGCGCGTGCACTTCTCGGTTCCCTCAGCGGCATCCGGCGACGTTGCGGAGGCCGCTGACGACGCTGACGACGCTGACGACGCTGACGACGCGGGCGACCTGGTTGCCCGACTGACGGCGGCCTTCGGCGACGTGGCGGAGCGGTTCGACATGCGCTTTGAGCTGCGGTCGGCCGCCACGCCCCGCCGGGTGCTGATCATGGTGTCGAAGTTCTCGCACTGTCTCAACGACCTGCTCTTCCGCGCTCGGGTCGGTGAGCTGCCCATCGACGTCGTGGCCGTCGTGTCGAACCACCGTGACCACGAGTCGCTGGTGCAGTGGCACGGCATCCCGTTCCACCACGTTCCGGTGACGCCCGAGACGAAGCCGGCGGCCGAGGCCGAGCTGTTGCGACTGGTAGCCGAGCACGACGTCGAGCTGGTGGTGCTGGCCCGTTACATGCAGATTCTCAGCGATCACCTCGTGGGAGAGCTGACCGGCCGCGCCATCAACATCCACCACTCGTTCCTGCCGAGCTTCAAGGGAGCCAAGCCCTACCACCAGGCCTACGACCGCGGCGTCAAGACGGTGGGCGCCACGGCGCACTACGTCAGCGCCGACCTCGACGAGGGGCCGATCATCTCGCAGCAGGTGCGCGAGGTCGACCACGCCGACACCCCGGACGACCTTGCCGCGGCCGGCCGCGACACCGAGTGCAAGGCCCTGTCGAACGCGGTGCGCTGGCACTGCGAGAGCCGGGTCATCCTGCACGGCAACCGAACCGTGATCCTGCACTGACGCCCGCCACCTCGTCGAGTGGCCACTTTCGTACGCCGACCCGCCGTACGGAACCGGCCACTCGACAGGCACGAGTGACCCACCCAGTCGAGTGGCCACTTTCATCGCACCGGATGCTGGACAGCGTGCGTCGGTGGGGACGATCATCGACGCCATCGGCTAGCAGAGTAGGAGGGCATCATGCGTGCCACCAAGATCATGGCCAACCTGCAGGTGGCCGACATCGAGGCTGCGAAGGGTTTCTACACCGACTTCCTCGGGCTCACGACCGAGGAGTTCAACATGGGCTGGGTGGCCCGTTACACCTCGCCCGAGACCGGGGCGAACGTGCAGCTCGTGGCTGGCGACCTCACGGCCGCCGAGGACTCGAGGATCTCGGTGGCGACCGACGATGTCGAGGGTGCCTACGAGGAAGCCCAGGCGCTCGGCTACGAGATCGTCCACCCACTGACGACCGAGCCCTGGGGGATCCGACGGTTCTTCGTGCGCGCTCCTGACGGCACCGTCATCAACATCGCCAGCCACTCGGTCTGACGCGGCGCTCGCGGCGACGGGGGCCGATGCCGAGTTTCGGCAGGCTACTCGGACGCGGAAGCAGTGGTCGAGGCCAGCAGGCGTCGGGCTCGACGACCGAGGTCGCTCAGGTCTACGCGGCCCGCATCGGCCGCGGCGGCGAGACGCGCGGCCAGGTCGAGGGCCTCGTCGAGCTCGGGCCCGACGATGGCTGCCTCCTGCCCCATGTCGCGCAGGATCGTGCCCTCGGTGCGTGAGGCGATCAGGGGGTCGGCGACGCCGTCGATCCAGACCCGGGTGCGTTGGCCGTCGCCGCGTTCCTCACCGGTGATGCGCTCGAGCGCGAAGATGCGGTCGGCGCGTGCGAACTTGCCGAAGCCCAAGGCCACCATCCGATTGTCTGACGCCATTGGGCCATCTTGACACCAACCACCGACAGCAGTCTCGGCGTGCCCTGACGTGCCCCGCCCCGCGCTGCCGCGCGGCTGGTGGGCGCCGATGTGTCTGGCGTCGATCAGGTCTGAGCCTCGGGATCCGGCAGGATGTCGCGCCACGAGTGCTGCGGCGCGTAGTCGAGCAGCTCGCGGGCCTTGTCGATCGAGTAGAACGTCTCGTCACGCCCCATCGGCCGAGTCAGCGTCACCCCGTCGTAGAAGCGGTCCAGCACCTCCTGGGTCGTCGCAGCGACGGACCGGTCGGCGTTGGCAACATTGAAGACCTCGTAACCCAGCCCGTCGACCTCCAGGCAGCGTTGCACCATCTGGCCGAGGTCGCGGGTGTCGATGTAGGCGAAGATGTTGCGGCGCCTCAGCGACGGGTCGGCGAGGAAGTCGGGGAACAGCTCGGCGTACTCGTGCGGCTCGATGACGTTGTTGATCCGCAGGCCGTAGATGTCGCCGCCGGTGCGGGCCTGGAAGGATCGCGCCGTCACCTCGCCCGCCACCTTGGACATCGCGTAGGCGTCCTCGGGCACCGTCGGGTGGTTCTCGTCGACCGGCACGTACTGCGGTCGCCGCTCGCCCTGAGCGAAGCAGACTCCATAGGTCGTCTCCGAGGAAGCGAAGACGATCTTGCGCACGCCCAGCCGGGTCGCGGCCTCGAGCACGTTGTAGGTACTCAGCACGTTCGTGGCGTAGGTCTTCGCGTCAGACGTGAGCAGGATCGCCGGCACGGCGGCGAAATGCACGACAGCGTCATAGGCAGGCTGCTGCGCCAGCTCGAGCTCGTCCATCCTCGCCAACCCGGCCAACGCCGAGTAGGTCTCTCCGACGTCGGTGAGGTCGACCCTCAGGTCGGCTACGGCCGGGTCTCGCAACGGGACCAGGTCGGCGTTCGTGACCTGGTGACCCTGCTGAGCCAGGTAGGGCGCGACGTGCCTGCCGGCCTTGCCGCTGCCTCCGGTGAAGAAGATGCGCATGTCGCGATCAAACCACCACCGAGACGGTCCGGCCCACGTCGGGCCCACGTCGACTCCGCGCAGGCGTGAGACCCAGGTGCGGGTGGGCCCTTTGCGTCGGGCTGAGTGAGACGAGAACTCGAAGCGGCAGCAACGAGCGCCCGCGAACGGAACTAGTCTCGGCGGATGCAGATCGAGGAGCTCGACTGGGGCGACACCCCCTGGGGTGCCATCAGCCTTCGCCGGCGCTGGGACCGCGTCACGGAGCGGGACGTTCACGAGGTCAAGCTCGGGGACGACTTCCTCATGTCCAGTCAGTTCACCATCGGTGAGCGAGAGCTGGCGCGGATCGGTCTTGCGGCCGTCACTGGCACGTCTCTGACCGTGCTGGTGGGCGGGCTCGGACTCGGTTACACCGCGGTGGCGGCACTCGAGGACGACCGGGTCAGTGAGCTGACCGTCATCGAGGCCCTTCAGATCGTGATCTCGTGGCACGAGCGCGACCTGATTCCCGACACCCGTGGACTGTCCTCGAACCCGCGGGTGCGCCTTGTGTGCGACGACTTCTTCGATGTGGTTCGCGCGGGTCGCGCCGACCGAACCTACGACGCGGTGCTGCTGGACATCGACCATGCACCCGACTGGCTTCTGCGTGACGACCACGGTGACCTCTACACGGCCCCGGGGTTCGCGCGGGTCGCCGCGGTGCTCGCTGACGACGGGGCCTTCGCGCTGTGGTCTGACGAGCCACCCGAACCGGAGGTGGTGCGGCGGCTGGCCGAGGCCTTCGAGCAGGCCGGCGCCCACGTGGTCTCCTTCCCCAATCCGCTCACCGGTGGGGAGTCGGCCAACACCGTGTATCTAGCGGCCCAGCCTCGTCGCTGAAACGCCGCCCTCTCAAGGTGTCCGAGGCGGGTCATCGCTTGACCCGGATGCCGTTCGCCCCCGCTTGCTTACCTTCGTCTCGTCACCGGCTCACCAACGCGGATAACCCGTGGAACCTCGGCCACCTCGTCCACCACCGCGCTCAGGCGCGCCAGTTCCTGTGCCAAGGCTCTGGAGCCGACCGTGACTTGACCGACCACGTACTCGATTCCGGTCGAGCACCACGCTTCGTCGAAGCCGTCGTCAGCTTCCTCCGCGACGCCATTCATCCGATACCCAGTCGCGCAGCCTCACGGTAGGTGTCGTTCAGCACGCACTGCGCGACGGACAGGCACAACAGCTGGGCGCCGTTGCCAACCGGTAGGACAACGACCCTTGAGCTCCCAACCCCGGGAGCGAACGGGCGGGGCAGGTTACCCCGGCTCTACCGCCGTGTACGGCCATGTACCGCTCGGGAGCACGGGGGCGGCCGTTGCTGCCACCACCTCGCCCTGAGTCAGGCTGACATCGTGGTCGTGGTCACCTCGGCGGGGTCGGGGATGATCACCGGTCGGCCGGCTACGGCGCCGGCCAGCACCTGCACGGCCAGCACGACGAGCACGCCCGTCAGGGGCAGGGACCAGCCGCCCCGGGCGTCGTGCAGCAGGCCGAAGCCGAAGGGGCCGACGGCCGCGATCAGGTAGCCGACGCTCTGCCCGAAGGCCGAGACAGCGGCCGTCGACGAGGGGGAGCGGGTCTTCAGCCCGAAGAGGCTAAGGACGAGGGGGAAGGTGCCAGAACCGATGCCGAGCATGACCGCCCACACCCAGGCGCCCTGGGCCGGGGCGAGCAGCAGGCCCGTGACGCCGGCCATCGAGACCAGCGTCAGGCCGACCGTCCACGGGCGCTGGTCGGCCCGGCGGGCAGCCAGGGCCGGGGCGAGGAACGCGACGGGAACGCCGGCCAGGATCGAGACCGACAGCAGCAGGCCACTCTCGCCTGCCGAGAAGCCGGCATCCGAGAAGATCGTCGGAAGCCAGCCCATCTGCACGTACGCCAGCACGGCCTGAGTGCCGAAGAACACGGCCAGCGCCCACACCATGGGCTGGCGAACGAGGTGCGAGAGGGGAGTTCCCCGGCCCAACGATGAATCAGCCGACTCAACCGACTCAGCCGACCCAGCCGACCCAGCCGGATCGCCCGGCCCAGAGCCCAACCCACCACGCGATCGCATCACCGCGACCCAGACGGCTCCGCCGACGAGGGCCAGCACCCCCCACGCACCGAGGGCGGCGTGCCACCCGTAGAGGTTGGCCAACGGGGCGCTGACCGCGGCGGCCGTCGCGGAGCCGGCCGCCAGCGCCGCGGTGTAGACGCCGGTGATGATGCCGATCCGCGTGGGAAATTTGGTCTTGACGACGACGGGCAACAACACGTTGACCAGAGCGATGCCGGCGCAGGCGAGCAGGGTGCCGGCCAGCAGGGTGGCGGTGCCGCCGGTGACCCGCGCCAGCAGCGCGAGCCCCAGCAGGCCGGCTGACCACCCGATCACGGTCTCGGCGCCGAACCGGCGCGCCAGCGCCGGGGCGCTCACTCCGACGACTGCGAAGCACACCAGGGGAGTCGAGGTGATCAGGCCGGCCAGCGTCGAGGAGAGCCCGGTGTCGGCCCGAACCTGAACGAGCACCGGGCCGATGCTGCTGATACCGGCGCGCAGGTTGAACGCCGCGAGAAGAATGGCGAGCAACGGCGCCCCACCGAGAGCCAGCCGGCGCCGTCGGCGCCCGATGGCGCCCGGTGCGCCGGCCGGGTGGGTCGCACGCGTCGGCCGGGTGTCGGTCTGGGCGGGTTGCTGATCGGGCACGGCCCAGCATAACATCAGATCATCTGATGTTTGGAGGCACAGGTGGACCGTCGAGGTCTGGTCGAACGGGTGGTCGATGAGCTGAAGGGCCTCGTGGCCGCCGGCACGTGGGTCGTCGGCGAGCGCATCCCGGCCGAGGCGCAGCTGGCCGCGCAGCTCGGGGTCGGTCGAAGCACCGTGCGCGAGGCTGTTCGAGCCCTGGCCCACGTCGGCATCCTGGAGGTGCGTCAGGGCGACGGCACCCGGGTGCGGGCCAGCGACGAGCTGACGGTGCTCATGAACCGACGCATGGGCGGGGTCGAGCACGGCCACATCCTCGAGGTGCGGGCGGCCCTGGAGGCCGAGGCGGCGCGCCTGGCCGCAGAGCGGCGAACCGCGTCAGACATCGAGGCGCTCAGCCGGGCCCTGGTCGCCCGCGAGCAGGCCTGGGCGGCCGGCGAGCTGGGCCCCTGGGTCGACGCCGACCTCGACCTGCATGTCGCAGTGGTCGACGCGGCACACAACCCCTTCCTCTCCCGGGTCTACCGAGGCTTCTTGGACGAGCTGCGCGCCAGCATCGAGGCCTCGGTGGCGCACGGCCTCACGGGCAGTACCCATATCGACCACTCCGCCCTCGTGGCCGCCATCCGGGTCGGCGACGCCGCTGCCGCAGTCGACTGTGTGCGCGCCGTGATCCACGAGGTCCACACCGCCACCGACCCGGCGGGGTCTCGCTAGTCCGCGGAACGGCAGATGTGACATTGCAGATGCCCAACGGGTCTTCCGAGGGTGTGATGCACGTCACTAGGCTGGTGGGCATCTGGTCTTGAAATTCCGCAGGACGGACTCTAATATCCGTAATACGGAATCAAAGACGCTCCGAACGAGAGGTCCCCAATGTCACGCCCCAGCCCCGGATACGCCATCACCATGCGTGTCGCTGCCCCCGCCGGGTTCAGTGCCACGTCAGAGCTGACGGCCGCGGCCGCCTCTGCCGGGGCTGAGATCACGGCCCTCGACGTCGTCGAGTCGACCCACCAGGACATCGTGGTCGACATCACCGCCAACACCGAGGACGAGGCGCACGCCGCTCGCGTGAGCGCTGCCGTGGATGCCCTCGAGGGCGTCACCGTGCGCAAGGTCAGCGACCGCACCTTCCTGATGCACCTCGGCGGCAAGCTCTCGGTGGTCTCGAAGGTCGAGCTGCGCAACCGTGACGACCTCTCCCGCGCCTACACCCCCGGTGTAGCCCGGGTCTGCCTGGCGATCGCCGCGAACCCGGCCGACGCCCGCCGGCTCACCATCAAGCGCAACACCGTGGCCGTCGTCACCGACGGCACCGCCGTGCTCGGTCTCGGTGACATCGGCCCCGCGGCCGCCATGCCGGTGATGGAGGGCAAGGCCGCCCTGTTCAAGCGGTTCGCCGACGTCGATGCCTGGCCCGTGTGTCTCGACACCAAGGACACCGAAGAGATCATCATGATCGTCAAGGCCATGGCCCCGGTGTACGGCGGCATCAACCTCGAGGACATCTCGGCTCCGCGCTGTTTCGAGATCGAGCGCCGGCTGCGCGACGAGCTCGACATCCCCGTCTTCCACGACGACCAGCACGGCACGGCGATCGTCGTACTGTCCGCCCTGATCAACGCCCTTCGAGTGGTGGGCAAGAACATCACCGACACCAAGATCGTCGTCAGCGGCGCCGGCGCCGCGGGGAGCGCGATCGCACGCCTCCTGAACGCCCAGGGCGCTACGAACATCATCGCGTGCGGCCGCAACGGGTCGCTCCACGCCGGAGAGACCTACGCCGACGAGCAGCGTCAATGGCTGGCCGAGAACACCAACCCCGACCACATCAAAGGCACCCTGTACGAGGTGCTCGTCGGCGCCGACGTCTTCATCGGCGTCTCGGGCCCGAACATCCTGCAGGCCGAGCACGTCGCGACCATGGCGCCTGACGCCATCGTCTTCGCCCTGGCCAACCCCACGCCCGAGATCCACCCACTGGATGCCGCGAAGCACGCCACGGTCGTGGCCACCGGGCGAAGCGACTTCCCGAACCAGATCAACAACGTGCTCGCGTTCCCGGGCCTGTTCCGCGGGCTGCTCGACGCCGCCGCCTCCGACATCACCACGCACATGCTCGTGTCGGCCGCCGAGGCCATTGCCAACTGCGTCAGCGCCGACGAGCTCAACGCCAGCTACATCGTGCCGAGCGTGTTCGACCCGCGGGTCGCCACCTCCGTCGCGGAAGCGGTTGTCGCCTCGGCCCATGCCCACGGCCTCGCGACCGTGAGTCCCGAGGTCGCCGACAGCGCCGCCGACATCGCCAGCACCGACACCCCTGAAGAGGCATCATGAGCATCGAGGTCACCGACCGAAGCCCCGTCGACGGCGCCGACGAGATTCTCACCGACGAGGCGCTCGCCTTCATCGAGAAGCTGCACGTGAAGTTCGCGGCCCGTCGCAGCGAGCTGCTCGCCGAGCGCGTGACCAAGCAGGCAGCGGCATCCCAGGCCGGTGGGCTCGACTTTCTGCCCGAGACCCGTGAGGTGCGTGAGTCCGACTGGACCGTCGCGCCGGCGCCGCCGGCCCTGCAGGACCGCCGCGTCGAGATGACCGGCCCCGCCACCCCGGAGAAGATGGCCATCAACGCCCTCAACTCCGGGGCCAAGGTGTGGCTCGCCGACCTCGAAGACGCCAGCTGCCCCACGTGGCCGAACATCGTCAGCGCGATTCGCAACCTGCGTGACGCCGCCCGTGGCACCCTGTCGTTCACCAGTGACGACGGCAAGGAGTACCGGCTGCGCACCGACGCCCCGCTCGCGGTGGTCGTCACCCGCCCCCGCGGCTGGCACCTGAGCGAGGCCCACGTGCTCGTCGACGGTCAGCGCACCGTGGGTGGCCTCGTCGACTTCGGCCTGCACTTCTTCCACCTGGCCCAGCTGCTGCTCGACAACGGCCACGGCCCCTACTACTACCTGCCCAAGATGGAGAGCCACCTCGAGGCCCGCCTCTGGAACGACGTGTTCACCTTCGCCGAGGCCGAGCTGGGCATCGAGCACGGCACCATCCGGGCGACCGTGCTCATCGAGACCATCCCCGCCGCTTTCGAGATGGACGAGATCCTCTACGAGCTGCGGGAGCACGCCTCGGGCCTCAACGCCGGCCGCTGGGACTACCTCTTCAGCATCATCAAGTACTTCCGTGATGCCGGCTCGCAGTTCGTGCTCGTCGACCGCGCCGACATCGCCATGACGGCTCCGTTCATGCGCGCCTACACCGAGCTGCTCGTCAAGACCTGCCACCGTCGCGGTGCCTTCGCTATGGGCGGCATGGCCGCGTTCATCCCGAGCCGTCGCGACGCCGACGTCAACGCGGCCGCCTTCAAGAAGGTGCGCTCCGACAAGACCCGCGAGGCCGGCGACGGCTTCGACGGCTCCTGGGTGGCGCACCCCGACCTCGTGCCGGTGTGCCGCGAGGTCTTCGACGGCGTGCTCGGCGACCGGCCGAACCAGCTGGGCCGCCAGCGTGACGACGTGCAGGTCACGGCCGAGCAGCTGCTCGACATCAGCTCGGCCAAGGGCGCGAACACCCTCACCGGTCTGCGCGCGAACCTCTACGTCGCCCTCGCCTACACGGCGGTGTGGCTCTCGGGCAACGGGGCCGTCGCCATCCACAACCTCATGGAGGATGCCGCGACGGCTGAGATCTCGCGCTCGCAGGTCTGGCAGCAGATCGCCAACGCCTCCGTGCTCGATGACACGGGCGACACGGTCACGCGTGAGCTCGTCTCCCGTCTGCTCGACGAGGAGGCTGAGCGGCTCCGTGGTGAAGTGGCGGCCGACGACTTCGCGCGCTACTACGAGCCCGCCAAGGCCCTCATCGCGCAGCTGTGCCTCGACGAGGCGTTCGTCGACTTCCTCACCCTTCCGGCGTACGAAGAGGTGATCTGAGATGGCGGATGCCGTTCTGCCCGAAGACTTTCTGGGCGGGGTCGACGCCGAGCTCGGCGACACCGACGAGATGCTCGCGCTCGCCTACCCCGGTGACGACGGCCGGCGCCAGCCGGTGCACACCGTCTACGTTCCGGCCGACCGCTACACCCCCGCGCTGCCGGGGGAGTGGGGCGCCGCTGCCCTCGACCTGGTCGAGAAGCACGGCGGGCTTTCGGCCCTCGCCGCCGACCTGGGCCTGACCGGTGACGTGGCCGAGCAGGTCGCGGGCCGCGTCGACACCAAGCTGCGCACCGCACCCATCGAAGACCTGCGCCTCGACTTCGAGGACGGGTACGGCGACCGCGGCGACGCCGCCGAGGATGCCGACAGCGTCACGGCCGCCGGTTCCGTCGCCGACGCGTTGGAGGCGGGCACCTGCCCCGACTTCATCGGCATCCGCTTCAAGTGCTTCGAGGCGCCGACCCGGCGCCGCGGCATCCGCACCCTCGACCTCTTCCTCGGCTCGCTGCTCGAGCGCGTGGGCCAGGTGCCCGAACAGCTCGTGCTCACGTTCCCGAAGGTGAGCACCGTCAGCCAGGTCGAGGCCATGGTCTCCGTCTGTGCGGCGCTCGAGTCGGCGCACGCTCTCGACCAGGGTGCGCTCGGCTTCGAGATCCAGGTCGAGACGCCTCAGCTGATCCTCGGCCCCGACGGCTCGGCCCCGGTGGCCACCGCCATCCACGTGGCCGGGGGTCGCGTCACCTCGCTGCACTACGGCACCTACGACTACAGCGCCTCGCTGCAGATCGCGGCCGAGTACCAGGCGTCCGACCATCCTGCCGCCGACCACGCCAAGACGGTCATGCAGCTCGCTGCCGCCGGCACCGGGGTGCACCTCAGCGACGGTTCGACCAACGTGCTCCCCGTCGGGCCGCCCGAGCAGGTGCGTTCGGCCTGGGCGTTGCACGCCGGTCTGGTCGAACGTGCCCTCCGGCGCGGCTACTACCAGGGTTGGGACCTCCACTTCGGCCAGCTCCCGACGCGCTACCTCACGACCTTCGCCTTCTACCGATCCGGGTTCGCCCGGGCCGCAACGCGGCTCGCGAACTACGTGAGCAAGACCGACTCGGCCATCATGGACGAGCCGGCCACCGCACGGGCCCTGTCCCGCTTCCTCCAGCGCGGTCATGCCTGTGGCGCCATCGACGAGTCCGAGCTGGTCGCGACCACTGGTCTCGACGCGGCTGCCATCGGCGCCCTGGCCCGACCCCACTCCGATACCGAGAGTCTTCGCGCCAGCGCCTAGGCTCGCCCGCCCGGATCGCCGGGCCCGACCGACACCCCCGTTCTGACCCGCAACCCAGGAGCACACCATGACCGCAGACCGCACCGTGCTTTCCGTCGGTGACTCCGCACCGGAGCTCGACCTGCAGAACCAGGACGGCCAGACGCGTTCGCTCGCCCAGCTGCGTGGCACCGCAGTCATCGTGTACTTCTTCCCGAAGGCGTTCACGCCGGGCTGCACCAAGGAGGTCTGCGACTTCCGTGACAGCCGCAGCGACCTCGAGCGCGCCGGCTACACCGTCTTCGGTGTGAGCGCCGATTCGCCGCAGACCCTGCGCGAGTTCGCCGACGCCAACGGGGTGGGGCACGACCTGCTCTCTGACCCCGACCACGGCGCCGCCAAACGCTGGGGCGCTTTCGGAGACAAGGTCGTGAACGGCCAGTCGATGGTCGGGCCGCTCCGTTCCACCTTCGTCGTCGACGCCGAGGGCAACCTCACCTCGGTCGAGTACTCGCTCGACGCCAACACCCACGTCAGCGCGCTCCGAGCCGACCTCGGAGTCTGACCTTCCCAGTTCCATCCGTTACTCGCTCCAGCCCTGATCCGCGCTTTCTGCACTAACCCTGTTGACCCGGCTCCATCGCTCAAAGGAGAGCACCCATGACCGACCAGTCCCCCACGGCAGTCGCCGAGGTCCATCCGGTGGATGAGAAACTACCCATCCCGCAGATGATCCTCTACGGGCTGCAGCACGTGCTCAGCATGTACGCCGGCGTCGTCGCCGTTCCCCTGATCGTCGGGACTGCCCTCAAGCTGAGTGGCGCCGAGATCACCTACCTCGTCTCGGCCGGCCTGTTCATCTCCGGTCTCGCGACCCTCCTGCAGACCATCGGCGTCTGGAAGATCGGTGCCCGTCAGCCGATCGTGCAGGGCACCTCGTTCGCCGCCGTCTCGACCATCCTGGCCGTCGGCACCGCCAAGGGAGGCACCGAGGGGCTGCGCGCCGTGTTCGGCGCCCTGCTCGTCGCGAGCGTCGTGGCCTTCTTCCTCGCTCCGGTGTTCACGAAGCTGCTCCGGTTCTTCCCCGAGGTCGTCACGGGTGTGGTCATCACCGTGATCGGTATCGCGTTGTTGCCGGTCGCGATCAAGTGGTCGGCCGGTGGGGCGGGGAGCAAGACCTTCGGTGACCCGAAGAACATCCTGCTCGCCGCCATCACGATGGCCATCATCGTGATCATCTACCGGTTCTTACCCGGCTATCTCAGTCGCGTGGCCATCTTGCTCGGGCTCGTGCTGGGCACGGTCGTGGCGATCCCGTTCGGCCTGACGAACTTCAGCAAGATCACCGAGGCCTCGATCTTCCAGCTGACGACGCCGTTCCACTTCGGCGCGCCCACCTTCGCTGTCGGCGCCATCGTCTCGATGTTCATCGTGATGCTCGTCATCATGACGGAGACCACCGCTGACATCCTGGCCATCGGCGAGGTCATCGACAAGCCGGCCGACCGCCAGACCGTGACAAACGGTCTGCGCGCCGACATGGGCGCCACCGCGTTCGCCGCCATCTTCAACGGCTTCTCGGTGAGCGCCTTCGCCCAGAACGTCGGACTGGTCGCCATCACCGGCATCAAGAGCCGGTTCGTGGTCGCCTGGGGTGGCGTCATCCTCGTGCTGCTGGGCCTCTTCCCCGTGCTCGGGGCGCTGGTCAACCTCGTGCCGCTTCCGGTGCTCGGTGGCGCCGGTCTGGCCCTCTTCGGCACGGTGGCGGCGAGCGGCATCCGCACGCTGAGCCGGGTCGACTTCTCGGGCAACGCCAACATCGTCATCGTCGCCTACGCGCTCAGCATGGGCATCATCCCGATCGCGGTGCCGGGCTTCTACGACAAGTTCCCCGACTGGTTCATCGTCATCTTCGACTCTGGCATCACGGCCGCTGCGGTCACCGCCGTGCTGCTGAACTACATCTTCAACATCGTCGGGCGAAAGGGCGATGTCGAGGCGCCGATCTTCGCGGAGGCGCCGGCTCCGATGTCGATCTCCAACGAGGACGAAGAGCGCCTGACCAGAGAAGGTCTCCCCGAGGGCGCCCGCCGTGACTACTACCCCGACGCCGGACAGGGCCACCCCGGAAGCGTGTGGGAACCCCACCACCTCGCAGACCATGACGCGAACCGCATCGCGGCGTCCGACCAGCCTTCACAACCGACAAAGGAGTCAAACAATGAGTGAAGTCATCCTCACCGCCAACCAGTACGGCAAGGCGGAGAACCACGTCGTTCGCATCAACCGCGACACCGACCGGCACGAGATCACCGACCTGCTCGTCACCTCCCAGCTGCGGGGCGACTTCCTCACCGCTCACACCGAGGGCAACAACGAGCACGTCGTGGCGACCGACACACAGAAGAACACCATCTTCGCCTTCGCCAAAGACGGCATCACCTCGCCCGAGGCCTTTCTCCTGCGCCTGGCCGACCACTTCACGAGTGAGTTCGACTGGGTCACCGGTGGCCGCTGGGCCGCCGAGAAGTACGGCTGGACGCGGATCAACGACCACGACCACAGCTTCTACAAGAGCTCGCCCGAGACCCGCACCGCGGTGCTGGTGCGCGACGGTGACGATGACACCATGATCAGCGGCTTCTACGGCCTGACCGTGCTGAAGTCGACCGAGTCGGGCTTTGTCGGCTACCCGAAGGACAAGTACACGACGCTCGGAGAGACCGAAGACCGCATCCTCGCGACCGACATCGCGACCCGGTGGCGCTACAACACCACCGACGTCGACTTCGACGCCCTTTATGACAGCGTGAAGGACACGATGCTCACGACGTTCACCGAGGGCTACTCGAAGGCGCTGCAGCACACGCTGTACCAGATGGCTGAGGCCGTCATCAGCAAGCACGACAGCATCGACGAGATCAAGTTCAGCTGCCCGAACAAGCACCACTTCACCTCCGACCTGGGCTTCGCCGGGCTGGAGAACCCGAACGAGGTGTTCTACGCCGCAGACCGGCCCTTCGGGCTGATCGAGGCCACCGTGGCGCGCAAGGGTGCGGCCGAGAAGCTGGCCCCGTGGGTCGGCATCGCCGGCTTCTGCTGATCCTGCCGTCGTAGTGACACCCCTCCACCCCCGCTCGTTGACACCACTGGGAGAACCGATGACCGCCGAGACCAACAAGAACCACAGCCCCGCTCACATCGACCGGGAAGAGCTGGGGGAGTGGTCTGAGTCGTTCGACCAGCTGGTGCGCGAGCGGGGGGTGAAGGGGGCCTCCGCCGTGCTGCGGATGCTCGGTGAGCGAGCCGCGGCATCCGGTATCGACGGCGCCGAGCCCGTCACCACCGACTACGTCAACACCATTCCGGTCGACCAGGAGCCCGAGTTCCCCGGCGACGAAGACCTCGAGCGCAAGTACCGGCGCCTGCTGCGCTGGAACGCCGCCGTGCTGGTGCACCGGGCCCAGCGCCCCGACATCAGCGTGGGCGGTCACATCTCGACCTACGCCGGTGCTTCGACCCTCTACGAGGTGGGCCTCAACCACTTCTTCCGCGGCGCCGACCACCCCGGTGGCGGTGACCAGGTGTTCTTCCAGGGACACGCCTCACCCGGCATGTACGCCCGCGCTTATCTCGAGGGCCGACTGTCGGAAGAAGACCTCGACGGCTTCCGACAGGAGAAGTCGAAAGCGCCGCACGCCCTGCCTAGCTACCCCCACCCGCGGATGATGCCCGACTTCTGGCAGTTCCCGACGGTGTCGATGGGCATCGGCCCGATGAACGCCATCTACCAGGCGCAGCTCAACCGCTACCTCGACGGCCGCGGCATCAAGGACACCTCCGACCAGCATGTGTGGGCCTTTCTCGGCGACGGTGAGATGGACGAGCCCGAGTCGCGTGGCCTGCTGCAGCTGGCCGCCAACGACAAGCTCGACAACCTCACCTTCGTCATCAACTGCAACCTGCAGCGGCTCGACGGCCCGGTGCGCGGCAACGGCAAGATCGTCCAGGAGCTCGAGGGCTTCTTCCGCGGCGCCGGCTGGAACGTCGTCAAGGTGCTGTGGGGCCGCGAGTGGGACACCCTGCTCGAGAAGGATGAGGGTCGCGACCTCGTGCGCGTCATGAACGAGACCGTCGACGGTGACTACCAGACGTACAAGGGCGAGTCGGGTGCCTACATCCGCGAGCACTTCTTCGGACGCACCGACGCCACGGCCAAGCTCGTCGAAGACCTCACCGACGACCAGATCTGGAGCCTCAAGCGCGGTGGGCACGACTACCACAAGGTGTACGCCGCCTACCACGCCGCCACCAAGGGCAACACGACCGGGCGGCCCACCGTGGTGCTGGCCAAGACGGTCAAGGGCTACGGCCTGGGCGCGAACTTCGAGGCGCGCAACGCCACCCACCAGATGAAGAAGCTGACGGCCTCTGACCTCAAGGCGTTCCGCGACCTGCTGCACATCCCCGTCAGCGACGAGCAGATCGACGCCGACCCGTACAACGTGCCGTACTACAAGCCGTCCGACGACTCACCCGAGATCAAGTACCTGCAGGAGCGTCGGCGCGCACTCGGTGGCTACGTTCCCTCGCGCCGTACGAAGGGCACCGAGGTCACGGTCCCCGACGTGTCGGCCTTTGCCACCTCCCGCAAGGGGTCCGGCAAGCAGATGGCCGCCACCACGATGGCGTTCGTTCGCGTGCTGCGAGACCTCATGCGCGACAAGGGAGTCGGCCACCGCGTCGTGCCGATCATCCCCGACGAGGCCCGCACGTTCGGGATGGACTCGTTCTTCCCGACCGCCAAGATCTACAACCCGGCGGGTCAGAACTACGAGGCCGTCGACCGCGCCCTGTTCCTGAAGTACACCGAGTCGACCAAGGGTCAGATTCTGCACACCGGCATCAACGAGGCCGGCTCGTTCGCGGCCTTCACCGCGGTGGGCACCTCGTACGCCACCCACGGCGAACCGATGATCCCGGTGTACGTCTTCTACTCGATGTTCGGCTTCCAGCGCACCGGCGACGCGATGTGGGCCGCCATGGACCAGATGGCCCGCGGCTTCATCATCGGCGCCACCGCCGGCCGCACCACCCTGACCGGTGAGGGGCTGCAGCACGCCGACGGCCACTCGCCGATCCTCGCCGCGACCAACCCCGCGATGAAGATCTACGACCCGGCCTACGGGTACGAGATCGCTCACATCGTCGCGGCCGGTCTGGAGCAGATGTACGGGCCCGGCAGCAGCAGCAAGCCCGAGTCGAACGTCATGTACTACATCACCGTCTACAACGAGCCGATGCTCCAGCCGGCCGAGCCCGACGACGTCGATGTCGATGGCATCATTCGCGGGCTGCACCGGGTGGAAACGGGTTCCGGCGATGGGCCGAAGTGCCAGCTGATGGGCTCCGGTGTCTCGGTGCCGTGGGCCCTGGGTGCCGCGAAGCTGCTCGCCGACGACTGGGGGGTCAGCGCCGACGTGTGGTCGGTCACCTCATGGGCCGAGCTGCGCCGTGACGGCCTCGCGGTCGAGAAGCACAACTTCCTGCACCCCGAGGGCGAACGGCGGACGGCCTACGTCACCGAGAAGCTGAAGGATGCCGCTGGGCCGATCGTCGCGTCGACCGACTTCGCGTCAGAGGTGCCCGACCAGATCCGACAGTTCGTGCCCAACGCCTTCGCCACCCTCGGTGCCGACGGCCACGGCTTCTCCGACACCCGTGCCGCGGCCCGTCGCTTCTTCCACATCGACGTGCACTCCATGGTGGTGCGCGCGCTGCAGCTGCTCGCCGACGAGGGCAAGGTCGACGCCTCGGTCGCTCGCGAGGCTGCTGAGCGCTATCGCCTGCTCGACGTCAACGCCGGCACCACGGGAACGGCAGGCGGCGACTCCTGACCCGCAGACTGATCCGCAGCTTGAGCCCCGTCCGGGCCGGACGGGGATCAAGCTGCGGATCAAGCGGCGTTGACGGTTGTTGGGGCAGCACCGAACGCAGACTGATCTGCCGCTTGACCCCTGCGCACCTCTGGGGCCGGGGGCGAGCCTCGTCCACCGGGTCTGCATAGGGTGATGCCATGCGCATTGTCGTCATCGGCGGAACCGGGCACATCGGTAGCTTCCTGTTGCCCCGGCTGGTCCGTGCCGGCCACGAGGTGGTCTGCATCAGTCGCGGGACACGATCCAGCTACGTCGAGGACCCTGCCTCTGCGCAGGTGCAGCACGTAACCGCTGACCGACTCGAAGAGGACCGCGCGGGACGCTTCCCGGCGCTGGTAGCCAAGCTGCAGCCTGACGCCGTCATCGACCTCGTATGCTTCACGCTCGAGTCGGCGACAGCGCTCGTCGAGCGGCTCCGCGGCCATACCGGTCACCTGGTGCACTGCGGCTCCATCTGGCGTCACGGCCCCAGCCTGAAGCTGCCCGTCACCGAGAAGAACGGCGCGCCACCCGTCGGTGAGTACGGCATCGCGAAGGCGGCGATCGCCGAGCTGCTGAAGAAGGAGACCAGATCCGGCGGTCTGGTCACCACGTCACTGCACCCGGGCCACATCGTCGGCCCGGGCTGGCATCCCGTCGGGCCGGTGGGAAACTTCGACCCCGCCGTCTGGCACCTGATCTCGGCCGGTCAGCCGGTCGACATCCCTGGGATCGGCGCCGAGCTGATGCATCACGTGCACGCCGACGATGTCGCGCAAGCGTTCGAGGCAGCGGTCGCCGACCCCGATGCTGTCGGTGGTGAGGACTTCGACGTCGTGGCCCCCTCCGCCCTGAACGTGCGGGGCTACGCGCAGGTTGCGGCGTCGTGGTTCGGCCAGACCGCCGAGCTGCGCTCGGTGAGCTGGGAGGAGTTCCGGCGCGGCACCAGCAGTGAGAACTCGGACTGCAGCTGGGAGCACCTCGTGCGTAGCCAGTACGTCAGCATCGAGAAAGCACGCACCGTGCTCGGGTACACGCCACGCTACGAGCCAGACGAGGCCGTGCTGGAGTCGGTGCGCTGGCTCATCGACCACAGACAGCTCGAGGTGGCCAACCCGCTGCGGGTGTGACCGCACTCGATGCGCCGGCACGACCTACGCGATGCATCACCGGCATCGGATGCCGGCGATCCATCGGGTTGCACCTCTTCGTCCTCGGTGCGGGCCCTTGACGGGTCTGCCTCGAGCCAGAACTCAGGCGGGGACGAGTCGGCGGGTTCGGCCGTCGATGATCTCGACGACCTTGTCGGCCGAGGCGAGGTGGTCGTGGTCGTGGGTGACCAGCACTGTGGTCAGGCCTCGGTCGGTGGTCAGCTCGCGGATCAGCCGCAGCACGGCCTCGCCGCGTTCACGGTCGAGGGCGCTCGTGGGCTCGTCGACGAGCAGCAGCGACGGATCGTTCATGAGGCCGCGGGCGATCGTCACGCGCTGGCGCTGACCGCCCGACAGCTCGCTCGGTCGCCTGTCGGCCGCAGCCGTGAGGCCCACAGCCTCCAGCAGGTGGAGGGCCCGACGGCGCCCGGCGGTCAGGTCGCCACCGGCAAGGTGCGTGATCAGCACGAGCTGGTCGACCGCGGTGAGAGAGGCGAGCAGGTTCGAGCTCTGGAAGACGATCCCAATCTGCTCGCGTCGCACCTTGGCCGTCTCTGAACGGCGGAGGGAGGCGAGGTCACGCCCGTCGAGAAGCACGCGCCCGGCATCCGGCCGGATGAGGGTGG
>JBDTVJ010000025.1:0-31724 GCA_040007275.1 Terracoccus sp.
CCCCGGTGAGCTGGAGCATCCGGTCAGCCAGGGTCGACTTGCCGTGGTCGATGTGCGCGATGATGCAGAAGTTGCGGATCAGGTCCGGCGGCGTGGCGTTGGGTGCCAACGCGGAGCGGGCCATGGGCGACACGGTGGGGCGAACCTCGCAGGATTGGTAGGAGTCGGCGGCAGCACGCCGGGCGGCTCGAGCGTCGCTCGACCGCCCAAGTCTCCCACGCTTTTCCCGGATGCCGTTCACCTGCCCGTGGGGGGCCGGCAGCGCCCGGAGTGCCACCGCCGCCTCGCCCGACCCCGGAAAAGGGCGGCCTCGGTTCGCAAGAGACCGCCATGGCGCAGAATTGAGGTCATGCGCCCCCCACCGATGGAACTCCTGCCCGCCTCCCCGGGCACCCAGCTCCCGATGCGTCGCGCCGTGCGCCACCCCCGCGAGATCGTGACCCTGGTGTTGACGATCATGGGCTCGCTGCTGCTCCTCGTGCTGGCGCTGGCCGAGGTGAGCCTCGCGGCCGACGAGGGCCGCACCCCGGACGCCTACGCCCTCATCCTGCTCTTCGCCCCGGTGCTGCTGTGGTTCGCCCGCGGACAGCTCTGGGCCCAGCAGCGGCTCAACGGGATCAAGCTGACCCGCCAGCAGTTCCCCGAGGCTCACGCCATGCTCGTCGACGCCGCGGTGCGCTCGGGGCTGCCCTACGTTCCCGACGCGTGGGTCGTCGGCGGCAACGGGATGATCAACGCGGCGGCCTCGGGGCACGGCTTCCGGCGGTTCGTCATCGTGTACAGCGACCTGCTGGAGGTCGGCGGCGCCGCGCGTGACCCCGACGCCCTGCAGTTCGTCATCGCCCACGAGGTGGGCCACATCGCGGCCGGGCACACCAGCTACTGGCGAATGCTCGGCACCTCTGCCTCGCAGTGGATCCCCCTGCTCGGCTCCACCCTGAGCCGGGCGCAGGAGTACACGGCCGACAACTACGGACATGCCCTCGTTCCGCAGGGGGCTCGCGGCGCCATGGCGACCCTGGCCGGGGGAAAGTACCTGAACCGCTCGATCGACGTCGACGCGATGGCCGACCGGGCCATCGTCGAGCCGGGCTTCTTCGTGTGGGTCGCCAACGCCACGGCTTCGCATCCGGTGCTGGTCTGGCGCATGCACGCTCTGCGCGACCGGCGCACCCCGGGCCGGCTCCTCTGGCGCCCGAAGGCCCCCTGGCTGTGGTCGCAGCCCATCGACCCGACTGCGTGGTCACTGCCGGCGATGATCGGCTTCGTGCCCACGCCGGCCCCGCGACCCGAGCTGCCTCAGAGCAGCGCACCCGACGCGGAGCGCGTCGGACAGAGCCAGTCGCAGCCGTACGGGGTGAACCAGCCGTTCGGCGCGCAGCAGGAGTACTGGCGAAACCAGCAGTACGGCGCGGCGCCGCCCACCGATGAGCTACCCCACGCGCCGGCACCACCGCCCGACCGCTTCGCCCCGCCTCCGTTCTGAGCCCGACGCGCAAACGTCCAACGCCCTGCGGTCAGTGCGTGGCGCGCGATCCGCTGCGAGGGCGTGATACCGCGGCCCCGGCGTGCACGGGCACGTGGAGCGGCCCCCGGATGGTGACCGAGGGGCGCATCACGACCCGGCCGTCGAGACGCAGCGATGGCATCCGCTCCGCCAGGCGGCGCAACGTGACTTTGGCCTCGAGGCGAGCCAGCGGCGCGCCCAGGCAGTAGTGGATGCCGCCCGAGAACGCGAGGTGCTCAGACGCCGAGGCCCGGGTGATGTCGAACCGCTCCGGGTCGGGGAAGACGTCGGGGTCGCGGTTGGCGCCGGCGATGAGCACCATCACGTACTGACCCTGGTGTACCGCTACACCACCCACCTCGACCTCCGTGTGCGCGACTCGGGCCGTCTCCTGCACCGGCGGGTCATGGCGCAGCACCTCCTCAACAGCCGGCCCGGCCAGGGACGGTTCTTCGACCAGCCGCTGCCACTGGGTGGGGTGGCGCTGCAAAGCGACCACCGCGTTGCCGACGAGGTTGACCGTGGTCTCGAACCCGGCGATGAGCAGCAGCTGGCACATCGGCAACAGCTCGTGGGGGGCGATCGAGTCGCCCCGTTCGGCGACGAGCGCACTGACGAGGTCGTCGCGGGGCTCGCGGGCCCGCAGCTCGAACAGCGACTCGAAGAGGCGCTCCAGCTCGCCGTTGGCCCGGATCAGCTCACGGGCATGCCGGACCGACCGGACGCCGTCGATCGCCCCACCGATGGCCGTTCCGTAGCGCTGGAAGGTGGCGGCGTCGGCGTCGGGGATGCCGAGCATCGAGGTGATGACGGTGATGGGCAGGGGCGCGGCCAGGGAGTCGATGAGGTCGAAGGATCGGCGCCGGGTGGCCCGGTCGATCAGCTCGTCGACGCAGCCGGTCACCAGGCTCTCGTAGGTCGACATCATCCGGGGGCTGAACGCGGGCGCGGCCAGGCGACGCAGCCGGGTGTGGTCGGGCTCGTTGAGCTCGAGGAACGACAGGTCGATGACGGTGTTCCCGGGCGCGTCCCCGAGTGGACGCGTGCCGAACTGACGGCTGCGCAGCACCTGGCTGCACAGGGCATGGCTGGTGGTCGACCAGTTGCCGAGGCGGGTGGGCAGCATCGGCCCGCGGCGCCGCATCTGCTCGTAGACCGGGTAGGGGTCACGGCGACCCTCTCTGAGCCGGACCCGGCTCAGCAGGTCGCCACGCACGCGCCCGGCCCACCAGAGGTCGGCCCGCTGCCGGTAGAGCGAGGACGCAAACCGACTGGCTGCGCGGAGGTCGTTCACGGCGCTCACGACCTCACCGCGGGTTCGGGAACGAGTCGCTTGCCCAACCCACCCACCAGTGTGTCGAGCACCAGGTCGGGCGCGTCCCGGCGGGCCAGGGCACCATCGCGAACCGACTCCCAGGCGACATAGACCAGGGCGTAGAGGGTCTGGGCCAGCCACCAGTCGGGGCGGTCGTCACGCAGGGCGCCGGCGCCACGGGCCCGTTCGAGGGCCTCGAAAAGGGCGGCATCCATCAGGCGGTACCGCCGCACGACCTCCTCGTCGACGTCGAGGGCCGGCGTACGCCAGATGAAGTTCAGCTGGGGGCCGATCGGGATCAGGGCCGTCACGAGGGAGTGCAACCCGCCGTCGGAGGCCGTGTCGTCGCGGGCGCCCCTGATGGCGGTGTGACAGACCGCGAGGGCTCGAACGGCGACGGCGTGCTCGAGCGCGTCACGCGTCGGGAACCGCTTGAAGAGGCTGGTTCGGCCCATTCCGGCTGCCGCGGCGATCTGGCCGAGGGAGGCTCGTGGATGGGCCACCAGATAGCTCACGGCGGCATCGAGCAGGTCGGTGTGGCGGTGCGGGTCGACCGAGCCGCAGTCGGCCGAACAACCGGGCTCGTCGGTGTCGATCACCTCTGGCGCCATGCACCGACGGTACTCTCGTGTTCGCAAGCGAACAAGACTGTTCACCGAGCTCACGTCACCACCCGCACGACAGGCCGCGACGGGCAGAAGGGGTGGTCAGGCGCTCAAGGGCGACACCGCATCCGCCGGGTCGCGGTTGCTTCTCTCGCCGCCATCGCGCCGGTCGAGCCGAGCCGACACCACGGCGATACCCACCCCGAGCACGGCGAGGCCGGCGCCGACGAGACTCGGAGCCCCGTAACCCCACCCCGCGGCCAGTACGACCGACCCCAGCCAGGCCCCGAGGGCGTTGGCGGTGTTGAGCGTCGAGTGGTTCAAGGTGGCGGCGAGCGACTGGCCCTCGTGGGCGACGTCCATGAGCCGGGTCTGCAGCAATGGCACCAGGATGGAGGGCAGCAACCCCAGGAGGAACACCATCACCACGGCAAGCCAGAGAATGCGCGCTGCCGGGCCGAAGAGGGCCAGCAAGACTGCGATCGCGGCCAGGGACGCGATGATGCCGGCCATCACCCCTCGCCTCGCCACCCGACCGGCGAGGACCATGCCGGTGACCATCCCGATCCCGTAGGCCATCAGCACCCACGGGATGAGCGCCACGTCGAGCCCGGCAAGCTCGGTCATGGTCGGGGTGATGTAGCTGTACATGGCGAACATCCCGCCGAAACCGACGGTGCCGATGAGCAGGGCGAGCCAAACCTGAGGGCGTCGCAGCGCGTGCAGCTCGCCTCGCATGGTGGCCTGCCGGGCTGCGGGCGGCTTCGGCAGCCAGACGCCGATCGCGCCGATCGTGACCAGCCCGATGGCCCCGACGCCGACGTACGGTGCGTGCCAGCCGTAGCGTTGACCGATCAGGGTCGCCACGGGCACGCCGACGACGTTGGCCACGCCGAGGCCGCCGAGAATCATGGCGATGGCCGCGGTGCGGCGCTCGTGCGAGACCAGCGAGGCTGCCACCAGCGCACCGATACCGAAGAAGGCACCGTGCGGGATGCCGCCGAGGAAGCGCACCAGCATGACCTGGCCGTAGCTGTCGGCCAGCACGACCAGCAGGTGCGCGGCGGCAAAGAAGGCCATCAGGGCCATGAGCAGCCCCTTGCGGGCGACCTTCGCTGCCAGCACCGCGATCAGGGGTGCTCCGACCACCACTCCGAGGGCGTAGGCGGAGACGTAGTGACCCGCTGTCGCGATGTCGACCCCGGTGCCCGCTGCGATCTGCGGCAACAGCCCCATCGTGACGAACTCGGTCGTGCCGATGGCGAATCCGCCCAGGGCGAGGGCAAGGATGGCCAAAGTGGTTCGGCGCTGGTGTGGGCTCACAGGCTGGGGCTTTCGCGGGATCAGGGAAATTCGGTGGGTGGCGGTACAGGTCCCCGTCGACCAGGTTGAGCCGGATGGTAGTCGGGCACCAGATATCGTGAAACGCATGTCCAGCACCCTCGGCAGGCTGACCCGCTTCGTTCGCGATCTTCTCGGGCCGTCGGCCCGGTCACGCACGGCAGAGGCGAAGCGGCCGATACCGGCGGGGGGCCTGGCGGGCACGACGGGCACGAGGGGCCTGGCGGGCACGACGGGCACGAGGGGCCTGGCGGGCACGACGGGCACGGCGTCCTCGGTGGAGCGGGGTGCCTACTCGGGCGATGCGACGCAGCTGCCCGACACCCACTACGCGCCGCAGCCCGACGGCCGGCCCGACCCGGGGGAGATCGTGTGGACCTGGGTTCCCTTTGAGGAGGACCCCACGCGGGGCAAGGATCGCCCGGTGCTGGTCATCGGCCGGGACGGCAGCTGGCTGGTCGCCCTCGCGCTGACGAGCAAGGACCACGATCGCGACGAGCAGCAGGAGCGCCGGTCCGGCCGGTTGTGGGTCGACATCGGTACGGGAGCCTGGGACCGCAAGGGCCGCCCGAGCGAGGTCCGGGTCAACCGGTGGATCCGGGTGGACCCCGAGGAGGTGCGGCGCGAGGGGGCGGTACTCCCCCGCGATCGCTACGACCTCGTGATCGCCGCCGCACGAGACAGTGTGCAGCACGAAGCCGAGTCGCCGCACTGAGGCGGTGACGGGCCCCGTTTGGAACAACTTCAGCGGAAACGGGCCCGTCACCGTGAGGTGAGAGCCCGTCTCAGGAGGACGGACGCGTCAGAGAGACGCGGCCTTCTTGGCCATCGCCGACTTCTTGTTGGCGGCCTGGTTCTGGTGGATGACACCCTTGGAAACGGCCTTGTCGAGCTTCTTCGAGGCGGTCTTGAGGGCGTCGGCGGCAGCGTTCTTGTCGCCGGTCGCCGCGGCTTCGCGGAACTTGCGGTTCCAGGTGCGAAGCTCACTCTTGACCGCACGGTTGCGGTCGGTGCGCTTGGCGTTGGTCTTGATGCGCTTGATCTGCGACTTGATGTTTGCCACGTAAGGATCTTTCGTTTGGTCTGATGGGTGCCGTGAGATGGCGGCGGTCTGCTCGGAACCGGGCGATGTGCGCCCTTGCGTGAGCAGTCGAGACGTGTTGCTGCAATGCGCGCACGACCCAGCGCGCTCGCGAAAGCCAAATCTAGCAGCGCCGGGTTGGCCTTTCCAAACCGAAGGAGCCCGCTCGCACCGCCTCCTGCTGCGCGTCGCGCGGGCCGGATCGGTGCAGGCCGCACCGGAGAAGCATTTCGGCTAGCGGATGCCGCGGGCCCGGGTCACGGTGAGAATCGCTCGCTCGACGGCGTAGACGGGATCACGGCCGCCGCCCTTGACCTCGAAGTCGGCGGCGGCCACCGCCTGCAGCGCCACGCCCAGGCCGTCGCCGCTCCAGTGGCCGACCGAGCGGCGGGCCTTGTCGACCTGCCATGGAGCCATTCCGAGACTCTTGGCCAGGGCGGCAGACCCGCCCCGCCCGGCCGAGCCGACCTTGATCAGCTGGCGCAGCTGGGAGGCGAGCACGGCCACGATCGGCACCGGGTCGACCCCGGAGGCGATGGCGTGGCGCAACAGCCGAAGCGCCTCGCCCGTCTGGCCGGCGATGGTGGCGTCGGCGACCCGAAAGCCGGTCGCTTCGACCTTTCCGCCGTGATAGGTGTCGACCACCGCGTCGTCGATCGTGCCTTCGGTGTCGGCGACCAACTGGGCGCAGGCCGAGGCGAGCTCACGGAGGTCTTTGCCGACCGCCTCGATGAGGGCACGCACCCCTTCGCCGGTGATCCGGCGGTGAGCGGCTGCGAACTCGTGTTGCACGAAGTCGGTCTTGTCGCGGTCGGACTTGACGGCCGGACAGTCGATGACCCTGGCTCCGGCCTTCTTCATGGCGTCCAGGATCTTGCGCGCTCTCGGCCCGCCGCCGTGCACGACGACCAGCGATACGTCGGGCGCCGGCGACGCCAGCAGGCCGAGCACGTCGAGCTGCAGGTCGTCGCTCGCCTCGTGGACATCGCGCACCACGAGGCACCGGTCACCACCGAACAACGACGGGCTGGCGTGCACCAGGATCGAGCCGGGTTCATACGTCGCGGCCTCGAGCGTGATCACCTCGACGTCGGCTACCTTGGCCCCCGAGAGCACCGTCGCGAGGGCTCGTTCGGCCAACACCCCCTCTGGCCCACTGATGAGCACCAGGGGTGGAACGGAGTCGGTCGACATGACCTCAACCCTGCCACGGACGACCGACACCAGCAGACACCCACAGATATTTCCGCGCATCGATTGACGCCGTCAGTCACGGCGCGTCACCCGTATCACCCGTATCAGCCTCCGTCATCTCGAAAGTGCAGGTCAGAGCACCCATGGTCTCGATCGTCTTCGCCCTGTTGCTCGTTGCTGTCGGCGTCGTACTGCTGCGCCTGAAGAACCACAAGTGGAAGCTGCACCGCTACGCCGCGGTCCCCTTCGCGCTCGCCGTGATCGTCCTCGCCAGCTCGTGCTTCTACCGCCTCGATGCCGGTGAGGCCGCGGTGAGCAAGACCTTTGGGACGGTGGGCGACAACGCGATCAGCGCCACCGGAATCCACCTCAAGGCCCCGTGGCAGGACCTCATCGTCTTCGACATCCGCAACCAGACGATCTCCCTGGCGGAGGGCGAGTCCTCCGGCCGCGTGTCGACGGTCACGAGTGACAACGCGACCGTGGTCTACGACGTGACGATCCGCTACTCGCTCAACCCGACGATGCTGCCCGAGATCATCCGGCAGTACCCCGACCAGGAGAGCTTCATCAGCCGCGCCGTGCTGCCCGGCGTCTCCTCCGTCACCCGTGACGCGCCCACCACCCTCACCGCGGCCACCGTGCGACAGTCGCGCACCGACCTCGCCCAGCGCATCACCACCGGCCTCGAGACCCGCCTCGGAGACGTGGGTGTCACCGTCGAGCAGGTCGACCCGAAGGCGATCACGCTCGACCAGACCGTGCAGGCGAACTACGACAAGGTGCAGAGCTCGCTCGCGAACGCCGAGGCGGCCAAGGCCGACCTCCAGACGGCCCTGGCCGACGCCGAGATCACCAAGACCGAGGCTCAGGCCACCTCCGACGCCGACCAGATCATCCGCTGCGGCGCCACTTCGACGTCGAAGGAGGAGCTGATCAACGGCAAGAAGGTCACGGCCGTCAAGGTCGTGCCGGTGCCGTCGGAGAAGTGCCAGAACCGCCTCAACGAGCAGGTGCTGATGAGCAAGTACATCGACATGCTCAAGGAGCACACGGGCTCGCTGATCGTCGTGCCGCAGGGCACTGCGAACCTGCTGCAGCTGCCGTCGACCGCCGGTTCGCCGGCCGGAGCCACGCCGACGCCCTCCCCCAGCGCCAAGCCGTAGCGCTGCCCCGCCGGTCAGTCGAAGAGCTGGCCACTCGCCAGCACGAGGCCGAGCTGGTCGAGCCGGGCCGAGATGGTCTCCTCGGGCAGCTCGAAATGCTCGAGCAGCTCATCGAGAGCCATCCCGGCTTCGGCCGCGTCGCGCAGCTCGTCATCCTGCTCGTCGGTCCAGGCGTGCCCCGAGGTGACGGCCGTTCTGCTCGAGTCGGCGACCGGAGGCCTGGGCGCCACCGGCCGCGGCTGCCCGGTGCCGTCAGCATCACGTGCGGCCACGGCCGCACCGGCCCCCGTGAGCGAGCGCATCGCCGGCTCGTCGACGGGCAGTGGCTCGGATGCCGTCTCGTCGAGCCGGGCAAGAGCCGCGAGCACCATGGCCTGGTCGGTCGTGGGCCAGAAGGGTGGCAGCGAGCGCTGGAGGAACTCGGCGTAGCGGGCGGTCATCATCCGTGAGTCGAGAAAGGCCACGACGCCGCGGTCATCACCCCGGCGCACGAGCCGCCCGGCCCCCTGGGCGAGACGCAGGGCGGCGTGCGTGGCCGAGACCGCCATGAAGCCGTTGCCGCCCATGCGCCCGATCGCCTGCGAGCGCGCCGAGGCCAGCGGGTCGTCAGGGCGCGGGAAAGGGATGCGGTCGATGATGACCAGCTGGCACGACGAGCCGGGCACGTCGACGCCCTGCCACAGCGTGAGGGTGCCGAACAGGCAGGTGCGTGGCTCTCGAGCGAACTGGCGAACGAGGGTGGAGATCTGGTCTTCCCCCTGGCACAGCACGGGGATGTCGTCACCGAACCGGGCCCGCATGATCTCGGCGGCGTTCTGAGCGGCCCGCATCGACGAGAACAGGCCCAGGGTGCGACCGCCGGCGGCGCGCACCAGCTGCTCGATCTCATCGAGGCTCTCGTCACTGGCGCCGTCACGGCCCGGCGGTGGCAGCCGCGCGGCCACGTAGGCGATGGCCTGTCGCGGGTAGTCGAAGGGGCTGCCGACGTCGAGACCGTTCCAGCTCGGCGCACCCTCACCGCGCAACCCCATCGTTCCCGCGACGGAGTCGAAGCTGCCACCGAGCTCGAGCGTGGCCGAGGTGAGCACCACGGTGCGCTCCTGAAAGATCTTCTCGCGCACCAGCATGGCGACGCTCATCGGGGCGACCCGCAGCAGTGGCCCGCGGCGGGGGTCGTGGCTGCACCACACGACGTCGAGCTCGCGTTCCTCCAGAATTCGCGCGGCGTTCTCGTAGGCCTCGTCGACCGATGACCGGGCGACCTGGCGAGCGCCGTCGGGCTGTTCACCCGGTGGCGGTTTGAGGTCGCTCTGCACGACGCGCGCCGTGTCACGAACCCGGGCCAGGGCCAGCCCCACGGCATCCGGGATGCCGAGCAGACGCCCCTCCTGGACATTCTCGAGGGCGGCCGCGAGCAGCTCACCTGCCTCATCGAGAGCAGCAGTGTTCTCCGAGAGGCGGCCGGCTCGCTTGGCGGCCGCCATCACCATCGAACCGGTGAGCTCGTCGGTGATCGTCGCGGTGACCCGGTCGACCAGCTCGTGGGCCTCGTCGACGACGAGCAGGTCGTGCTCGGGCAGCATCTGCCGGCCCTCGAAGGAGTCGATCGCCATGAAGGAGTGGTTCGTGACGACGACGTCGACGTCACGAGCCGCCTCTCGGGCCCGCTCGACGAAGCACTCGGTGACCATCGGGCACTTGCTGCCCAGGCACTCGTGAGCCGAGACCGACACCTGACGCCAGGCCCGCTCGGAGACCCCGGGCACGAGCTCGTCACGGTCACCCGACTCGGTGTCGTCGGCCCACTCGCGCACGCGCACCACCTCGGCGCCGAGGCGCCCGGCTCCGGCGTCGACCTGCCCGACGCCGAAGAGCCCCTCCTCGTCGTCGGGAAAGCCGCCCTCCACCTTGTTCAGGCACACGTAGTTGCGGCGTCCCTTCACGAGCGCGTAGGTGGGCCGGCGACCGAGCAGCCCGGTCAGGGCGTCGGCCACCCGAGGCATGTCGCGGTCGACGATCTGCGCCTGCAGGGCCAGGGTGGCCGTGGCCACCACCGCCGGCCGTCCCGAGTCGTAGGCGTGCGCAACCGCCGGCACGAGGTAGGCGAGCGACTTGCCGGTACCGGTGCCGGCCTGAACCAGCAGGTGCTGCCCGTTCTCGACAGCCGCCGCGACGGCCTGGGCCATCTCGACCTGGCCGGGCCGCTCGGTGCCGCCCACCCCCGACACCGCGGCGTGGAGCAGGGCGTCGAGCGCAGGACGGTTGGCCATTGGCTCAGGGTATGCCGCTGCAGCGCGGCCACCGCAGCGCCATCCACGGCCTTCGGCGCGTCGGAAAGCACCGCCGTGTCGCCCGGTCATTGCACCGGGCGACCGCACGGGGTTTGATTCGGGGATGAGCACACCCCTGCCGTCAGACCTCGACATCGCGAACGCCGCCACCCTGCGCCCGATGAGCGAGGTCGCCGCCCAGCTCGGGCTCACCGAGCAGTACCTCGAACCGTGGGGCCGCGACGTCGCCAAGATCGACCTCGCGGTGCTCGACGAGCCGGCCCAGCGGCATCCGGGCAAGTACGTCGTCGTCACCGCAATCACGCCCACGCCGCTCGGCGAGGGCAAGACGACGGTGGCGGTCGGGTTGGCCCAGGGCCTGGCGCGGCTGGGGCACCGTGCGGTCGTGACGTTGCGTCAACCGTCGATGGGCCCAACCTTCGGCATCAAAGGTGGCGCAGCCGGCGGCGGCTACAGCCAGGTCGTGCCGATGGACCGGCTCAACCTGCACCTCACCGGTGACTTCCACGCCATCACGGCGGCCCACAACCTGCTGGCCGCCATGATCGACAACCACCTGCACCACGGCAACGCGCTCGGCCTCGACGTGCGCAACATCAGCTGGCGCAGGGTGCTCGACGTCAACGACCGGTCGCTGCGCAACATCGTCGTGGGGCTCGGCGCCCGGCAGGACGGCGTCGTGCGCGAGAGCGGGTTCGACATCACGGCGGCCAGCGAGGTGATGGTGCTGCTGACACTGGCGACCTCCATGGTCGACCTGCGCGAGCGGCTCGGGCGCATCGTCGTCGGCTACACCACCTCGGGCCAGAGCGTGACGGCCGATGACCTGCACGCCGGTGGCGCCATGGCCGCTCTGCTCATCGACGCCCTCAAGCCGAACCTGCTCCAGACCCTCGAGGGTGGGCCCGCCATCGTGCACTGTGGCCCGTTCGGCAACATCGCGACCGGAACGTCGTCGATCACGGCCGACCTGATCGGCCTGCAGCGCAGCGACTACGTCGTCACGGAGGCCGGGTTCGGCTCCGACATGGGCGCCGAGCGGTTCTTCGACGTCAAGTGCCGGGTCGGCGGCCTGCGCCCGGATGCCGTCGTGCTCGTCGCCACCGTGCGCTCGCTCAAGGCCCACTCGGGCCGGTACGTCATCCGGGCCGGCAAGCCGCTCCCCGACGACCTGCTCACCGAGAACCCGGCCGATGTCGAGGCGGGCCTGCCCAACCTGCGCGCCCACATCGGCATCGTCCGGCGGTTCGGGGTCGAGCCCATCGTCGCGATCAACGCCTTCGCCGAGGACCACGCGTCGGAACACGCCGTGATCGAGAAGCTCGCCGCCGACCTCGGGGTGCGCTGCGCGATCACCCGCCATGTCGCCGGCGGTGGTGCGGGGGCGGAGCGACTGGCCGAGGTGGTCGCTGAAGCGGCCGAGCAAGAGAACGACTTCGACTACCTCTACCCCCTCGACCTGCCGCTCACCGACAAGATCGAGAGGATCGCCACCGAGGTCTACGGCGCCGACGGCATCGACCTCAGCCCGGCCGCCGCCCGCGGTCTGCGCGACTACGAGCGGCTGGGTTTCGGTGGGCTGCCGGTCGTCATCGCCAAGACCCACCTGTCGATCTCCTCCGACCCGTCACTGCGCGGGGCCCCCACCGGCTGGCGGATGCCGGTTCGAGAGGTGCGCGCGGCCGTCGGGGCCGGCTACGTGTACGCGATCTGCGGCGACGTGCGCACCATGCCCGGGCTGCCCAGCTCGCCCAACGCGGAGCGGGTCGACGTCGGCCCCGACGGCGAGGTCACCGGTCTGTCGTGACCCGCACGGGTCAGCGTTCGCCGTCGGGGGTGAGCGGGGCGCCGTCGACCCGGCGAGCCATCAGCACGTCGTCGCGAAACTCCTCGCCGCCGAGGCTGATGCCCTGGGCGAGGCGACCGATCTCTGACCACCCCGCGGCCTCGTAGAACGCGCCGAGCCCCAGCCCCGACCGGTAGTCGAGGCGCAGCAACCGGATGCCGGGCAGCTCGCGGCGCACGACCCCCACCATGCCGGCCAGCAGGAGGCGGCCGAGGTTGCGGCCCTGCGCTGACGGCTCGACCATGAGTCGCATCAGCTCAGCGAGGTGCTCCAGGCCCCGTGCTCGAGGCGCCAGCCAGAAGCCGAACCCGAGCAGGGCGCCGGTCGGTTCCCGGGCCGCGACGAGCAGGGCGCGCCCCGCCCGCACCGCCCCGAGGTGTGACTCGAGCGCCTGCGCCACCTCGCGCCGGGGCGCAGCGGGCAGAAAACCCACGGCTCCACCGGCGGCGTTGACCCGCACCCAGAGGTCGAGCAGCTCATCGACGGGCACCCTGTCGGCGGGCACCGGGCGCACCGAAGGCGCTTCGAACACCACCATCGGGTCGGCGTCCGGCGGGTGCTTCGGATGCCGCCAGAGCCCGGTGCGAACCAGACCGGCGCTCGTGGCGGTGGCGATCGAGGCGGCGTTCACTTGGTCGACCACGGCGGTCACGGGGGGTTCGGGGAGCCACTCGGCGCCCCAGGTCACGAGCGCCCGGGCGACCTCCCGGCCGTAGCCGCGCCCGATGCGGTCGTGAGCCAGGCGGTAGTAGAGGTTGACCAGCTGACCGGCGCCGTCGTCGCGCTGCTCCCGCCGCAGACCCGCCCAGCCCACCACCGCTCCGCCGTGTCGCTCGACCACGGCGGCGTAGCCGAACCCGTCGTCGCGCCAGCACGTGAGGTCGGTCTCGAGCCGTTCCACACAGACCTGGGCCGTGGGCGGCCCCAGTGGCGAGTGCGTGTAGGTGCGCGGGTCGGTGTGCAACCGTGTGTAGTCCTGCAGGTCAGACCGACTCGGGCGCCGCAGCAGCAGATGAGGCGTGGTGAGCCAGACGGGGTCTGCTCCGCTTCGGTCTCCTCCGGCGCGGTGAGCCGTGGCGGAAAGGTCAGGCACCGTTCTCCTCGGGGTCGTACGCGGTACCCGTCGTGCACACCAGGTGGGCGACCAGGGCGGTCCAGCCCGTCTGGTGGCTGGCGCCGAGGCCGGCGCCGGTGTCGCCGTGGAAGTACTCGCTGAAGGTCGGGTGATCGGCCCACCGGGCTCCGATGCCGACATGACGTGGGTCGCTCGGGCGGCGGCCGTCGGGCCCGGGACGGAAGAGCGACACCAGCCGGCGCTCGATCTCCTCGGCTGCCTCGTGCAGGCCGACCCGCGTGCCCGCACCGGTCGGGAGCGTCACCGTCACGTCGGCACCGGCGCCCGCGGCATAGGTGTGCAGGGCATCGAGGAGCAGCACGTTGACCGGGAACCAGACCGGCCCGCGCCAGTTGGAGTTGCCACCGAACAGTCCGGATTCGGACTCACCCGGCGTGTACCGCAGCGAGAGTGTGTCACCGGCCACGTCGAACCGCACGCCGTCGCGATGGGCGGCCGAGAGCGAGCGGATGCCGTAGGGGCTGAGAAACTCGTCCTCGTCGAGCAACCGGAGTAGCAGCAGCGCGATCCGCTCGGGGTCGACGACGGCGAAGGTGAGCGAGTTCGCGTCGTTCGGGTTTCGGTGCAGCAGGCTCGCCACCTCCTCGGGGCGGTGGCGCCCGAGCCAGCGCAGCGACTCGTCGAAGTCGGGCAGCTCCTCCCGCACCCAGGCCGGGGTGTTGGCCACGGCGAGCAGCGGCAGCAGTCCCACCAGGGACCGCACGCGCATCGGCTCGGTCTGACCCTGGGGCCCGACGAGCACGTCGTAGAAGAAGCCGTCCTGCTCGTCCCACAACGAGACCCCTCCGCTCCCGAACGAGCCCATGGCCCGGCAGATGGCGAGGAAGCGCTCGAGGAAGGTGGTGGCGAGGTCGTCGTAGGTGTGGTCGCCACGCCCGAGCTCCTGGGCGATCCGCATGAGCGAGAGACACAGGAAGGCCATCCACGCGGTCGCGTCCGACTGCTCCAGACGCCAACCGGGCGGCACCTGACGGCTGCGGTCGAACACTCCGATGTTGTCCATGCCGAGGAACCCGCCCTCGAAGAGGTCGGAGCCGTCGGGGTCCTTGCGATTGACCCACCACGAGACGTTGAGCAGCAGCTTGGCCAGGATCCGTTTGAGGAAGTCCTTGTCCCACGCCCCGTCGCGCAGGTACACCTGCCAGGCGGCCCAGGCGTGCACGGGCGGGTTCACGTCGGAGAAGGCCCACTCGTAGGCCGGCAGCTGACCGTTGGGATGCTGGGCCCATTCCCGGCAGAGCAGCAGCAGCTGGCTCTTGGCGAAGGCCGGGTCGACGTGGGCCAGCGCCACGGCGTGAAAGGCGAGGTCCCAGGTGGCGAACCACGGGTACTCCCACTCGTCGGGCATGGAGATCACGTCGGCCAGGGCGAGGTGGCGCCAGGCCGTGTTCCGGCCGCCCGGTTCGGGGGCCCGACGGGAGGTGGGTGGCGCCGGGCCCGCGGGGTCGCCGGCAAGCCACCGGTCGACGTCATAGCGGTAGAGCTGCCTGCCCCAGAGCAGCCCGGCGAAGGCGCGGCGAGCCGTGTGCCGGTCGATGTCGTCGACGGCCTCCGGGATGACGACGGCGTAGAAGGCGTCGGCCTCCTGGGCGCGATCGGCCACGATCTCCTCGACGGCGACGAAGGGCCGGTCGACGACCGGCTCAGCCATGAGGCGCAGGCGCACCGAGACGGAGCCACCTGCCGGCACCGACTCGAAGGCGTAGTGCAACCCGGCCTTGGTGCCGGTCTCGTCGGGGTTACGCCCCGAGGGGTCACCGTGCACGACCGCTCGGTCGACGGCATCCGTGGGGTGGGCCGAACGGCCGGGCACGCCCCACAGGGCCTCGCTGTCGGTCTCGTTGTCGCACACCAGCACCGTGGGCTCGCCCTCGGCGAAGAGCACGTACCGGCCGAGGTGCTCGTGGTCGGCCTCGAGGGCCACCATCGCCGCGTCGTCGACCTCGGGGGTGTGCAGCCGGCGAAGCGTGGGCACCCGGTCGTCATCGCCCCACGCCCAGGTGTTGCGAAACCACAGCTGCGGCACGATGTGCAGCGGTGCGGCATCCGGCCCATGGTTCGTCGCGGTGACTGTGACGACAACGTCGGTCGGGCCGGCCTTGGCGTGCGTGACGACCACGTCGAAGAACCGGTCGTCGGCCAGGATGCCGGTGTCGCTCAGCTCGAACTCGTCGTCGGTGCGGCCTCGCGCGGCGTTGACCTCGCGCAGCGCCTCGTAGGGGTAGGCCGCCTGGGGGTAGCGGTAGAGGGTCTGGGCGTAGGAGTGGGTCGGGGTGGCATCCAGGTGCCACCAGTACTCCTTGACGTCCTCGCCGTGGTTGCCCTGCGGGTTTGTCAGGCCGAAGAACCGCTCCTTGAGGCGGTCGTCGTGGCCGTTCCAGAGGGCGATGCCGAGGTTGAGAAAGCCGAACCGGTCGCAGAGACCGGCGATGCCGTCCTCACCCCACCGATAGGTCCGGCGATGAGCCTGCTCGAACGGGAACGCCTCCCAGGCGTCGCCGCCCGCAGAGTAGTCCTCGCGCACCGTCCCCCACTGACGCGCCGACAGGTAGGGTCCCCAGAGCCGCCACGGGTCGGAGGCATCGGGTGACTCCGCGAGCCGGGCGTGCTCGACTGTCGGGGCAGGTCGTCTGGGGTTGCTCGGCCGTCGAGTCGAGGTCATCTGCCCACTCTGCCCGCCGCGCCGCCGCACTGCGAGTCAGCCAGTGGGGTCAGCTGGGGTGGGGTGGGGTGGCTGGCGCGGTCAGCTGGCGATGACCGTGTACGCCGAGAGCTCGGCCTCCATGGCAGAGCTCACCTTGGCGCGAACGTGGGTACCGTCGGCGACGTGCCGGCTCTCAAGGATCTCGGCCTCGTCGTGCAGGCGCGAGACCAGATCGCCCCGGTCGTACGGCACGAGCACCTCGACCTCGATCTCGGGCTGGGGCAGCTCGGCGGCGATCAGCTCGCGCAGGGCCTCGAGACCCTCGCCCGTGCGGGCCGAGACGGTGATGGCGTGCTTCTCATGGCGACGCAGACGATCGAGCACCTCGGGGTCGGCGATGTCGGCCTTGTTGATGACGATGACCTCCTTGATCTGGTCACCACCCACCTGAGCCAGCACCTCGCGCACCGCCGTGATCTGCCCCTCGGGGTCGGGATGCGAGCCGTCGACCACGTGCAGCAGCAGGTCGGCGTCGCCCACCTCCTCCAGGGTCGAGCGGAACGCCTCGACGAGCTGGTGTGGCAGGGAGCGCACGAACCCGACCGTGTCGGCGAGGGTGAAGATGCGGCCGTCGTCGGTCTGGCTCCGCCGGACCGTCGGGTCGAGGGTGGCGAACAGCTGGTTTTCGACCAACACGCCGGCCCCGGTCAGCCGGTTGAGCAGCGAGCTCTTGCCCGCGTTGGTGTAGCCGGCGATGGCCACGCTCGGTACGCCTCCGGCCATGCGCGACTGTCGCCGGGTGTCGCGGCTGGTCTTCATGTCTTTGATCTCGCGTTTGAGCTTGGCGACGCGCATGTTGATGCGCCGCCGGTCGAGCTCGATCTTCGTCTCACCCGGGCCGCGCGAACCCATGCCCTGGCCGCCCGCAGCCTGACCACCGGCCTGGCGCGACATCGACTCACCCCAACCCCGCAGACGGGGCAGGAGGTACTGCAGCTGGGCCAGCTCGACCTGGGCTTTACCCTCACGGCTCTTGGCGTGCTGGGCGAAGATGTCGAGGATCAGCGCGGTGCGGTCGATGACCTTCACCTTGACGACGTCCTCCAAGGCCCGGCGCTGGCTCGGGGCGAGCTCGTCGTCGCAGATCACGGTGTCGGCGCCCTCTGCGGTGACGATGTCGCGCAGCTCGATGGCCTTTCCCTTGCCGAGGTAGGTCGCGGCATCCGGCTTCTGACGTCGTTGCATGACGCCTTCGAGCACGGTCGACCCGGCCGTCTCGGCCAACGCCGCCAGCTCGCGCAGCGAGTTCTCGGCGTCGGCGGAGGTGCCCTCGGTCCAGACACTGGCCAGCACGACCCGCTCGAGGCGCAGCTGGCGGTACTCGACCTCGGTGACGTCCTCGAGCTCGGTCGACAGGCCACTCACGCGGCGCAGGGCGGCTCGCTCGTCACGCTCGAGCTGGTCACCGTCGTAGAGCGGCAGGGGTGCCCCGTCGCGCTCGAAGTCGCTGTCGAACGTGTCGCCAGAAAGCGCGTCGGCGCGGGTGGTGAGGAGGCTGGGCTGGCCGGGTCGGCTGGTGCGGTTCGTCGTCATGTTCTCCCTAGGGTCGCATCAAGTCAACGCCGCGAGCCACTGGTTTGTGCCCTGCACCCTCCCGGACCCTCGCCCAGCCCTTGCCCGCCGGTCCACCGACGGTCCGCCGCCCTGACACCGCGGACGGCTCGTTCGCGAAGGAAAGGTGGGGTCGCTAGCGTTGCGGACGATGACCGAGAACAGCCACTACTTCTCAGCGGAGCCGGCCTCCCCGGCGCAGCAGCGCCGCGTCCGCGTTCGGCTCGAGGGCCGCGATCTCGAGCTCACCACCGCCCGAGGCGTCTACTCCCCCGAGCGCCTCGACCCGGGTACGGCGGTACTGCTCGCCGACGCGCCCGATCCGAGCCCGTCCGGTGACCTGCTCGACATCGGCTGCGGCTGGGGGCCCATCGCGATCACGCTCGCACTGCGCTCGCCCGAGGCTCGGGTCTGGGGCGTCGAGGTCAACCACCGCGCGATCGAGCTCGCGAGGTCGAACACTGCGGCGCTCGGTCTCGAGAATGTGACCGTCGGCGAGCCCGACGACGTCCCGAACGACCTGCGCTTCAGCACGATCTGGAGCAACCCGCCGATCCACGTCGGCAAACCGGCACTGCACGGCATCCTCGAACGCTGGCTCCCCCGGCTCACCGACGACGGTGTGGCTCATCTGGTGGTGCAGAAGCACCTCGGCTCCGACTCGCTCCAGAAGTGGCTCAACCAGCAGAACTGGGGGCTGAGCTGCCGACGTCTGTCGTCGGCCAAGGCGTTCCGCATCCTCGAGGTGCGCCGTTGAAACCGACACCGGCCCCGACACGGTCCGGCTGCACTCCCCCACCCTTTTGGCGCGTCGCACGGGTGTCGGGCACCGGCCGCATCCCTCAGAGCGGGAACTCGCCGTCGGCCACCAGCTCGGCCGGACCGGCCAGTTCAACCCGTTGGCCGGAAAGCGGCGTCACGACAAGACGGCCACCCGAAACGTCGACGATCCACGGGCTCTCGTTCTCGACACCCGACCAGAACCGGGTGGCGAGAGCGGCCGCAGCAGCTCCGGTGCCGCATGAGCGCGTTTCGCCCACCCCGCGCTCGTGCACCCGCATCGCGATGTGACCGGGGCCGACGGCGTGCACGAACTCCACGTTGACGCCGTCGCGCGGCTCCGGGTGAACCTCGGGCGCCTCGGTCAGGTCGAGCTGCTCGAGGGTGATCCCCTCGGGAAGCATGACCACGGCGTGCGGGTTGCCCAGGTCGAGTGACAACGCCGGGATCGGCTTGCCGAACCGGGCCCGCACCATCACATCGAAGCCGTCACGCCGAGCCGCCGCCTCGTCGGTGAGGCGCCACGGACCGAGGTCGACCGCGTAGCCCTCATCGGTCACGCGCACCACCTTCGCACCACCACGGGTGGCAATCACGAACTCACGGTCTGCGACGAAGCCCTGACGGCGAAGGTAGGCGGCGAAGACGCGGGTGCCGTTGCCGCACATCTCGGCGAGCGAACCGTCGGCGTTGCGGTAGTCCATGAACCACTCGGCACCGGGTGCGAGCGCCCGGACGGTGGCATCGTCGGCGTTCTCGGTGCGCACCACTCGGATGACGCCGTCGGCCCCGATGCCGGCGTGGCGGTTCGTCAGTCGCTGCACCCGTGCGGGCGTCAGCTGCAGCGAACCGTCGGGGTCGGGCAGCAGAATGAAGTCGTTCTCGGTGCCATGTCCCTTCGTGAAGCGCGTCATGGACAGTCATTCTCCGTTACGACGCACGGCCAGGCTCGCCGGGTCCATCGCCCGTGACGTCGACTGGCGCGATGGTCGCGACCGGCGCGACCGGCGCGACCGGCGCGACCGGCGCGGCGAAGTCGTGCCGCTCCTGGGGGCTTGCTGGTTCGTGTGGCACCCGGGAGGCGTGCAGCCGCGCATGGCTGATCGCGTCCGGCGTCGTCGCGAAGAGGTGGTTCTCGTGGGCGAGCCGGTCGTAGACCCCGAGCTCGCGCAGGACTCGCTCGTGCTGAGGTCGCACGCCAGACAGGAGCACTGAGATGCCACGGGCCTCGAGCCGCGCGATGGTGTCGGCGAGCACCGTGGCCCCCGTGGCGTCGATGACGGTCACCCTGGCCATGCGCAGCACGACCACGCGCACGTCGCTCACCTGGGTGAGCTCGAGCAGGAAGTCGTGGGCGGCACCGAAGAATATCGGGCCGTCGATGCGGTAGGCGATGATGTGCTCGTCGAGCAGGGCCAGCTCCTCGTCGGCGTGGTCGGTGTCATCGAGGGGCACCTCCTCGAGCTGGGCGGAGGCCGCCGCCTGGCGCAGGACGAAGAAGCCGGCCAGGACGAGGCCGAGCAGCACGGCCATGACGAGGTCGAGCAGCACCGTGGCGGCCGCCGTGCCGACGAGCACGATGGCGTCACCCCGGGTGGAGCGCAGCAGAGCCCCGAGGCTCGAGACGCGGACCATCTGCACCGCGGTGGCGATGAGGACGCCCGCGAGAGCAGCCATGGGGATGAGGGCGACCCATCTCGAGGCGAGCAGAACGATGGCGAGCAGCGCGGCGGAATGCGTGACGGCCGCCACCCGCGACACCGCTCCCGAGCGCACGTTGACCGCGGTGCGGGCGATCGCTGCCGTGGCGGGGATGCCTCCGAAGAGCGGAGCGGCGAGGTTGGCGAGTCCCTGCCCGACGAGCTCGCGGTTGGAGTCATGCCGCTGTCCGACGCTCATCGCGTCGGAGACCGTGGCCGACAGCAGGCTCTCGAGCGCGGCGAGGGCGGCCACGGCGACGGCGGGCAGGAGCAGCGAGCCGAGGTCGGCTACGACGATCTCGGGCAAGGACGGGGCCGGCAGACCGGCGGGGATCGTGCCGATCGTCGACAGGCCGAGACCGAACAGCCCGTTGGCGGCGGTGGCCGCCACGACGACGGCCAGGGTCCAGGGCAGGCCGGGGCGCAGGCGAGCCAGTCCGAGCACGCCAGCCACGACCGCTGCGGCGACGACCGCCGGGGCCCAGTGCGGTTCGGCCACCCATCGACCCACTGCACCAACTGCCTGCCCCAACACCTTCTCCTCCTCCGCCCGGACGCCGAGCGCGGCGGGCAGCTGCTGGAGCAGGATGATCGCAGCGATTCCCAGGGTGAAGCCCTCGACGACGGGGACCGGCACGTAGCGGATGAACCGCCCGGCTCCCGCACAGCCGAGGCCGATGAGAAAGAGGCCGGCCAACAGCCCCACGACGAGGACACCGTTGGGGCCGTGGGTGGCGATGATGGGCACGAGGACGACCGCCATGGCACCCGTCGGACCGCTCACCTGCACCCGGCTACCACCGAAGATCGCCGCGACGGCGCCCGCGACGACGGCCGTCACGAGCCCGGCCGTCGCGCCCATCCCGGAGCTCACTCCGAAGCCGAGCGCGAGCGGCAGGGCCACCAGGCCCACCATCAGGCCAGCCGGCAGGTCCCGACCCCAGCGCACCGACGTCCAGTCGGACCGGCGCGGCGCGAGGCTCCGCACGCGTGTCCACGCATCACGGACCATCACCTGGGCCCCTGGCCGGTCGGGCGCGCCCGTCACGAGACGCCCATCGGGCTGGCCCGTCATGAGCTGGCCGTCGGGCTCAGCTCGGAACCGAGCTCCCCCTGCACGGCGATGATGCCGGAGAGGATGCTGCGCGCGGCGAGAAGCAGGTCGCGCACCTCTGGGACGCTGACCGAGTAGATGACCTCGCCCCCCATCCGCGCAGAGGTCACGAGCGACGTGCGCCGCAGCACGGCCAGCTGCTGCGAAAGGCTGCTCGGCTCGATGTCGATGCGGTCCAGCAGCTCGTGCACCGCGTGGTCGCGCTCGGAGAGTAGCTCGAGGATCCGGATGCGCGCCGGGTGACCGAGCGTCTTGAACAGCTCTGCCTTGGCTTGATAGAGCGGGACTCTCACGGAACGACCTCTCGAAGATGACTTGAACACTTGCACATGTTATCAAGTCTTGAGACGTGACGGGACGGCGCCCCCCGAACCGGCCGGGCAGACCCCGTGAGGACGACCCATCCTCAAGCTCTCGAACGCCCCGGACGCCCCGGACGCCCCGGCCGCGTCAGACGGCCCGAAGCACTCGGAGGGCGTCGTCGAGCACTCGTGCCACGTCGCCGTGCGTGGCATCGAGCCAGACGATGCGGGGGTCGGGCCGGAACCACGACTCCTGCCGTCGGGCGTAACGGAAGGTCACAGCGGCCGTGTCGGCCCGGGCGGCGTGCTCGCTAAGGACGCCGTCGACCACCGCGACGGCCTGGCGGTAGCCGATGGCTCGGGCGGCCGTGACCCCGTCTCGCAGACCGTGGCCGAGCAGCATCTCGGTCTCATGCTGCAACCCGGCCTCCCACATGTGTTCCACCCGCCTGACGATGCGCTCGTCGAGCACGCCTCGATCTACTCGCAGGCCCAACATGACGGCAGGAGCGAGAAACTCACGTCTGGGCATGGAGGCACTGAACGGCTGGCCGGTCAGCTCGATCACCTCGAGGGCTCGTACGACGCGGCGCAGGTTGGTCGCCAGGATCCGGGCGGCCGCGTGGGGGTCGGCGGCCGCCAGTCGCGCGTGCATCGCAGGTGCCCCCACGGCCTCCGCCTCGCGTTCGATGGATCGTCGCACCGCCCGATCGGTGGGCGGGATCTCAAGCCGGTCGAGGGCGGCTCGAACATAGAGGCCGGAGCCTCCTACGAGCACCGGCACGTGACCGCGACCACGGATGGCCGCGAGGTCGTCGCGAGCGGCCGCCTGGTAGGCGGCGACACTGGCCTCCTGCGTCACGTCGAGCACATCGAGCTGGTGATGGGCGACGCCGCGGCGCTGGGCCTCGGTCAGCTTGGCCGTGCCGATGTCCATCCCGCGGTAGAGCTGCATGGCGTCGGCGTTGACCACCTCGCCGTCCAGCTGTTCGGCAAGCAGGACACCGAGCTCGGACTTGCCTGTTGCAGTCGGGCCGACCACCGCGACGACGGGATGGATCACCCGGCGAGCTCGCCCGTATGCCCGTCGGCGTGCGCCTGATGCTCGTCGTCGTGAGCCTCGTCATGGCCGAACGGGTCGACATCGACGCCCGGGTGCCAGGCGTGTCCGGGCTTGCCCCAGCCGTTGCGCTTGACCGCACGCCGGGCCTTCTTCGCCTGTCGGTCATCGAGCCGGTCGACGTAGAGGGTCCCGTTGAGGTGGTCGTACTCGTGTTGCATGCAGCGGGCGAACCAGCCCGTCGCATCGAACTCGACGAGGTGCTCGTCGAGGTCGTAGCCGACGACGTGGGCACTCAACGGACGCTTCAAGGGGAAGGACTCACCGGGCACCGACAGACAACCCTCACTGTCCTCGTTCGGGTCGGGTCGATCGGCCGGGGCTCGCGGGGCCGTCACCGTCGGGTTGATCAGGTGACCACTCTCCGGAACACCGTCGTCGTTGGTCATCTTCCAGACAAAGACCCGTAGCCCCACGCCGATCTGCGGGGCGGCCAGCCCCACGCCGTTGGCCGCGATGTTGGTCTCCTGCATGTCGCTGACCAGCGTTCGCAGCTCGTCGTCGAACGCCGTGACGAGGGCGGCGCCGCGATGGAGCACGGGTTCACCGGTGATGACGATGGGTCGCACGGTCATGGGCCAAGTCAAGCATGCGACCCGCCCCGAGCCCGAACTCCCCCACCCCGCGCCAACCGAACGCAGCGTTCGTTCTCGAACACCGCGCAGCAACACTGAGTTCGCGAACGAACGCTGCGTTCAGTTTGCTGGAGGGGTTGGCGGAGCAGCGCAGGCAGAAACGGATGCCGGTACGGATGCCGGGCGACCGATGAGCGGCATCCCCAGGCTCACGGCCGGCTTCCGCGCGCTGTCCGGAGCGTCTTGCAGAGCGGCCCACGCGTCTCCCCCGGCCGTCCGGCGAACGGAGTACGTCTCGCCGTGCAGCGCCGAGTCGGCCACGAGGTGGTGCGGCGCGCCGTAGGTGACGCCCACGGTCACGGCGTCACCGGGCCGAGGAACCTGTCCGCCCCCGGGTAACGAGAAATGCACCAGCCGGTTGTCGCGCGCGCGACCGGAGAGCCGGTTGGTCGCGGCGTCCTTTCGCCCTTCCGACGGGGCGACCAGCACCTCGACGTCGTGGCCCTCGAGCCTGCGGTTCTCTTGCCAGCTCAGCTCGTCCTGCAGCGCCACGAGCCGTTCGAACCGCTCCTGTACGACGGCCTTGGGCACCTGGTCGGCCATCGTGGCAGCCGGCGTGCCGGCCCGGATCGAGTACTGGAAGGTGAACGCGCTGGAGAACCGGGCAGCCCGCACGACCTCGAGGGTGCCCTGGAAGTCGGCCTCGGTCTCGCCGGGGAACCCGACGATGATGTCGGTCGTGATGGCGGCCTCCGGGATGTGGTTGCGCACGGAGTCGATGATGCGCAGGAACCGGGCGCTGCGGTAGGAGCGACGCATATCGCGCAACACCCTGTCGGAGCCCGACTGCAGTGGCATGTGCAGGCTGGGCATCACGTTCGGCGTCTGTGCCATCGCCAGGATGACGTCGTCGGTGAAAGCGGCCGGATGCGGGCTGGTGAAGCGCACCCGTTCGAGACCGTCGATCTCGCCGCAGGCTCGCAGCAGCTTACCGAAGGCCAACCGGTCGCCGAACTGGACACCGTAGGTGTTGACGTTCTGGCCGAGCAGGGTGATCTCGACCACGCCCTGAGCCACGAGGGCCTCGATCTCGGCGAGGATCTCGCCCGGGCGGCGGTCTGCCTCGGTGCCCCGCAGGCTCGGAACGATGCAGAAGGTACAGGTGTTGTTGCAGCCGACGGAGATCGAGACCCAGGCACTGTAGGCCGAGTCGCGCCGGGTCGGCAGGGTCGAGGGGAAGACCTCGAGGCTCTCGAGGATCTCGACCTCGGCGCGCTTGTTGTGGGCCGCCCGGTCAAGCAGGGCCGGCAGCGAACCGATGTTGTGGGTTCCGAAGACCACATCGACCCACGGCGCCCTCTCAACGATCACGCCACGATCCTTCTGAGCCAGGCACCCCCCCACGGCGATCTGCATGTCGGGGTTGCTCACCTTGGCCGCCCGCAGCATCCCCAGGTTGCCGTAGAGCTTGTTGTCGGCGTTCTCGCGAACCGCGCAGGTGTTGAACACGACGACATCAGCCGCCTCCGCCCGCTCACCGACGGGCACGTTCGACAGGTCGATATAGCCCGCCGTCTCGAGCAGACCTGCGAGCCGCTCGCTGTCGTGAACGTTCATCTGGCAGCCGTGGGTGCGCACCTCGTAGGTCCGGGGACGGGGCGGGGCCGGCTGCACGATCTGCACTGAGTTCTGGCTTGTCATGGCATCGACAAGGGTACGTCGTCGCGAGCGGGCCCCGAACCTGGCGGAATACGCAAGGCACCCCCACCGTTGAAGGATTCGATTGATAGTTCAACTACATGAGCCACTACTCATCGCTGAACTCGACATCCACTCACCTGAACACCAACAACCTCAAGGGATGCGCGACATGGGACTGTTCAACCGCAACACGACGACCACCGAGACCAACACCGAGGCGACCAGCACCGCCCTGGCAGACCTCACGGGCGACTACACGATCGACCCGAGCCACACCACGATCGGCTTCACCGCCCGGCACGCCATGGTGACCAAGGTTCGCGGCCACTTCGGCGAGTTCGAGGGAACCGCCCACGTCGACACCGCGACGCCCGCCAACAGCTCGGTGAACATCACGATTCAGTCGGCCAGCGTCACCACGGGCAACGAGCAGCGTGACGGCCACCTGCGCACTCCCGACTTCTTCGACATCGAGAACTACCCCGAGGCCACCTTCGTCTCCACCGGCGTCGAGCGCGACGGCAGCGAATGGAACATCACCGGCGACCTCACCATCAACGGCGTCACCAAGTCGATCACGATCCCGTTCGAGGAGACCGGGTCTGCCAAGGACCCCTTCGGTAACGTCCGTATCGGCTTCGAGGGTGCCGTGAGCATCGACCGCACCGCCTGGAACCTCAAGTTCAACGCCGCCCTGGAGACCGGTGGCGTACTGGTCAGCGAGAAGGTGGGCCTCGAGTTCGACATCTCCGCCATCGCCACCACGGCAGCGCAGGCCTGACCCAGCAGAACCAGCACACCGTGTGTCTGCTCCGCGGGCAAGTGAGGGGCGACGACCAACCGGTCGTTGCCCCTCACTGACGTCGCAGACGGCTCAGTCGCGTTGGTGCTCGGGCGCACCATTGATGGCGTCGCGCACCACCGGCCAGGCGATCTCGCCGGGATAGCCCTTGCGAGCCAGCAGAGCCGCGAGCCGCCGAGCCTGCACATCAGGCTCAAGCCCCCTCATCGTGCGCATCTTCTTCGTCGCCAGCTGCTCGGCGCGCAGGCGTTCGTCACCGGAACCCACCTGTTGGAGCGCCTCGTCGGCAAGCTCGGGGTCAATCCCCTGCTGGCGCAGCTGATGGGCCAATGCCCCCCGGGCCAGCCCCTTGGCGGCGTGCTTCTCGCGCACCAACATGCCGGCGTAGGCCTCGTCGTCGACGAGGCCTAGCTCGGTCATCCGGTCGAGCACCCTGGCAGCGACGGCATCATCGCACCCCCGTTGACGCAGCTTTCTCTCAAGCTGTACCCGGCTTCGCGCCGTCATGCTCAACTGACGCAGCACGATCCCTCGAGCCACCGACTCGGCATCGGCCCCTGGGCCTGCTTCTTCGGCGCCCCGTCGACCGTGAGCTCCGGCCGGGTCGCACGCCCCGGTCGGGTCGGCTGCCCGGGGAGGCTCAGCTGCTGGGGACCGCGGCCGGCCCGCTTCCGCCTCGGCCAGGGCCAGCACGGCGGCCGCTCGAGCCAGCCGGTCTCCGAACGAACCGCCTTCGTCGAAGGACGCCGCACCCTCGGTGACCCGCTGCGAGCCCACGGTCAGAAGTCGACCGGGACGTCCGAGACCTCCGCGGGCTGGTCGACCCGCGGCCCGACCCCGAGCTTTTCCTTGACCTTCTTCTCGATCTCGTCGGCCAAGTCAGGGTTGTCCTTGAGGAAGTTGCGGGCGTTCTCCTTGCCCTGACCGAGCTGGTCTCCCTCGTAGGTGTACCAAGCACCGGCCTTGCGCACGAAGCCGTGCTCGACGCCCATGTCGATCAGGCCACCCTCGCGGGAGATGCCGTGGCCGTAGAGGATGTCGAACTCTGCCTGCTTGAAGGGCGGGCTCACCTTGTTCTTGACGACCTTGACCCGGGTGCGGTTGCCCACGGCCTCGGTGCCGTCTTTGAGCGTCTCGATACGGCGCACGTCGAGGCGCACGGAGGCGTAGAACTTCAGCGCCTTGCCACCGGTCGTGGTCTCGGGCGAGCCGAACATGACGCCGATCTTCTCGCGCAGCTGGTTGATGAAGATCGCGGTGGTGCCGGTGTTGTTGATCGCCCCCGTGAGTTTGCGCAGGGCCTGGCTCATCAGTCGGGCCTGCAGCCCGACGTGGCTGTCACCCATCTCACCCTCGATCTCGGCCCGAGGCACGAGGGCGGCCACGGAGTCGATGACGATGATGTCGATCGCACCCGAGCGGATCAGCATGTCGGTGATCTCGAGGGCCTGCTCACCGGTGTCGGGCTGGCTCACGAGCAGGGCGTCGGTGTCGACTCCCAGCTTCTTGGCGTAGTCGGGGTCGAGCGCGTGCTCGGCGTCGATGAAAGCCGCGATACCGCCTGCCTTCTGCGCGTTGGCGATCGCGTGCAGGGCGACCGTCGTCTTTCCCGACGACTCCGGGCCATAGATCTCGACGACCCGGCCGCGGGGCAGACCCCCGATCCCGAGCGCCACGTCGAGGGCGATCGACCCGGTCGGGATGACCGCGATCGGCGGCCGGATGTCATCGCCCAGACGCATGACCGCGCCCTTGCCGTAGCTCTTCTCGATCTGGCCCATCACCGAGGAGAGGGCCTTGTCCTTGTCCATCGTTGCCATGTCGGTCACCTGTCTGCCGTCTGCTCTGCGGTCGTCCAGCTGCGACCCGGTTGCGGTGCACCAGTGCCGTGACACGTAAACCACGTGCGGCTCTGATGCGCTGTCGGGTCAGACGTTAGGTGGCACCGCCGACATCGGGTTGTTCCACGAGACGGCCTGTGGACGATGCGTTCAGGGCGGACCACCTGTGCAGAACACTACCGAACAGATGTTCGAGACGGTCGCGACACGCCGGTCAGCCGGTCGGATGGTGCAGCGCCCGCTCGAAGGCGGCGTACGCCTCGTCCCCGAACAGCCAGAACCGCACCTCACGCACCCTGGGGTGCGCCTCGAGCGCGGCCCGCACGGCGGTGGTCGCCACCGTCGCAGCCGGCTCGAGCGGATAGCCGTAGACCCCGCACGAGATCGCCGGAAAGGCGACGACGGTGCAACCGGCGGCGTCGGCCACCTCGACACTGCGCCGATAGCACGACTGCAGCAGCACCGCCTCACCCTGGTCGCCGCCGCGCCAGACCGGCCCGACCGTGTGGATCACGTGGTCGACGGGCAGCCGCCCCGCCCCGGTGATCTTCGCGTCGCCGGTGGCACAGCCACCGAGCTCGCGGCACTCAGCGAGCAGTGCCGGCCCGGCCACCCGGTGGATCGCGCCGTCGACTCCCCCGCCGCCGAGCAGGGAGGCGTTCGCGGCGTTGACGATCGCGTCGGCAGCGGCATCCGTGGTGATGTCGCCCCGGTGCAGGGTCACCCGGCCGGATGCCGCAGGGCCTCCCGATCCGCTCACACCACCGACACCAAAGACACCACCGACACCATCGTTCTACCTCGGTGTCCTCGGCCCGGCCGCAGCCCCTGCGGCGGCTCCGGGGGCCGCCCGGTCGTCAGCCCCGAGGCGTCTCGCCGGCGGCACATCCATGTCGTCACACAGGGCGATCCAGACGTCGCGCGGTCGGTCGCCGTCGTCGAGAGCCTGCGAGGCGGTGCGGTTTCCCAACGATCCGAGCACATGGTCGCGCGCCAGTGAGTTGGCGTAGGCAGAACCGAACTCGTCGTTCATGAGCATCCAGAAGTGGCTGAGTCGCACCAGAACAGTGTGCCACCGCGGGGAACCAGCAGGCCCCGGGTCGCCGTCGAACGACTGCTCGGAACGCCTGAGAACACGGTGACGGGCAGGTAATATCTCAACTTGGCAGGCTCTGCGACGACCAGGGCCCAGCCGAATTCGTCACTGCCAGGGGGAACACCAATGACCGACCCGACCAACCAGACCAACCCGCCGACCGAGCCGCCCACCCCGGATCACGCATCAGATCACGCACCGGATCACGCACCGGGCCAGCCGAGCGACAGCAGCGCGACCCAGTCCATCCCGAACCAGCAGACCCGGGCCATCCCCAGCGGCTACCAGTTCCCGCAGGCTTCACCGACAGCCGCAGGCGCTCCCGAGGCCACCGTCGCCTCCCCCGCCATCGGCGTCACGCTGGCCGACGAGGCCCCCACGAAGGTCTCGGGCCGCAGGGGCGGCAAGCGCACCGGGCTCCTCGTGGCCGGACTCGCCGCTGCGCTGCTGCTGGGCGGGGGGGCGGTCTTCGCAGCCCAACAGCTGAGCGGAGGGGGCGCGCAGCCCGCCGACGTTCTCCCCGGCGACGCCTACCTGTACTTCCGCCTCGATGTCGACCCGTCGGCGGGACAGAAGATCTCGGCGGTCCGTTTCCTGAACAAGCTTCCACAGGTCAAGGACAACCTCGGATCGGGCGACCCGCGCCAGAAACTGTGGGACCTCGTCGCCAAGGACGACGCGAAGAACTGCATCTCCAAGCTCACCTACGACGGTGACATCGCCCCGTGGCTCGGCGACCGGGTCGGGGTGGCGCTCCGTCCGGGCGGCACGGCTGAGCTCCCCAACCTCGCGCTGGCCGTAGAGGTCAAGGACGAGGGCAAGGCGCAGGAGGTGCTGGGCCGGATGTTCGCCTGCGGCGGCTCCGACGAGACCGACGTCCGGATGAAGGACGGCTACGCCATCATCACCCCCAAGGGCAGAGGTGACGCCACCATCAAGGCGGTCAACGCGGGCACCCTGGCCGCCAACGCCAACTTCTCGGGCGACATGGCCGCTGTTGGGGAGCAGGGTGTCATGTCCATGTGGTTCGACGCCGGGGCCGGCATCCCCGAGGTACAGAAGCTGAGCAAGCAGACCACCAGCCTCTTGGCAGCAGGTACCGACGTGAAGGGTCGGGTGGCGGCCGCGGTGCGTTTCGACCCGGGCTACGTCGAGCTCGCCGGGGTGAGCCGCGGCTTCCAGCAGGCGGCGGGAATCACGGCGGTGAAGGGAGACGGCACCCAGCTGGCCAACCTTCCCGACGACACCGTGGCTGCCCTGCACCTGGCCGGTACCGACCAGGTGCTCGACCAGGCCTGGCCGGCCCTGGAGAAGCAGATCGACTCGGCCGCGTCCGGCGCCGGGCAGGGCGATATGGTCGGCCAGCTCGAGAGCCAGCTGGGCGTCAAGCTGCCCGACGACCTCAAGGTGCTCCTCGGCAGGTCGATGACCATTGCCCTGCCCGACCAGCGGTTCGGCCAGCAGGAGCCCGTCGTCGGGGCGAAGATCGTCTCCAGTGACGCCGCCCGGGCCGACCAGCTCGTCGGCAAGGGCGAGGATGCCGCCAACGCCTCCGGTTTCCTGACCCGCAAGGTCGACGGCGACCGGCTCATGCTGGCCACCACACCCGACTATCTGTCGAAGCTGGAGACCGGCGGCAAGCTCGGCGACGCGGACGCCTTCAAGGCGGCGGTCAGCAACCCGAACACGTCGGTCTTCGCGATGTACCTCGACCTCGACAAGCTCGAGAAGCAGTACCTCAGCGCCGTTCCGGCCGACGCCAGGCCTGCGGTCGAGTCGCTGCGCGCCGTGGGGCTCAGCACCTCGGTGACCGGAGCCGGTGAGGGTGCCTTCTCCTTCCGCGTGGTCGGCAACTGAGCGCTCACACGCAGGGGTGTCAGGTCTGCGGGGCACGTCCCTGGGCGCATGACAAGCAGGGCTTCGCTTCGGCGGGGCCCTGCTCTTCGTCTACCACGGCGGCAGGGCGGTGGGTCAGTCTGGCTGCCAGCCCGAGATTCCCAGGCCCGGCACCGCAGGTAGCAGGATCTTGTTGCCCGAGTAGGTGATCCCGCCGACGACTGGCGATCTTGTCGACCACCAGGCGGCATCGAGGTCGCTCACCTCGCTGGTCGGTTGGGCCGCCACCAGAGAAGCAGCCGCCCCCAACCCGACGTGGCTCTCCATCATCGAGCCGACGATCGTGCCCAGGCCCACCTCGTGGGCGCGGCGCAACATGGCTCGGCCTACGGTGAGCGATCCGCACTTGGCCAGCTTGACGTTCACGAGGTCGGCGGCCTCGAGGCGAATGATCCGCTCGAGGTCGAACGGTCCGTAGCACGACTCGTCGGCCATGATCGGCAGCTCAACCCTCGCACGCACCCACGCGAGGCCTTCGACGTCTTCGGCCACGAGCGGCTGCTCGACGAACGCCACCTCCAGTTCGGCCTCGTGAAGGGCTCGGATGACCGTGACGGCCTCGTCGCGGCTCCAGCCCTGGTTGGCGTCGAGGCGGATGCCGACGCGGTCGCCCACTGCCGCCCGCACCGCAGCCACCCGCTCCACGTCGGTCGCTGCGTCGGTGCCGACCTTCATCTTCACGGTCGTGAACCCCTCGGCGACCCGCATCCTGGCTGTCTCGGCCAACTGCTCGGCGTCGCCCGCCGAGAGGGTGACATCGGTGGTCAGCACCGACGGGAGTTCTGTCACGCCGATCGGGGAGTCACTGAGCAGTGCAGCCAGGGTGATCCCCTCCGCCTGCGCGACGAGATCGTGCAGGGCCGCGTCGACCGCCGCCTTGGCGCCGAAGTTGCGAGCCACCGACCGTTGCGCCCGCCCTGCTGCCACCACCAGCGCGTCTCGGCCACCGAGGTCGTGGCCGACGAGCACCGGCGCGAGCATCGTCTCGACGCAGGCGGTCGCACCCGCGAGCGACTCGCCCGTGACCTGCCACACCTGAGGAGCCTCACCCCATCCCGTGC
>JBDTVJ010000026.1:0-30636 GCA_040007275.1 Terracoccus sp.
GGGCTGTGTCAACCACGCCGGTCGTTGTCTGACCGATCATCGGATCAGAGTCAGGCCGGACTTCCGCAGATGATGGGCACACGATCTGCTGGGATCTGTGGCTTGACCTGCGTAAACGTGGTTTTGGACGCGGGAGGGTCGTGTTACTACACGGGTTCCACGGGACGGGCCGGGGGCGGTGTCTACTCGGTGGGGATGGTGAAGTCGAAGAACCGGGGCGGCTCGGGCAGGTCCAGCTTGGCGAGGATCTGCTTCTGCCCGGGCGTGCTGGTTGAGCGTTGCGCGACGGTGCCGTGCTCGGTGGCCAGGGTGATCAGGTGCATCCGGTCCAGTTCGTTTGCCAGGTTGCGCCAGGTGTCGCCGGTGGCGTTCTCGATGACGCGGATCAGTAGCAGCGCGAGCCAGCACAGCTGCACGTGGGCGCGGATCCGGTCCTCGCGGTAGTGGAAAACCGGGCGCAGCCCCAGGGTGGACTTCATGTCGCGCCAACCGCGTTCGACCGCGAGGAGCTGCTTGTACGCGGCGGCCAGGTCCTCGGGGGTCAGGGTCAGGTCCGAGGTGCGTAGCAGCCACTTGCCGTCCAGGTGCACCTCACGTTTCGCGGCGGCCGCGTCGATGCGCAGCAGGCCGGTCTTGGTGGCGCGCAGGTAGCGGCGCAGCCCGGGTTTGGCTTTCAGGGACCCGACGAACTCGCTGCGCCGGGTCGCGGTCCAGGTGTCGGAGCCGGCGATCAGCCCGGTCAGGTGCTCGATCAGGTTGGCCCGCACCGCGGTGTCTCGCTGGGCCTGCTCCGGGTTGTGACACACCACGAACCGTTGCGTGCGCGCCCCCTCGCCCCCGTCGCCCTGCCCGCCCGGTGCGACGTGCACCTCCTTGACCCGCAGGTTCCCGGCGACGGTCTTGTACCGGCCGGGGCGGGCGAGAGCGGCGGCGGCTTCGAGGTTGGTGTGGCGCAGTTTCTCGGCGTGGATGTAGTGCCCGCCGCCCTTGGTCAGGTAGGCCCGGTTGCCGGTCGAGGCGAACCCGCGGTCCGCGACCCACACCAGCCGGCGCAGGTTCCACCCGCCGAGGTCGTCCTTGACGGTGCGGATGATCGCCTGGTCGTTCTCGCTGCCGGGGAAGGTCCAGCACCGGATCGGGACCCCGTCGCGGGTGACGGCCATCGCGATCACCACCTGCGGCAGATCACCCCGGAAGTCCTTCGAGTGCCCGAAGGCGCGCCGACCGGACTCGGCCGGGTTCACCGCCTCGCCCGCACCGTTCTCGTCTTGCAGTTCAGGGAGTAGGTCCGGGGCCTCGGTCTCCCAATACGTGCTGGTCGTGTCGACGAAGACCAGATCCAGATCGAGGTTGAGCAGGTGCGCCACCGAGGAGAAGATTTCACTCGCGATCTCGGGCAGCGCCTCGAGCAGGAAGTCCATCCCCCGGTAGGCCTGGTCGTCGCTGAACCCCGGGCAGTGGTCGATGGCGACCCGCTGCTCGACCCAGCCCGTGGCGGCCAGCTTGCTGCCGGGCTCCAACGCGCGTTGCGCGACGAGGGCGAAGAGGACCCGCTCCACCGCGTCCCCGTCCAGGCGTCGACCGGTCGCGACGCGGCGGATCGCGGCACCGATCCCGAGCCGCTGCCAGAGCTGGTCCAGCGTCCAGGCCCCACCGAGGCGTCGGGAGTCCAGGACCTGCACCTCGCCGGTGCCGGCGACCGCGGGGGAGGCCTGCTCCGGGGTGAGCAACCGTGAGATCGAGGCGACCAGCCGGGACAGCGCCTCCCGGTCGACCTGCTCCGCGCGGCCGAAGTTGTGGATCACCTTCGCCGTCGGTGCCCCAGTCACCGGGTGGCGTTCGTTGTGCGCCAACTGCAGATAGGACACCACCGACCCGTCCCGGTTCGTGCGCCGTGTCTGCCGCAGGTACATGCCTACAGCACACCACAGCTCATGCTTGCCCGTCGAGCGACACGCCCAACCTCGTGTGCCTACACGATTACAGGTTCCGATGCCATGCCGAGCCGCTGACCAGCACAAACACGATCAGCATCCCCCGAAAATGCCTACCAGCTGCGGAAGTCCGGCCTGCGGCTCTGGCGCCGACCACGGCAGCGTCACCCTCGTCACCGGCAGCGCGGGCGCCGGCAAGACGACGCTGATGGCCACGTGGGCGCGGGCGCTCGACGCCCGAGGCGACGGCGTGGGGTGGGTGACCCTGAGCAGGGACGACAACGACCCGGCCAGCCTGACGGCGGCCCTACTGGACGCGATCCGTGAGGCGCTCGAGAGCGTCGAGCCCGCCTCTGCATCTTCTTGGCAACCGCAGGCCGCCGCGGCCTCAGAGATGCGACGTCGCGGCTCCGGTCCAGACGTCCGCCCCCGTCTTTCGGCCGGCTTCGCGTCACTGGTCGCTGCCGAGATCGTCGCAGTCGGTGCTGACCTGTGGCTGCTGATCGACGACGTTCACCTCGTGCGCGATCCTCAGACGCTGGGGACGCTGGAGACGCTCCTGAACCGGGCGCCACCCAACCTTCACGTCGTGCTCGGCGCCCGGGCCGACCCTGCCGTACACCTGTCGAAGCTGCGCCTGCAGGAACGTCTCCGCGAGGTCCGCGACCGCGACCTTCGCCTGTCGCGTGACGAGACGGCCGCGGTCGCTGCGCTGCACGGCATCCACCTTGACGAGGGCCAGGTAGCCAGGCTGCATGACCTCACCGAGGGTTGGGCCGCCGGCGTCGGCCTGGCCGCCCTCTCGCTCGCGTCGGGCCGCGACCCTGAGTCGTTCCTGGCGGCGTTCGCCCACGACGACGGGGCGGTGGCGGCCTATCTCGTCGATGAGGTGCTCGAGTCGATCGACGACGACCGTCGCGAGTTCATGCTCGACACCTGCGTTCCCGACGACCTGCCCGAGGCCCTCGCCGTTCGACTCTCGGGGCGCGACGACGCCGGGCAGGTGCTGGCCCAGCTCACCGCCGCCAACTCGCTGCTCACGCTCACTCCCGACTCGCACCCCGCCACCTACCGCTACCACGCCCTGCTCCGTAGCTATCTGCGCGCGCGGCTGCGGGCCGAGAGCGCGCAGCGCAGTGACGCCAAGCACGCCGAGACCGCAGTGTGGTTCGCCGAGCAGGGCAGAGCCGCCGACGCGCTCGAGCATGCGGCGGCCTCGGCAGACCACGGGCTGTTTCGGGCGGTTCTGCACCGGTACGCGGTCGGCCAGCTGCTCGACGGCCACCCTGCACGGATCGAGGGGGCCATAGCGCTGGTTCCGCAGGCCGTGGTCACCGACCCCGCCCTCCTTGCGGTGGCCGCAATCGCCAGCCTTCAGTCCGGCAATCTGGCCGCTGCTCGAGCTCACCTGGCCGCCGCCACCACCGCGTTCGCCCTCGTCGAGACCAGCCCTACGTCCCCTGCACCACCGACCCGCAGCGAGTCAGTCGCAGCGCTGCAGACGACGCCTGAGCGAGCTTCCATCCCCTATGTGCCGCTTCCGGCCGACCGTCTCATCAGGGTCGCTACCTGGGGCGAGGCCCAGTTCCAGAGCCCGTCAGGTGCCGGGGCTACGCCAGAACCCGCCGACCTCGCTCAGCCCTCGAACGCCGGCGTGCCCAATCTGGTCGACCTCGACTTGCTGGAGCAGCTCAGGCAGGCGCTCGCCCTGGTCATCTCCGGCCAACCGGGCGAGGGCCGAAGGCTGTTCGAACGGGCGTTGCACCAGGCACGGCGCAGCGGCCGGTCCTTCGCCGTGCTCTCGTGCCTGACCGGTCTCACGGTCGCGAGCGCCGCCGCCGGCGAACGGGCCCAGATGCGGCGCTGGGCAGACGAGGCCATCTCTCATGCCCACCGATCGGGGCTGGGCAGCTCCACCGACCTGCTGCTCCCCCACACGCTGGCCGCCGAGGGGGCCTTGGAGCACTACGACATCGAGCGGGCCGAACGGCAGGTCTCCGCGGCCCTGTCCATCATCGGCCCCACCACCGACCGGCATCCGAACGGGTCGGTCGGTACGAGTGTGCAACGAGACGTCGTCAGCACCGTGATGCGCACTCTGCGGGCCACCACGACCTGCATTGAGTTCACCCGCGCCGACGCCGACCCGACTCGTCAACGCAAGATCGTCACGAGCCGTCTCGAGGAGGTGCGCCGGCTACCGCCGGCCGCTGGTGCCATCAACGTCACCACCTACGAGCTGATCACCTTGCACCGCATGGCACTGGTCACCGCCCAGCTGAGCGTCGCGGAGGCCGTCGAAGCTCTGTCTGCGGCGATCCCCCCTCTCGAGGGCGATCTGCGCGTCATGCGGGGGCTGCGCTCGTTGCGGCTCGGGCACGACCAAGAGGCGCGGTCGCACGTCGCCCCTGTAGTGCGGCGCGAGCTGCGCTGCGTCATGGGCCAGTCGGAGGTGACGGCCCAGCTCATCGAGGTCACGGTGGCACGACGAAACCAGCAAGCGACGGTGGCCCACGAGGCGTTGCTCTGCGCCCTCGACCTGACCGCCTCACAGGACGGGTTACGGATGATGCTCGGCGTCTCGGCCGACGTCATGACGGCTCTGCGAGAGTCACGCGGCCGCTTCGGCCGCCACGAGTCGGTCGTCGACCGCCTCATCGAGATCGGCGATGCCCAGGATGACTCCACCGGTTTCGGCCGAACGCGTCCAGTCGCAGGCTTCGGGGCGGCGCCGCTGCTGAGCCCGCGAGAGCTCTCCCTGCTGCGTGAGCTTCCCTCGCTCTTGACCGTTGCCGAGATCGCCCGGGCCCGGTCGGTCAGCCCCAACACGATCAAGACCCAGCTGCGGTCGCTGTTCGAGAAGCTCGAGGTCAGCACCCGTCGCGATGCGGTCGCGGCCGGTCGCCATGAAGGGCTGATCTGAGCATCGTCACCTTCTCGGGGTGAAGCCGTGGCGAGGCGCGGGGCTCGATCCTTGTCACAGGATCACGTCGATGGGAGGGCGCATGCGCTACGAGTTCATCCTGGCCGAGAAAGTCTCGGCGACCACCCGCGCCGCCTTTCCCGAGCTCAAGGAGTCGGAGCTGCCGCTCGGGCAACAGGGAACGGTCATGTTCGGCCCCGTGATCGACGACCCGAACCTGCACGGAATGATCGATCGCTTCCAGGACTTCGGCCTGACCATCGTCGAGATGCGAATGCTCCCCGACTGAAGACCGGCTGAAGACCGACCGATGACCGATACCGAGCCTCACCCCCCTGAGTCGCAGGCCGCCCTTGCCACGGTGAGGTCGGTGCGGGGCACCGTCGTTCGCGTCACGTTGACGGTGGTGGCGCTGTGGTACTTCACCCGGGTGGTGCGGCGCATCGACTGGTCACAGGTCGGGGCGGCCCTGTCTGATCTGCCGGTGACCCAGATCCTCGCTCTGCTCGCAGTCGTCGCGCTGAGACAGACGCTGAACGCTTCGCCATTGGCGCTGTTCGTGCCCGGGCTGGGGCTACGCCGCGCGCTGGCCAACGACCTGTCGGCCAACCTCGTCTCGACCATCGCGCCACCCCCGGGTGACCTGGTGCTGCGGATCGCGATGTTCCGTTCCTGGGGGGTACCCGTTTCGCAAGGCATCGGCGGCCTCACCCTCAACACGTTGACCTACTTCGTCGCCCGATTCGGCGCTCCCCTACTTGGGCTCGGCCTCGCGTTGGCCGCGGGCCAGAGCCAGCCGTCGTTCGTCTACACGGCCCTGGTGAGCGGCGCGATCAGCCTCTCGATCGTCATCGGCCTCGCGATCTCGACCCGTGGGGAAGCCGCCGCCGCCCGCGTCGCCGCCGCCGTTGCAACCCCCGTGCAACGCTTCGCCCCCAAGGTGGACCCGGAGCAGTGGTCACGCACGGCATCCGAGTTCGTGGTGAACGTGGCCGACCGGGTTCGCAGCCGGGCCCTGCCAGCAGGCGCTACCCAGGTTGCCCTGGTGCTCACCGAGACGCTGCTCCTGTTGCTCTCCCTACGGTTTGCGGGGGTACCCGCTTCAGCGGCCGACGCGGCCTCGGTCGTCATCGCCCTGCTGATCGCCTACCCGCTCACAGCCCTGCCCTTCGCCGGGTTGGGGGTGCTCGACGCCGCGGTGCTCGCGCTCCTCTCGCTCAACGGGGGGCCTTGGGAGATGGCGGCCGTGGCGGGGATGGTCATCTTCCGCACGTGCGGGGTGCTCGTGCCCTTGGCGCTCGGCGGCGTGACGATGCTGTGGTGGCGTCGTACCGCAGCCACGGCTCTCGCAGACATGGTGCCACCAGTCCCGGCCTCAGAAGTTCCAGACCAGCGGGATGACCACCAGTGACACCCCGAGCCAGACGAGCAGCACCGGGAGACCCAGCTTCCAGTAGTCGCCGAAGCGATAGCCGGCCGGTCCCATCACCATCATGTTGCCGGGGGTGGAGATCGGGGTGAGCAGGGCAGCGGCGCCGGCGACGGCGATGAGCATGAGCACGGGCTTCGGCGACACTCCCGTCTCGGCCGCGGCCGCGACCGCGATGGGCAGCACGATCAGCACGGTGGCCGTGTTGCTGATGACCTGACCGATCACCGCGGTGAGCACGAACAGTGCGAGCAGCAACAGGTAGGGCCGACCCGACCCGACGATGTCGATCAGGCCGCCGGCGATGAGGTCGGCGGCCCCGCTGGTCTGGATCGCGGTGGAGAGCGGGATGAGGCCCCCGATGAGCACGACGGTCTGCCACGACACCGCCCGGTAGGCCTGACTCACCGACACGACGCGCAACAGCACCATGGCCGTCGCGGCGCCGAGCCCGACGATGGCCGGCGTGGCCACGCCCACCGCGAGCAGCACGACCATGGCCGTCAGCACCGAAATGGCCGCGCCCGAGCGTCGGCCGAGGGGAACCGCCTGCCGCCGAACCAGATCGGGGGTGTCGACGAGCAGCACGTCGCGATCATCGACCAGGGTGTCGATGGCCGACCAGGTTCCGTGCAGCAGCAGGCTGTCGCCGCCGAGCAGCTCGACCGGCTTGGCTCCGAGGTCCTTGCCCATGCGACGGATGCCGAGCACGACGAGCTCCTGTCCGCGCACCTGGCCCGGGAAGAACCGCTCGCCCACCAACGGTGAACGCGGCGGCACGACCACCTCGCTGACGCCCATCTCGCGGGTCATCAGCTCACCGGAGGCCGTCGTGATGGGCTTCATGGTCACGGCCAGGCCCTGGTCGACGACGAGCCGGCTCACGTCCTCGGCGGAGCCCGTGACCACGAGCACGTCGTCGAGCACGAGCGCGTGGGTAGAGGGGAGAGGTTGGCCCTCGTGACGCTGCAGCGCGATCAGGGTCAGAGCGGCGTAGGGGCGCAGGTCGACCTCGTCGAACGTCAGGCCGATGAGGGGTGAGTCGCGGCGCACCCGGAGCCGGTAGAAACCGGCGTGCAGCTCGTAGTAGTGCGCCAGCCGGCTGGCGTGCTGGCTGAGGTCAGCCGACCCGGAAGCGTGCTCCCGGTCGGGCAGCACCCGGGGGCCGACGAGGAGGCAGACGAGCATGGTGACCACGACGAGTGGCACCCCTACCAACGCGAACTCGAAGAACGAGAAGCCGCCGGCGCCAGTGTTCTGCGCCGCCTCCGAGATGATGACGTTGATCGGGCTGCCGGTGAGCATGAGCAACCCGCCGGCGCTGCCCGCAAACACCATCGGCATCAGCATCCGCGACGAGGGTTGCCCGATGCGCATCGCCAGCACCACGACCATGGGCAGCAGCGCGGCCACCGAGCCGTTGAGGGTGATCAGGGCAGTGAGCACGGCGCAGAGGGCCATCACGGCCACGAGCAGCCGCGTGGCTCCGTTGCCGACCACCTCGATGAGCTTCTGACCGGCCCACGCCGTCACGCCGGTTGCGTCGACCGCCTCACTGACCACGAAGAGGGAGGCGATGAAGACGACCACCGGGTCGCCGAAGCCCGAGAGTGCGGTGCTGGAGTCGACCAGTCCCGCCGCGAAGAGGCTGAGCGATGTCAGGATGGCAACGACCCCGACGGGGAAGCGGTTCCAGACAAACAGGGCGATCGTGATGGCCAGGATGATGAGGCTGGTGGTCGAGGAGCTCACAGCAGTGGTCGAGCCTTCCGTTCGATGCCTCTACAGGCGTGGGAACCGTAGTCGTCGCAATCGCCCGGCTGCCTCACCCGCACCGGGTGAGGCAGTCTCACTCACCCGGGTAGCGCAGCCCCACCTGCCGCCGGACCTCGTCCATCGTCTCCATCACGCGCAGCGTCGCCGCCCAGGGCATCGTCATACTCTCGTGCCGCCCGGCTACAAGGCAGCGGGCGAACTCGGCCGCCTCGTAGCTGAACCCCCGCACGTCGTCAGCGAAACCGCCCGACCGCTCGTCGACGAGGTGGTGCTCACGGTCGAAGAGCCGCACGGATGCCGCCCCGTAGAACGGGCCGCTCAGCTCGACCCGGCCGGCCGTGCCGCTGACGATCGCGGTGCACGGAGTGGCGGCGGCCATCGTGCACGACAGCACGCCATGGGCGCCGGCCGCGTTGGTAACGATGATGCTCGTCGTCGCGTCGACGCCGAGGTCGGTGGGGGTGCCGGCTGCGTGAACGCTGGTGGCCGGGCCGAGCACGTGGTCGGCGAACGACACGGGATAGACCCCGAGGTCGAGCAGCGCGCCCCCGGCCAGCTCGGGCCGGGACAGCCTCGCCGGTCCGTTCGGGTAGAGATACTGGCCGTGATCGGCGAACACCGTGGTGACCTCGCCGATCAGGCCCGACTCGGCAACCTGCTTCACCACGTCGTAGTGCGGCAGGTGCCGGCTCCACATCGCCTCCGCGGCGAGCAGGCCCCGCTCTGCGGCGGCCGCGAACACCTCCCGGGCCTCGGCGGCGTTGCGGGTGAACGCCTTCTCCACGAGCACCGGCTTGCCCGCGCCGATCGCGAGCAGAGCGTGGGCATGGTGCTCGGAGTGGGGGGAGGCCACGTAGATCGCGTCGACACCCTCGTCGGCCACGAGGGCCTCGTAGCTGCCGTGGGCCCGGTCGATCCCGAACTCGGCGGCAAAGGCCTGCGCTCGGTCGATGCTGCGGGAGCCGACGGCGGCCACGGTGGACGCGGTGCCGACGGCGACGGCATCCGCGAAGGTGTGGGCGATACCGCCGGGCCCGAGCACACCCCAGCGGATGCCGGGTGCCTCGCGTGGGTCGGGGGTGCGGGGCTCGGGTAGCTTCACGCGCTCACGTCCCAGAGGTGGTGGCTGAGGTCATGGACGAAGTAGGTGGCCAGGGTCGCAGCGGTGAAGGGCGAGCCGTTGCTGCGTTCGGCGGGCCACGACCACTGGTCACCGGTCGGCCGCGCGTAGGCCTGCGCCGCTGCCTCGAAGCGGGTGACGATCCGGCTACCGACGTCTGACGGCTCGGCCCGCCAGTAGGCAGCGGCGACGGCGGCCTCGTCCTGGTTCCAGTCGGCGAACCGAACGAGCCGCCCGTCACCGTCGATGATCTGCTCGAGCCGGTCGCGCATCACATCGCAGACGTCACACACGTGACACGCGTACTCGAGCGGTGACCACACCCCGGCGGCCGGACGGGTGGCCACATCGGCCCGCTCCAGCACCGCCACGAACCGACCGGCCGCATCCCGCAGGATGGCGGGCACGCCGTCGGCGCCGATGTCGTCGGGGTCGAAACCACAGTCGGGGCACGGCCGGGTCAGCACCCAGGTCCAGTCCGACTCGTCGGGACGGGAGGGGCCGGGGTCGACGGGCGAGGCCGGAGGCATGGGATCACCCTACGGCCGCCGACTACAGGCGGACGCCCTCACTCGGATAGCGTGCACTGGTGCTCAAGGAACACCTCCCGTGGATCATCGTCGGGGTCGTCGTACTGGCCGTGATCGTCGTCGGGGTACTGCTCTCTCGAACCTCCGGCGACGCCTACCACGGCCTGCTGCGCCGCGGTAAGGCCCGGCCGCCTCGCGAGCACTTCCGTTCCGACGACGACCCGCCGCCCGTGGCGCTCAAGCGTGCGGCCGTGATCATCAATCCCACCAAGTTCGCCGATCTCGCGGCGATCCGAACGCGGATCACCGCCGATTGTCACGCGGCCGGCTGGGGCGACCCGGTGTTCTACGAGACGACCGTTGCCGACCCTGGCCGGGGGCAGGCTGGGCAGGCGGTCCGCGAGGGCGTCGACCTGGTGTGCAGCCTGGGCGGCGACGGCACGGTGCGCTCGGTCGCCGCCGGGCTCATCGGCACTGACACCCCCCTGGGCATCCTGCCGGCCGGCACCGGCAACCTGCTGGCCCGCAACCTCGACCTGCCCTTCGACAACATCGATACCGCCGTGATGGTGGCGATCACCGGACGCAACCGTCGCATCGACGTCGGTGAGCTCGTCATCGGCGACCCCGGGCACGATCTCGACGGCGACACCCGCGACCCGACCGAGCCGGGCGACCCGGCCGACCCCGAGCACCCCGGCACGACGACCTACCACTTCCTCGTCATGGGCGGCCTCGGGATGGACGCCGCGATCATGGCCGGCACCAACGAGAACCTCAAGAAGAAGGTGGGTTGGCCGGCCTACATGCTCTCGGGCGTCAAACACCTGGTCTCGCCCGAGTTCCGCACGACGGTTCAGATCGACGAGGGGGCACCTTTCCGACGCAGGGCCCGAACGATCGTCATCGGCAACTGCGGCCGGTTGGTCGGCGGCCTCGTACTGATGCCGAACGCTCGCGTCGACGACGGGCGGCTGGATGTGGTCATCGCGGCGCCCCGCGGCGTCGTCGGCTGGGTGCCGGTGGCGACCCGCATCGCGACTCGTCAGCGCAAGGGCCATCCGACCCTCGACCATCACACGTGCCAGGAGATCTCCGTGCGCACCGACCGCCCGGTTCCGGTGCAGATCGACGGCGACGTCGTCGGCGAGGCCAGCTCGGTGACGGCGACCGTGCGGCCCGGCGTGCTAACTGTCCGAGTCAGCCACGTCTGACGGCGAGAGCGCCTCTCGCAGATCGCGGCGGGCCGCGTCGATGGCCGCCCGACGGGCCCGGAAGTCATCAGGGGTCGACTGCGGGCCGCCAGCGACGTCGGCCCCGACGGCATTGACCAGACGTCCTACGCTTTCACGAAGGCCGACGGCGACCCCTGCTCGTTGCTCGTCGGGCGGCGCGAGGGCGAGGTCGTGGAACAACTCGTCGATCTCGAGCAGACGCGCCCCAGCCGCCGACCAGACGGCTTCGGCCTCCCTCCTGGTCGGACGCGAGAGCACCTGCTCCACCAGGGACCCCTCCACCCAGGCGGCGTCCGCCCGCGCCCGGTGGAACTGTGCATCCCACTCGTCGACGACCTTCTGCCTGCCGCGGCGGGAGCGGACGAACCAGACCACGGCCCCCAGGACGAGCAGCCCGAGCAGGAGCAGCAGCGGCCACCAGGCCGTGCCGGCATCCGAAGCGGGAACGGTCGACGGCTCGGTGGCGTTCGCGCTCGGCGCGGGGGTCGGAGCGGGCGACACGGTGACGGTCTGGGTTGCCGTCTGGGTCTGGGTGACCGTCGCCGACTCCCCCGGGCTTCGGGTCGGGAGGGTAATGCTGGGCACGGTGATGCTGGGCACGGCAACACTCGGCAGATTGATGGTGGGCCGCGAGGTCGGCAGAGTGACCGACCCACTGCCGTCGCAGGCGCCCAGCGCCAGCACCGCTGCGATGGCGCCGACCGACAACAACCCGGAACGTCTCATCGTGCGATTGTTATGGCGACCCGCGGGGAGTCCTTCACCTTGGCGGGGTGAAGTCAGGGGGAGGCCGTTCGCCTAGCGTTTCGTCCGGCACCCGGCGGTTCGCTCGACCGGGTGAGAAGCGCACGGGTTCGGGAGGGCCGATGCAACGACGGATGCCGACGCTGCTGGCCCTGGCCACCGGCCAGCCCGCCATGCGCCGCGAGGTCGACATGATGGGCCTGACGGTGTGTCTGGCACTGCTCGTGGCGCTCGTGGCCGGCAACGACCACGAGGCGCACTCCAAGTTCGACCTCATCGTCATCGTGTGGGCGACGACCGTCGGCCTGGTGCTGACCCACTCCTTCGCGCTCGCCCTGTCGGTACGACTGGTCAAAGACCCCGGGTTCGTCATCCATCCCGGGGTGCTGCTGCTCGTCCAGCTGGTCATGGCCACCGTCGTGGCTCTCGTCACGACCGCTGTCGTGCTGCTCGCCTCGAGCGAGTTCGACCGGCTCGGCGCCCGAATGAGCGCCGCAGTCTTCCTCGGCCTCCTCGTCGGCGCCGAGGTGCGCATCGGCGGGTCGACCTGGGCCCGCTCGCTGGGTTGGGGCGTCGGTGCGATGGTCAGCGCGTTGGCGCTGGCCACCGGCAAATGGTTCATCGGGCTGTGAAGGAGACGAACATGGCTGATGGGTCGAGCGAACGACCTGAGGCGACCGGTTCCGAGACGGATGGCGCGGCGGGCGCGGCACCCGTGGGTGGACAGAGCGACGAGGGGTGGAACGCCGTGGCGCGCTACGCGGTCGGGGCCCTGCTCGGCGGCACCCTGGGCGCCGTCCTGATCGCCGGGGTCACCACGCTCATCAAGGAGATGCTCGCCGTGGTGAGCCGCCAGGACACCTGGGTCATCATCACCCTGCCCGTTCTCGCGCTCGGCGCCGCCACCTTCGTGCTGCACGTGATCGGGTCCGGTGATGCGGTGACGCGCCGCGTGTCGCCGCCGCCCCGACCGCGCCGCCGCGCTCGCCCACGGGCCTGGTTCCTCCCGAGGCTGCCGCTGGCGTGGCGAACCTTTCCCTCCGACGTGGCCCGCGCCGACCTCACCGGCGACGTCGTCGCGGCGGCCGGTGCGGAGGAGCGCTTCCCGTGGCGGCAGGCGCCGCTGCGGGCCCTGGCGATCATCATCACGGTAGGGCTGGGCGCCCCGATGGGCACGGAGGCGCCGGCGGCGCACCTCGGCACTGCCGCCGGCTCGTGGTTGGGCCAGAGCCGTCCGCAGCTGCGCCGGATGCTGCGGGGCGCCGCGATCGCCGGGGGCGCCGCCGGCGTCTCCGTGCTCATGGGCGTGTCCCTCATCGGCACGGCGTTCATCCTCGAGCTCGGCCGCCGCCGACAGGTGCCGTTGCGACCCGCCCGCGTCGCGGCAGCGCTGATCGGCGGCGTGGTCGGCTGGCTCGTGAACATCGGCCTCGACCTCAACCTCATCCGGCTGATCACCCCGAAGGTGGCGCCCGACAGCCTGTTGCAGATCATCGAGACCTGCCTCTACGTCGGCATCTTCTCCGGCCTGCTCACCACCCTCAGCGGTGTGGCGATCTACCGCGTCAAGGGGTGGAAGGCATCCCCCGTCGTTCGTCTCGTGGTCGGCTCCGGCGCCATGCTCGCCGCGACCCTGACGGTGCTCTTCGTCGCCGACGGACGCTCGGCCGTCGGGCCCGGCGGTGGGTCGATCCTCTGGGCCGAGGGCCCCGGGCTCGACTCTCCCGCATGGTTGTTGCTGCTCGTCGCCGCCCTGCGCGCCGCTGCCACCACGGCCGCTGTCGCCGCGGGTGGGTGCGGAGGCATCTTCGTGCCCTTCCTCGCGATCGGCGATCTCGCCGGCCGGTCGTTCGCCCCCCATCTGGGTATCTCGGGCGATCTGGCGGGGGCCTCCGGTGCGGCATCCGGCATCGCGGGTGGCTACCGGCTGCCGGTGACCGCCGTGGTCATGGTCATCGGCATCGGCGGGCCGGCCCTGGCGATGACGACGAGCATCGGCTGCGTGCTGGTGGCCTCGGTGGTCGGTGTGTACGCGACCGTGGGTCTTGACCGCCTGCGCCGCCGACCGGCGATCGCCGCCACCGACTCGCGGGGCCCGTGACCCAGGCAGATCACGAGGCAGCCCGCGTCATCCCCATGACCTCCACCGCCGAGCCATCGGCCGACCGGCCTGGCGCGGCTGGCACAAGCGGCTCCGCGCCCGGTTCAGCGCCCGGGCCACGGCCCTACCGGCCGCCATTCACCCCGGGCGGGTGAGGGCTCCCCAGCATGCGCACGCCATCGTGGGCACAACCCACCAAGGAGAAAACATGAGCACCCCCGCCAGCTGGAACCTCGACCCCATTCCCTCGTTCCGGCGTTCCGTATCGGTCACGGTGTCGAGCGAGCTTCCTGCTGCCGGTGACGCCGGCGCCGTCGCCGTACCGCTGGCGCCCGGCACGGAGCCGCCGGCCGAGCTCGGCTTCGACCGCGCGGCCCTCGCCGCGGCCGGTTTCGAGGCGAAGCGGGGCCAGACCCTCGTCGTGCCCTCCGCCGACGGACGCGTGCTGGTCGCCGTCGGCATCGGCGAGGGCGAGCAGGTGGATGCCGCTCTCGTTCGCGATCTCGCCGCCGTGTTCGCACGGGCGGTCCCGCACCAGCTCAAGCTGGCCATCGAGCTGCCGAGCGGAGCGACGGCGCTCTCGCCCGCGGAGTTCGCCGAGGCCGCGACGGAGGGCGCACTGCTGGCCCGTTGGCGCTTCTACGTCGGGAAGAACCACGAGGACTCGCTGCTCGACTCGCTCGTGATCGTGGCCCCGGCTGACGACGCCGAGGCCGTGACCGAGGGCATCCGACGCGGGCAGCTGCTCGCACGCGCGAGCAATATGGGGCGCGACCTGTCCAACTGCCCGGCGGCCACCCTCACCGCGGAGCGGATGGGCGAGATCGCCGAAGAGCTGGGCCCGGATGCCGGGCTGGAGGTCACGCTGTTCGACAAGGACCAGCTGCTCGAGATGGGTTGTGGCGGGCTGCTCGGAGTCAACCTCGGCAGTGTCGAACCACCCCGGATGATCCGGCTGCACTACCGACCCGAGAACCCCACCGGGCGCCTTGCTCTCATCGGCAAGGGAATCATGTACGACTCGGGCGGCATCAGCCTCAAGCCGAGCGACGAGTCGCACGCGCAGATGAAGAACGACATGACCGGGGCCGCGACGATCCTCGCCGCGATGCTGACGTTGCGTGAGCTCGGGTGCACCACCGAGGTCATCGGCTATCTCTGCTGTACCGACAACATGCCCTCCGGCGGCGCGATGCGCCTCGGTGACATTCTCACCATGCGCAACGGCAAGACCGTCGAGGTCAAGAACACCGACGCCGAAGGTCGCCTCGTGATGGCCGACGGACTGTCGCTGGCCGTCGAGGACGGCGTCGACGCCATCGTCGACATCGCCACCCTGACCGGCGCGGCCCTGCGCACCTTCGGCGTCGACCTCGCCGCCCTGATGGGCAACCACCCCGAGATGATCGCCCAGGTGAAGGCCGCCGGTGCGGTGGTCGACGAACCCGTCTGGGAGCTGCCTCTGCACCAGCCCTACCGCAAGCAGCTCGACTCTCATGTGGCAGATATGACGAACCTCGGCGGGGCCAACGCCGGCTCGATCACCGCGGCCCTGTTCCTCGAGGAGTTCGTCGGGGGGCTGCCGTGGGCCCACATCGACATAGCGGGCACCGGTCAGCGGCCGGCGGCGCTGGGGTGGCGCAACGAGGGTGCGACCGGCTTCGGTACCCGGCTGATCGCCCAGCTGGCCACCTCGTTCACCGTTCCGTCATCGACAGGCGACTGACCCCTTCTCAGGCAGGGGCGGAAGGACCACTCTTCCAGTTCAGTCCGCCCCTGCAGGCACCAACGCGCTGGGCGCTTGACCACCGAACCACTCAGCGGCTGTCGCGCTTGGCCTGTCGACGTGAGCCCGCGGCGATCGACGACGCGTCGCGCTTGCGTCCTCCGGTGGTCTTCTTCGGCCGGCGCCGCCCGCTCTCAACCGACGAGGATGAGGTTCCGACCCCCACGCTGTCGGGGCCGGTACCTGACTTGACGGCTGCGACAGCGGCCAGCCGTTCGGCCTTGAGATCTTCGGCCGCCTGTCTGGCGACCACCGCGACGCGCTCGCTCACCGAGGCCAGGGCGTACTCGAACACCTCGACCTTCTCGGCGTTCAGCCTGTTGCCGCGGTTCGCCTTCCCGCGGGCACCCTTGGGCCCGACCCGCGCGCTGCCCTGACGCCGATGGATGCCGACGTACTTGTTCCGAGCCCGTCTGATGCGGGTGTGCAGGTCGAGCAGCTCGTCCTCGTCGAGGAGGTTCATCCGCTCGGGCTCCGCCTCCCGCATGAGGTCGGCCTGTCGTTCGGTCAGGGCGCCGAAGGCCTTCGAGTTCTGCACGGTGCACTCCGTCTCGTGGTCGGGCTGGCTCGCTCGATCCTCACCTCCGTACGACGCAGGGGGCATCACCCGCCTCGGGTGAGGCTCCCTCTCCCTTCGCGTCGCAAGGTCAGCGCCCCCCGAGGGCGTGCTCGACGGCCAGCTGGTTCAGGGCGACGAAGGCGTAACCGGCCTCGGCTACCCCCTCGACGTCGAAGTCCTCGTAGGCCGCTGGGTCGGCGAGCAGATCGGCCAACGACTCCCCCTCGGACAGCGTCGGTTGCGACAGCTCGAGCACCTTGCTCGCTTTGAAGGCGGCCTGCACCTCGGGGTCGGCCCGGTAGGCGACGGCGCGCTCCTTGAGCAACAGGTACGTGCTCATGTTCGCCGCTGCCGACGCCCAGACTCCGTGCACGTCCTCGGTGCGTGACGGCTTGTAGTCGAAGTGTCGCGGCCCCTCGTAGCGCGGTCCGCCTCCGAGAAAACCGTTCTCGATGAGGTCGACGGTGAAGAAGGCCGAGAGCAGGTCACCGTGCCCGAACACGAGGTCCTGGTCGTACTTGATCGACCGCTGTCCGTTGAGGTCGATGTGGAAGAGCTTGCCGGCCCACAGGGCCTGCGCGATGCCGGTCGTGTAGTTGAGGGCGGCCATCTGCTCGTGGCCCACCTCGGGGTTCACCCCGACGATGTCGCCGTGCTCGAGCTCGGCGATGAAAGCCAGGGCGTGCCCCACCGTGGGCAGCAAGATGTCACCGCGGGGCTCGTTGGGCTTCGGTTCGATGGCGATCCGCAGGTCGTAGCCCTGGTCTTTGATGTAGCCCGCCACGGTGTCGATGCCCTCGCGGTAGCGGTTCAGCGCGGCGTTGACGTCTTTGGCGCCGTCATACTCGGCACCCTCGCGCCCGCCCCACATGACGAAGGTCTCGGCTCCGAGGTCTGCGGCGAGGTCGACGTTGCGAATCACCTTCCGCAGACCGTAGCGACGCACGTCTCGGTTGTTCGACGTGAACGCGCCGTCCTTGAAGAGGGGGTGGCTGAACGTGTTCGTGGTGACCATCTCGACGACGATGCCCGTCTCGTCGAGCGCCGTGCGGAACCGACCGAGGATGCGGTCGCGCTCGGCATCGGTGGCGCCGAACGGCACGACGTCGTCGTCGTGGAACGTCACGCCCCACGCCCCGAGCTCGGCCAACCGGTGCACCGACTCGACCGGGTCCAGGGGTGGCCGGGACGCGTCACCGAACTGGTCGCGCGCCTCCCAGCCGACGGTCCAGAGCCCGAACGAGAACCGGTCTTCTGGGGTGGGTCTGCGGGTCATGAATCCTCCTGGGACTGCTTGGAGATGATTTGTTTGTCCAGTCAACATATTGACCTTGGCGGATAAGGTCAACGGATGAACAATCGCGGAGACGGTAGGTCAATAGGGGGTCCGCTCCTGTCTCCGACCGGGGCAGCGCGACAGCAGTCGTTGCGCACTCACAACCTGGCGCTCGTGCTCCGAGCCGTCGTCGAGGCACCCGGCCCGCTGACGCGGGCGCGTATCGCCGGCGCCCTCGGGCTGACCCGGGCCACGGTCTCTGACCTCGTCGACCGCCTCATCGCGGCGCGGCTCGTCGACGAGCTGGAGCCCGAGCTGGTGGGCCGCGCCGGCCGGCCGGGGATGCTGCTGGCGCCCCACCGCGGCGGGGTCGCCGGGCTGGGGCTCGAGATCCAGGTCGACCACCTCGCGGTGCGCGTGACCACGCTCGACGGGTCGTCGCTGGGTGAGGCGCGAGAGGCCGGCGACCATCGGGCGAGTGACCCCGCCGTCGTGGCCCGCCGCCTCGGCCGTCTCGCCGCGCAGGTGATCACGCAGCTGCCACTCGAGATCGAGCTGGCGGGGGCCTGCGTCTCGGTCCCGGCTCTGCTCCGATCGGGCAGCGGCATCGTGGCGCTGGCCCCCAACCTCGGGTGGAGCGGCATCGACCTCATCCCCCTGCTCGCGCAGCACCCAGATCTGGGCGCGCTGCCCATCGAGCTCGGCAACGACGCCGACCTCTCGGCCCGGGCCGAAACCCGGGCTCGGGCCGTCGCGGGCGGCATGGCCCGGGTGGAGCAGAGCTTTCTCTACATCGCAGGTGAGGTTGGGATCGGCGGGGCCATCGTGGTCGACGGGGAACCGGCCCGCGGCCAGCACGGCTGGTCGGGCGAGATCGGCCACACGGTCATCGACCGCTCGGGCCCGCGCTGTGCGTGTGGTGCGACCGGGTGTCTCGAGCAATACGCGGGTCTCGACGTGATCCGTCGCCGGTCCGGCCTGTCGGTCGAGACGACCGCCGACCAGCTGCTCGACCGCGCGCGCCGCAGCATCCGGGTTCGACGGTCGTTGCAGTGGGCATCGTCGGCGATCGGCGTGGCCGTGGCCACCACCTTGAACCTCGTCGACGTCGAACGGGTCGTGCTCGGCGGCGTCTACGCCCGACTGTTCGACCACCTGGCCCCCGGGATCGAGCGGGAGGTGCGAGCCCGGGTGCTCGCGGCCCGCTGGACACCGGTTGAGGTGGTCGCAGCCCTGGCGGGGCCCGACTCGGCGGCGAAGGGGGCCGGGTGGCGCGTGCTCGACGGAGTCGTCGCCGACCCCGCGAGGTGGATCGCCGACCACTCCCACCCCTGAGACCGGGAACCCCATCCCGATATCCGGTCTGACGGGGTGTACCGAAGTGACCACTCGACCTTCGGGGCCCAACCCAGTCGAGTGGCCAGTTTCATACTGGCCACTCGACTGGGCGAGTGGCCAGGTGGGGAAGAGGGACTGGCCCCAGAACTCGCCCGCTGCATCGGCACGAACTGAGTGCCCGGGTTGCGCATGAAGGCGAGGAAGAAAAGGCCGGCATCCAGATGCCCGCCACCGTCGGTGCTCCGAGCACGATGCGGTCGCACGCGGTGTCGGAGGCGTTGACGGTGATCGCGCCGGATCCGCCGGCGTTGGTCGACGACGCCGGTGACGAGGTGGGCTCGCGATGGGGCGAACGCCGACCGCTCGGAACCAGAGAAGTACAGGTCTGCCTTACCTGACAAGTTCCGGGTCAGCGGTACGCGGTGCGCGACGGTCGGTAGGTTGGGCCGGTGACCCAGACCAGTGCGCCCGCTCCCGCTGTCGTCCCTGCGCCGGTTGCGGTCGATGCCTACGTGATCGGTGCCGGCCCGGCCGGGCTCGCCGTCGCGGCCACGATGAAGCAGCGCGGGCTGCACGCCGTGGTGCTCGAGCGGGCCGGGGGGGTCGGCAGCTCATGGCGACACCACTACGACCGGCTCCACCTGCACACCCCCCGTGAGCTCTCGGGTCTGCCGGGCCTACCCATCCCCAAGGAGATGGGCCGGTGGGTCGCACGTGACGACGTCGTGCGCTACCTCGAGCTGTATGCCGTTCATCACGGGCTCGACGTGCGGCCGGGCACCACGGTGGCACGGGTCGACCGCTCCCCCGACGGGCAGGGTTGGTCGGTCACCCTTGATGACGGGTCGGTACTCACGGCCCCGTACGCCGTCGTCGCAACGGGCTTCAACCACACCCCGCGAGCAGTGGACGTTCCCGGCATCAAGCAGTTTCCCGGTCGGGTGGTGATGGCGCACGACTACCGCACCGGCACCGACCTCACCGGGCTCGACGTGCTCGTGGTCGGCAGCGGCAACACGGGCACCGAGATCGCGGTCGACGCCGCCGAGCACGGGGCTGCTCGGGTGCGACTCGCCGTACGCACGGCGCCGCACATCCTGCGCCGTTCGGCCGGCCCGTACGCCGCCCAGTACACCGGCATCCTCGTGCGACGGCTGCCTCGTGGCCTCGTCGACCGGGCTGCGTCGCTGGTCGAAAGGGTGACGACACCTGACCTCACGGCCTACGGGCTGGGGCGGCCCGACACGGGCTTGCTGAGCCGCGTCGTCGACGACAACGCGATCCCCGTGCAGGACGTCGGCATCATCGACGCGATCCGCTCCGGGGCGGTCGAACCGGTGGCCGCCCTCGCGTCGTTCGGGTCGTCTGACGGCGCAGCGGTGCTCGCCGACGGCAGCCGCCTCGAGCCCGACGTCATCGTGCTCGCCACGGGGTTCACCCAGGGGCTGGAGCCGTTGATCGGCCATCTCGGCGTGCTCGACGCCGAGGGCCGCCCGGTGGAGGCGGGAGGGTCCACGGCCCGGGGCGCGCGTGGCCTCTGGTACACCGGGTTCACCAACCCGATCTCGGGGATGCTGCGTGAGATCTCGATCGACGCCCGGAAGATCGCGCTGTCGATGGCCCTGGCCAAGAACGCCCGGATCACCGAGTTGACCGGCAAACGCCTCTGAGCCGGCGTTCGGCTGTACTGACGAGTCATGAAGCGGCCGATCAGAGGGCGCCTGATGCTGTTCTGACCACACCGGATGCCGTCTGATCCGCCGTCAGCCCACGGCTGCGTGATGACCAAAAACCATTTTCGCGGATGTCGGAACATCCGTAATCTCGTTCGTACCGGCACGTTGCTGGCGTCAACGAGGACCACAGGAGCGCAACATGTCCAACCTCAAGATCCGCCTCACGGGAGCCCTTCTCACCCTCGGCACCCTCGCGGTCGTCCTCTCCGCCGTCCCCCTCAGGGGCGGTTACTGGGGCGGCGTCTGAGAACGGCGCGGCCCCCGGTTGGCGGCGACGGCTGCGCCACGATCACGGCACGAAGCGGCCGCCGAGGTTGAGGAAGGCCGCCGCCACGGGGTCGGTCGAGGCGATGGCCAGGGCCAGCGCCTCATCGCTCGCGGCGCCTCGGGCCAGAGACTCGTGGTGGGCTGTCATGACCGCCGCTGCGACGTCGTCAGGGATCGGTGCGGTGGCCGCGACGACCGAGCCGGCGCCGAGAGAGAAGATCGAGGCCGCCAGACCCAGCTGTTCGTCGCCGGGTCGAAACGTTGCAGAACCCACGTCGCAGGCCGACAGCACGACGTGCTCCGCAGCGACGCCCGTCGGCTGCAGCTCGTGGGCGAACACCGGCCCGTCGTGCAGCGCCAGCGAAGAGAACAGCGGCGACTGGGTCTGGTGAGTGCCGTGCGCAGCCACGTGGACGACGCGCCGAGCGGTCAGAGCCTGAACCAGGCCGACCCGGGTAGAGGGGTTGGCCAGGGTGACTGCCGTCCCGGTTCGCCGCCAGGCCGCCTCGACCGCGGTGCCCTCGCCCGCGGCTCGAGCCAGACCTGGCCCGATGCTGACCTGAACGCTGTTCCACGGGGTCGAATCACCCTGCTGCGAGGTGGGGTCTCGAAGAGGCCCGGCCTCCGAAGTGGCCAAGGAGCGCCGAGCGAAGGACGTCAACGACCTGGCGATCGTGAGCGGGCGACCAACCAGTGACGGACACAGTGCCCACGGAAGGGCCGAGACCTCAGGAGTGGTGACGAGCACCAGACCCTCATGACGGGTCCGCCAAGGCCGGATCACTGCATCATCGAGGCGAGCGGCGTCGGACTCGAGCGATCGCCAGACCATCGCAGTGAGGGGCCCCGCCTGCTGAGTGGCGGCCGCCCGAAGGTCGAGTCGAATGCGACGGGCCAGCTCGATCACCTCGGCCAGGTCGATGAGATCGCGAAGTCTCGACCGGCCGTCGATCACGCCGACGCCGCAGAGCCGACCTCGGTACGCGAAGAGCCAGAGCAGGTCACGGTCGGCACCCACGAGCGCCTGGCGCGCCTCTCTGACGCGAACGGGCACGGCGGCCGCCGCGTCCGATCTGCTGCTCAGGGCCCAGTCCCTGGCCCGGATCTGCTGTTCGAGGCCGGTGGCCCGTCGTTGCAGCTCGAAAGACGCGACCGGGTCCACCTCTGTTCGTTGCTGAGTGCGAGCGGAACGAAGTGCCTCCGTCAGGTCGGCCAGACGGGCGTCGACCGAGCGGTCGAGCGAGGGGAGGTGATCCGTGGCACTGCGCCACCGCTCGAGGGTCTCCAGTACCGCCCCGCTGCCTCTTGGCACCGCGAGGTCGAGGTCGATGGCGGCCAGGCGCACACCGTGCACGGCCCGAGCGGTGCGCAGGTCAAGGCTCGCGCTGCCCTGCTGTCCCGCAGCCAACCGCTTGACCGCACTCGACAGCAGCCTTCGAGCCAGGGTGGGCTCAGCCGCCGCGACGTGCATCGCGGCCGTGACCGCGGCAGTGTTGAGCTCGTCGGCCAACGAACCGGGAGCCGAGCGACGCGGCACGAGAAGTCTCTCCCTGGCCCCACTCACGTCGCCCATGAGTAGTCGTGCCTCACCTGCCACCACCCGGGCCTGGTCTGCCAGCTCAGGATGCCCGAGCTCTTCCGCCTGACGCACCATGCGGTCGGCGATGACAGACGCGGCCTCGGTCTCATTGCCGGCGTGGACATCGAGCTGAACAGAGCCGGCGCGGGTGGTGGGAAGCTCACGAGGGGCCCGACGCTGTCGGTCGAGGTCGATACTGAGCTCGATGAGGGTCGCGCGGGTGGTCCACGCTTCTGCCCCGATGCGCAGATAACCCGCACGCGAGGATGCCGCTGCAGCAGCAGCCAGATCCAGCCGACCCATGAGCCGGTAGGCCCGGGCGAGCTCCAGGTCGAACTCTGCACGCAGCTGCTCGTTACCCTCATTCGGCGCCTGATGGATACCGGTGAGCAAGGCATCCACTGCGTCACTGACCAGACCCGCCTCGAGCAGGACCCGTGCCTTGTCCAGATGTTCGCCGGCCTGCGACACGTCGCCGAGGATCGCATCGGCCTCTGCCATCACGTGCAGCGACCGGGGGATGTCACCGGCCAGGTAGGTCACGTAGCCCTTGTTGTGCATCGCCAGACGCTCCTGCTGGCGGTACCCATGAGCCCGGGCGATGCGGATGGCTTCGTCGAACGAGGTCACGGCTTCGCGTGGCTTGCCCAGCTCGAAAGCGAGCATGCCCTTGCTCAGGTGAACGGAGCACTGCTCTCTCGGGTTGAACGCGCTCAAGCGTTCAACGGCACCCTCGAGGCCTTTCCACGCTGCCGCGAGGTGACCTGCTCGGCCCATGATGTTGGCCCGTTGGTACTCCAACCGTGCGCGGAGGTCGGCATCGTCGAGCTCTTCGACAACGACGCTGGCCTCGGTCAGCCTCCCCGTCGCTGCGGTCAGTCCGGAGGTGAGGAACTCGGCCAGGGCGAGAGTGATGAGCGTCTTGCAGCGCAGCTCGAGCCTCCCCCGGTCGGAGCCACCGTGGCTCTTCGAGTCGAGCTCGTGCAGTGCAGCGTGCAACCACTGGGCAGCCTCGAGCGGACGCCCGGCGTTGTTGTCAGCCGCGCCTCGATCCTGTAGCTCCCTAGCTCGCTTGTAGAGGTCGATACCCTCTGATCACCTCACTGCTTGGCCGTCACACCTGGATCGTCGGGGTGATGACGGGGCGGACTGCGGGATCCTCCGGGTCGGTGAGGATGACGAAGTGCACCGGTCCGTGAGGCACATCATCCAGCACGAAGCGACCATTCGCATCGGCGACTTCGGATCGAGTCTCCTCGGTCGTCACCACCTCGATGAGAGCACCGGGCACCGTCACCCAGCCGTCGATGGTGATGCGGTCGTCGTCCTCGTCGGAGGTGGCCGTCACCATCAGGCTCACGGACGCCGCCGTGAACGTCACCGAGTCGGTAGGGGTCGGCTCGGTGCGAGAGTCGGCCTGACGGGTGACGAGCAGGGCCGAATCCATCAGCTCGGCCACCTCGGCGTGCAGGGCCTGCACCGTGATGGCGAACTTCATGCGCTCGGTGAGGTCTGAGGGAACCGGATCAACGTGGGCGTAGAGATGACGCACCGCCCGCAGGTTGGACAGGTCCTGGGCATCGATGGCTTCAGAGTGTGATGTCATGTCAGACCGCCCATTCGGTGTCAGCGCCGAGGGTCACCCTCAGCTTCTGGAGGCATCGGCCACGGGTCGGGCCGATGCTGCCGACCGGCATCCCGAGAGACGCCGCGATCGCCGCGTAGTCGGGTCGGTCGGCGAAGGCGATCACGCGGATCAGCTCCTGGCACCTCGGTGAGAGGCTGGAGATGTGCTGCCACAGCACGCGTTGTCGCTCACTGAGGATCGACTGCGCCTCGGGGTCGAGGTGCGGCGTAGGAGCCTCCGGCACCTGCTCAACCCCGATCTCCCGACGCGAACCGCGGCCGATGCGCCAGACCTCGCGCTTCACCACGACGACGAGCCAGCCCAGCACCGCCGCCGGCTCCTTGATCGAGTCGGCCCGGCCCACGAGCTGGAGAAAGGCGGTCTGCACGGCGTCTTCGCAGGTGGACGGGTTGGCGCCCTGGGATCGCGCGGCGTTCCAGAGCACGGGAGTGACCAGGTCGACCAGCTCCGACAACCGCTCGCGGTCACCGCTGCGATAGGCCCCGAAGGCCTTGCCAGCGAGCGTTCCGAGGCCGTCAGACGCGGTGGGTGTCGGTGTCATGATGGGTTCCTTCGGATACAGGCCTTGAGGGCCTTCGTGGCTCGCCTGCGCATGGCGTCGGCGCTCACATCCGCGAGATCCTGGGCGGTCGCGATCTCGGCTGCAGCCTCGGCCGCCAGCGCCGGCGTGGCGAACGAGGTGCCGCTCCAGACACCGAAACCGCCCAGGTAGCTGTCGGGGTCCATCGTCGTGCGGTTCAGGGACTGCCCGTTCGCCACCACCACCGAAGGCTGACCGGCACCGTCGATGGCCGGCATGGTGCTGACCATGGCCACTCCGGGGCGCAACGCCGTCACGTACTTGAGAGCATTGGAGAACAGTGCGATCGAGCGTCCATCCGGGTTGAGGGCACCGACACTGGCGATCGGCGGTCGGCTGGTCGCGCGAACCGAGGTCGGCGGCTCCGTCGCCAGGCACGCCGGTACGAAGGGCGCCGTGGTCGCGTCGTTGCCGACACCGGCCACCACCAGCACCCCGTGCTCGGCGAACCGACCCAGGATGCCGGCGATCGGGCTGGTTTCGTAGTCCTCGCCCTCCGCGTAGTAACCCATCGACAGCGACAGGACGTCAACGACCTCATCGGGTCGTTCGCCCTCCTGGGCGTCGACGTGCCGGCGCAGCAGTGCGTTCAGCGCGGCCAGGATGTCACCCTCTTCGGCCAGCCCGTCGTTGCCCATCACGGGAACCGACATGATGACGGCCTCGGGGCACCCCTGCCTGATGAGGCCCGCGATGAAGGTGCCGTGCCCTTCGAGCGATTGACGATCACCCGTCAGAGGGTCGACCTCGCCGAAGGCGGGAAAGACCTCCGGCTGCTCCCCTTGGGGCTCCAGTCCCCCATCTCGGACGACCATGCGCAGGATGGCGCCCGGCGCAGTGGCTCGGGCTGTCCTCCCGGGCCGGGGGAACCAAGGGTGGTCGGCGACGCCCGTGTCGACGATGGCCACCACGGGGCGACGGGCGATGTCGCGGGCTCGGAGTGCGGGGTCTGGCATCGCCACGCTGACCGGCATCCGCCCGCCGAAGCCTGGGCGACTGTAGTCGCCCACGCCGCCCCAGTTCCCGCTCACGCCACCCCAGTTGCCGCTCACGCCACCCCAGTTGCCGCTCACGCCGCCCCAGTTGCCGCTCACGCCGCCCCAGTTGCCATCGGCCGGTTGGATGACGTGTTCAAGACTGACCCGCGCTGCGAGGTCGCTGTTGCTGGCTCGAAGGCGCTGCAGGATGTCCCAGGCGTCCGGTGGGGGCGCGGGGTGGTCCGAGCTGAGCAGCTCGATGCTCGAGACCCAGATGTCGTCGAGCGGGTCGAGCTCGAGACTGCGGCTGCGCCGTTGCTCGATTCGTCGCGCGCTCTTGGTGGTGTAGCGGTACGCGACCCCGAGCTTCTCCAGCTCCGTCGACAGATCGGTCAAGCTGGGAGCCCGAGTGCTCTCCGGGTATCCCGCCACCAGCAGCCGGTCTACGAGGTAGGCCGTGGTGAGGGGGACGTCACCGGTGGACCGGCGCGTGGCGGTGGCCGGGTCGAGTACCCGGACCGCCGGCCTACGCGCGGGAGCCCGTTCGTCGGAAGGGACTTCGGACATCTGGTTGACCTCCTGGGGGCCGCGGGTCGCGGGGAGTGGGCTGGAGTCGGTGCTCGCTATGAGCTCTCATCCGCACAGAGTCGGCGACCCGGTGGTTGATACTCCTTCGACGAGTCAGACTTTAGGGCGAATCGGTGTATCAGCGCTGCCCCCGGCGCCACTGAGCAGCGTGGGGGAGCGGATGATGAGGCGCAGGGGGCTGCTGGGGGCAGCGCGCTTCGGACGCTCGAACTGGGAACGTGCGCTTGAGGGGATCGCACGGGCCCAGGGCAGGGGTGTCGACGGTGGCTCCTTCGACACCCCTGCCCCAGCACGCGCCCACCCGCGAAGGTGGGGCCGGTAGGGCCCGGTGGTCAGGAACGCAGCCGCCCCAGCCAGGAGCTCGCCTCGTGGAAGTCGGCATCGGCCGTCCCTACGCGCATCTCCGATGGGATGCCGTCCGCCCGCGGGTAGGAGCCCAGGAACCGCACCTCGGCGCAGACTCGCCGCAACCCCATCAGCGTCTCGCCGACCCTGGCGTCCTCCACGTGGCCTTCGAAGTCGATCGAGAAGCAGTAGCTGCCCATGGCCGATCCGGTCGGGCGCGACTCGAGCCGAGTCAGGTTCACCCCCCGCACCGCGAACTGCTCGAGCAGCTCGAGCAGCCCGCCGGAGTGGTCGGTGCGCTGGAAGAGCACGACGGTCGTCTTGTCGGCGCCGGTCGGGTCGGGCAGGGTCCCTGGCCGGGCGACGAGCACGAAGCGTGTGACGGCCGCCTGGTTGTCACCGATGTCCTCGGCGAGCACCACCAGCCCGGCGTCGGCGGCGGCGACGGGCGCGCACACGCCGGCGTCGAACATCACCTCACCGGGCCCGGCCAACGTCGTCGCCGACGCGGCGGTCGACAGGGTCGGCACGTAGACGGCATCCGGCAGGTTGGCCGCCATCCACCCACGCACCTGCGCCCAGGCGTGCGAGTGGGTGCCGACAGCGCGCACACCGCGCAGCGGCGTGCCGGGTCGGGCGCAGAGCACGAAGGTGATCGGCACGAGCACCTCGCCGATCACGACGAGCGGGTCTCCGGTCGCGAGCGCGTCGAGCGTCGCCGAGACGCCGCCCTCCACCGAGTTCTCGATCGGCACCATCGCGGCATCGATGTCGCCACTGCGCAGCGCGGCGAGGGCGCCGTCGACGGAGCCGAACGGGACCTGCTCGCGATCGGTCGCACCGTGCCACGCATCGAGCGCCATCTGGGTGAACGTGCCGCGGGGGCCGAGAAAACCGAACCGGCGCAGCTCGGCCGGCGTGCGCGGTGGGGTCATGAGGCGTCCTTCGATCGGTGGCGGCCGGCGGGCCGGGTGGTGTGGACCGACGAGATCACGATGCGGTCCCCGATGGCGGCCGGGACGCAGAGCCGGCCACCCAGGTCGCCGAACGCGTCGTAGCGAGCGACCCCGACGTCGCGCAGGCCCTGGCGCACGTCGTTCTCAACCGTGACGACGGCCGACCCGATGGCCGGCTCGTCAGTGTCGTGTCGTCCACGATCGGCAAGAGTAGCCGCGGTGCCTCCACAGACCCGGCCACGTGTCAGTCAGTGGCCGGTTCGGCCGCGGTCGCGATGTCAGGACGGGGCGAGGCGACGTCGCAGCCGACGCACCCCGAGGGCGAGGGCGATGTCGCGGTATTGAGCCGCGCGGTGCACCTGGCTACGCCAGTTCGAACCCGTGGCGCCATGACGCAGGTCGCAAGTGACCTCGACCACCGTGAGACCGGCGTCGAGCACGTCGACCGTCATGGCGACCTCAGCTCCCCACCCCCGGGCGAACGGGGTGGCCGCGGCCACCGCGGCCGGTGAGAGGCAGCGCAGCCCCGACAACGGTTGCGTCGGTGACCAGCCGACCAGATCCTCGATGCCCTTGTGCGCAAGCCCCACGACCAGGCCGTGCCCTCCGCCGAGGTGCATTGCCGCACCGGTCGGTTCGCTCACGTCTGGGCCGCCGACGGCGATCGAGAGGTCGGCTCGGCCCAGCAGCACGGGCCTGGCCACGGCGTCGACCGCGGATGCCGTGACCCCGAGATCAGCGTCGACGAAGAGCACTGCGACAGAGCCACTCAGCCGGCCGACCCGCTGCAGGCCCACCATGCGACCCAAGCCACTCATGAGGGCGTCGCCCCTGCCGTATCCCCGCTCAAGGCGCACGATCTCGGCGCCCGCATCCGCGGCCACTCGCGCCGTGCCGTCGCTGGAACCGTCGTCAACGACAATCACGACCTCGACGTCCGTGACCTCGCTGACACACGTGACGGTCGCGAGAATGCGCTCCACCTCGTTCCGCGCCGGGATGACCACGGCGAGGGAGACGGCGCGCGCGGTCATCGGCTCATCTCAGCGCAGCGTGACCTGGCGATTCGTCAGCCCCGCCTTGGCGCCACGCTCGGCCGCCGTCAACGGCGTGGTCACGGCTGCCGCGGCGTCGATCAGCGTCTTCATGGCGGCAACGCCATCCTCGAACGTGACGGCCTCTGCCTCGGCGTCGACCTCCCACACCGGGATGAGCAGGCCACTGGACCGGAAGCAGCCGAGCAGGCGCCCACCGCCGGAGAGAACGCTCGTGCCCGCCGCGTGCAGCCGCGAGAGAGCGTTGGTGGAGGTGTCTTCGTCGAAGGGCAACACCCAACGGACGTAGGCCCGTTCACCGATGAGGCACCAGTACGCCGAAGGCACCGACTCGAGCTTCACCGTCGGGATCGCCGAGTCGTTGGCGCGTTCGAGCGACTCCTTGCCGTCGGCGTCGAGCTCGGAGTCGGCCACCCAGAAGTCGAAACCCTCGTGGACCGTGATCTCGAAGGGGCTCTCGGGGTCGAGCAGGTCTTGGAGGCGCACGGTGTCAAGGGTCGACACAGGCAGCACGCTCACCGGCGATCCCGGGTCGGCCGCGACCGCCAGCTCGATGGCGGCGGCGATGTCGCGGCTGGTGTCACCGCTCGCGTTGCCCGACTGGATGCCGACCAGCACATCCCCGTTGTCACGATGCAACCCGGGCCAGGCCAACGGCAGAACGGTCGCCACTGTCACCTCGGCCGGGGCGCCGTCTGGCGCCTTCCCTTCCGCAAAACGAACGGTGGCGGTGGCGGCGGGCACGATCTCACGCATCGCCACCCAGTCGGTCTCGCCCCGTAGGCCCTCGAACGGACGCGCGACGAACGGAGCCGGCGCCGGGCGCGCAGCACGAGCGGAGCGGTCACGCGGACGCCGAGAAGCCTTACCCATGGGCGCAGCCTAGTCGCCCTCCAGACCGCCTCAGACCCCGTCTGGGCAGCGGTCAGCGATCCGGCATCCAGATGGTCGGTAGGACGGCCACGGCCACCGCGAACGATAACCGGGGCCTGGCATCGGAGACGTCAGTGCGAACGGCGGCGCGACGGGCCGCCGAGCGAGGCCCAGACCGTGCGACCGTTGGGTTCCTCGACCACACCCCACTCGTGGGCGAGCGAACGCACGATGCGCAGACCTCGACCGCCGGGGGCCCAGGTCGCAGGCGGAGCCGTTCGCGGCACCGAAGACCCGCCACCATCGGAGACCTCGACCTCGACGACGTTGTTCTTGACCTTCCAGTGCACGCGGACCGCGCCGTCGGCGAGCGGTCGAGCGTGGCGGATGGCGTTGGCCACCAGTTCGCTGACGACGAGTTCGGCCTCGTCGACGACCTCACCGGACACGCCGCGGGCCACCAGGTCGTCGACCAGCTCGCGACGCACTCGAGCGGCGGCGGATGGCGCCCACGGGATGCGGATCGTGCGCTTGTCGCCGCTCGGGCCGGCGTTTCCACCAACCGTCGCCGAACTCTGGTCCCGGTCCGTCGTCACCCCGCTGCCTCCTTCAGGCATGCCACACCACCCCTCGCCGTTGCACGGTAACGAAACCGTGGCCCCACCTCAACGCGCCGGGCGGAGACGTCGTCGACACAGATTCTGCGCACCACGGGGAGCGTTCCCTCAAGGTCAACACGCCGTGGTCGTGGAGCATGGTCATGACAGTATCTCCCGTTCTGTCCACATCTGAACCCGATGTCGGTGTTGACGACCGCCCTGCGAGGCTTCCCAGGTGGTTCGGAGCGGCCCCCTCTGTGGATCCCCTCCCGCCGCCCAAGAACGGTTCGGGTCGCCCGACACGTCGCTTCGAGGGTCGGTCGGATGCTCCGGTGCAGGGTCAAGCGGCGTGCAGTGGACGGTGAGGGCTGGTGGACGCTGGGGTCTGCGCCGCCCGGCCTCGTCTCCGCCGGTGGGTGTAGCGCCAAGGGGGTGGGCGTGTCTCCGAGCTCAGCGGCTCACCCGATCGGGTTGGCGCGCTGGTGCGTGGTGGTGGTCTCGCCACCACGGGCCCAGCACATAAGAGAAGTAGAGATGGACCAACAGGATGCCGACGTAGGCCTCGGCGGCTCGGTAGGCATAGTCGATGCCGTAGTCGACCGGGCCGGAGAGGTCGGGGCGGACGATGGCGGCCAGGCGCCAGAACACGAACCACGCGAGCACCAGTGACACGCACCAGGCC
>JBDTVJ010000027.1:0-29901 GCA_040007275.1 Terracoccus sp.
TGGTCGTCGGTGGGCGCAGCGCGGGCGCACGCGTCGCCTGTCGCACTGCGGCCGACACCGGAGCGGATGCCGCCCTGCTGCTGAGCTTTCCGCTGCACCCACCGGGTCGGCCCGAGAAGAGCAGGGCCGCTGAGCTGGCGCTCGCGCCCGACCCGACCTGGGTGGTGCAGGGCGCTCGAGACCCCTTCGGCACGCCGGAGCAGGTCAGGCCGCACCTGCCATCAGGTGCCACTCTTCTGGAGGTGCCCGGCGCCCACAGCTTCCCGGCCGGCTCACGCGTGGCACTGCTCGAGGCGCTCGCGACACTCGAGACGGGACTGTCGGGAATGCTGCTCGGCGGGGCGCCGTTGCACCCACTATGGTCATCTCACCGCCACGGGCCCCCGCCGGGGCCAACCGACTGGCGAAACGCCAGCCCAGCGCCCTCGCACTAGGCTGGGAGGCAATGACCACCAAGGACAAGAACCTCGACCCCACGGCGGCCACGGCCGTTCTCGACTCCGCCGACCCGGTGGGCGCTGTTGTTGACGAGGCGGCCAGTGGCGTCGTCGACGAGACGGAGGATGCCGGGCTCGCAGACGCGCGTGCCGATGTTGCCTCCGAGACCGCTGATGAGCGCCGCGGCCGGTTCGAGCGTGAGGCGATGCCGCTGCTGGACCAGTTGTACAGCGCCGCGCTGCGGACGACGCGAAACCCCAGCGACGCCGAAGATCTCGTGCAGGAGACGTTTGCGAAGGCGTACGCCGCTTTCCACCAGTACCGCCCGGGTACCAACCTCAAGGCGTGGCTCTACCGCATCCTGACCAACACCTACATCAACAGTTACCGCAAGAAGCAGCGGCAGCCCCTCGAGAGTGACACCGCGCAGGTGGAGGACTACCAGCTGGCTCGGGCCGAGTCCCACACGTCGTCCGGCCTCCGGTCAGCCGAGGCCGAGGCGCTCGACCACCTACCCGACAGCGACGTCAAGCGGGCGCTCCAGTCGATCCCCGAGGAGTTCCGGTTGGCGGTGTACTTCGCCGACGTCGAGGGCTACGCCTACAAGGAGATCGCCGAGATCATGGACACCCCGATCGGCACGGTCATGAGCCGGCTGCACCGCGGTCGCCGACAGCTTCGCGAGCTGCTAGCCGAGTACGCCGGTGAGCGCGGTTTCGCCACGGCCAACACGGCCAACACGGCCAACACGGCCAAGGTCGGCGCGAGCAGAACTGCGGTCACGCGTGGCAGCCAGGAAGGAAACCCGTCATGAGTGAGAACGCTATGAGCCCCAGCGCGGAGTGCTCCGAGGCGTTGCTCCGGGTTTACGAGTTCCTCGACGGCGAGCTCGGACCCGACGACGTCGCCAAGATCCAGGCTCATCTCGACGAGTGCGGCCCGTGCCTCAAGGAGTACGACCTCGACACCACCCTCAAGGCTCTGATCAAGCGCTCGTGCAGGTCTGAGAGTGCGCCCGACACCCTGCGCATGACGATCATGAGCCGGATCTCGATGACGGTCGTCAGCGTGGAGCGCATCGACCGCAGGTTCTGAGCGTCGCCGCGCCGGCGCCGCATCAGCCCGAACGTCGTGAGGCCCGCCCCCCGTTGTGGGGGGCGGGCCTCATCGCGTCTGCGGCTCAGGCGTTGGGCTTGTGGCCGTGGTTGGCGGCCTTGCCCTTGCGGGAGCGACGCTTGCGGGCACGCTTGCTCATGGTCGGCTCTTTCGTCGAGACAGTCAGGACTGCCCTGACCGACGCGATGGGCGGCAGGGCACAAGAGACCAGTGTGTCACAATCGCTACAGCGGCCCAAACGCTCACTCACCGTTCGAGGTCACGCCCGTGAAACATCGATTTCGGGATGACAGATCGTCCGGTATTCCCCTGAATCCTGACATGTCGGGCCACTCGATTGTGCTCTCCCTCACCCATGGTCGTTATGGGCGTTTTAACCTGGTATGCTACCTTGTATCAACGTCTAAGGAGCCCTCATGTTCTCAGCTATTCTCTCTTCCCTCGCGATGACCCCGCACGCGGTCGCTCAGGTGCTCACCGTCATCGCCAACACCTGGACCTGGGGAGGCTGAGCCTCCCTCCCCGGGCCATGGCAGCGCGTCACTCTTGCTTTTACCCCTCTACGGGACGCATTGTCACCTGGTGAGCAACAGTGTCTGAACCGGCGGTGGTGGCGCCCCTAGCGGCCGATGCGGGGGGCGCCCACCGAACCACCTCCATCCCGCGGGCTGGCGTGGCGTACATCGCGCTGGTGGTGCTCTCCTCGGCGGCTCTCGGGGGCGTCTCGCTCACTTGGGGCCGGGTGCCTGCACTGGTGTCGCTGGTGACCCTTTGCGCTCTGGGGATCCTCAGCTACAACCTCCGAGAGCCCGACGTCGGCTCGCGGGTCGAGTTCTCGTTCCTGAGCATCATCCTGCTGGCTTCGGCGGCCATCCTCGGTCCGGGCGGCGCGTGGGTGGTCGGGTTGGTCTCGGTCTCGGTCGTTCGAAAACGAATCCCGTGGTCCCGTTGGGTCTTCAACATCGCCATGACCTCGATCATCGGGGCGGCTGGCGCCTGGGCCTACGTGTTGGCGGGCGGGCCGGACAGGCTCGGAAGCATGGTGGGCCCCGCCCAGCTGGTTGCGCGCGTCGGGATTCCCCTCATGGTGGCCGACGTCGTGCAGTGTCTCACCAACGCGGTGCTGCTCTCGGGCGTGATGCACTTCCACAAGGGTGCGCCGTTCGGGGTGCTCGTGCGGCGAATCCTGACGACGTCGGGCGTCGCCTACATCGGCTACGGCGTCATCGGTTTTCTCTTCGTCATCCTCTGGGTCCCGGCCAAGCTGAACGCGTTCAGCGCGCTGCTCGTGATCGTGCCCCTGCTCGCCGCCCGGTGGGCCTTCATCCAGTACGGCGAAGAGCTGCGTTCTCACGAGCGCACGATCGAGACCCTCGTGACTGCGTTGGCGCGCAAGGACCCCGGGGCCGCTGCCCGGAGCCGGAGTGCGGCCATCATCGCCAAGTGGGTCGCCGAGGAGCTCGCGCTCGCGCCGTCGCAGATCGGCACCGTGCGCTATGCCGCGATCCTGCACGAGGTCGGTCGCATCGGCGTGCCGACGCGACTGCTGCGGCATCCTGCCGACTCACTCAGTGACAGCGAGCGCCGAGTGCTCGACCAGCACTGCGCCATCGGCGCCCGGATGATCGAGGGGATCGACTTCCTCGAGGACGCCCGTTCCGGCATCCGCCACCAGGACGAGCACTACGACGGCAGCGGGAGCCCCGACGGGCTGGCCGGCCATGACATTCCGGTGGCGGCTCGCATCGTGGCCGTGGCGGGGCGGTTCGTCGAGCTCACCGAGGAACGGCGCGAGCGGGCCGGACTCAGCCCGGCGCAGGCGTTTCAGGTGCTCGACCAGGAGGTCGGTCGCTACGACCCCACGGTGCTTGATGCGGCCCGATTGGTGCTGGACCGCCATGGCATGGCCGCGCTGGCCCTGGGCGCCGACTGATGGCGGCATACCGGGGTGGGCAGGGGCCCACCATGGTGCTGGGCGGTGCGAGCCTGGTGGCGGCCGACGTGGCCGCCGTCAGTGCGACCGGCCAAGCCGTGTGGTCGAGCTGGACGGTCCTGGGTGTTCTGGCGGCCTTCGGCGTCGTCATCGTGCTCGGCGAGCTCTTCACGCTCTCGGCCCCGGGACTGCGCGGTTCGGCCCCCATCTCGATGGCCGCGGCCCTCGGTCTGTGCTTCGTCGTCAACCTGCACGAAACGGGCCCTCTGCCCTACGGCGCCGTGGTCATCATCGCCGTCTCGGGCACGTCGATGGCCATCGGGCTGGCGCTGCGTCGCGCGAGCGGACGCCCCGCGAGCACGGTCGAGTCGACCGGACGGTTCGTGGCCGTCGTGGTGGCCGCGCTGCTGTACCGCACGGTGTACCTCGGACCGAAAGGGCCGCCGCCGGCCTCTGGCGACGGACCGTCTCCGTGGGAGCTCGCGGTGCTGCTGCTCGGCATCGCCGTCGTGGCCCTGCTGGCCGATCTGCTGTTCACGGCGACCGTGCACACGGCTCCGGCCATGCGCAACCTGCGTCAGCTCGTGGTCGACGAGGTGCGCTCGTCGGTCGCGCTGTCGACGGCGGTCGCCGTCACGGGGGTGCTGATCGCGCTCGCGTCCGTGCCCCTCGGGATCGCCGCGCTACCCCTCTTCCTCGCGCCCCTCGTGCTGACCCAGTTCGCCTTCCGCCGTTACCTCGCGATCCGGGCGACCTACCTGCAGAGCATCCGTACGCTCTCTCGCCTGACCGATGTCGCCGGCTACACCCCCTCGGGCCACTCGGAGCGGGTGGCGGCGTTGTCGGTGTCGGTGGGTCGCGAGCTCGGCCTTCCCGAGCGGGCCCTGCTCGACCTCGAGTATGCGGCCCTGCTGCACGACATCGGCCAGGTGGCTCTCGTCGACCCCATCCCCGGCGGAGCGACCGTGCTCGCCGCCCCGGCCGACCAGCGCCGGATCGAGGCCGACACTGTCGCGATCGTGCGCGAGACCGGGGTGCTCGAGGACGTGGCCATCATCCTGGAACACCAGACCACCCCGTTCCGTCAGGTGCGCGAGCTCGGCGAGCAGATCCCCCTCACGAGCCGCATCGTCAAGGTCGTCAACGCCTACGAGGACCTTACCGCCGGAGCGCTCAGTCGACGAGCGCGAGAGAACGCCCTCGAGCGGATCTACCTCGGCCTGGGCTACGAGTACGACCCGCGGGTCGTCGACGCGCTGCAACGGGCGCTGGCCGCCATTCGTCCGGTCGGCTGAGACGCCGCTCACACGCACGGCCAGGGAGAGGGCAGCCGGTGCCACACTGACGAAGCGGGCCACCCCCGTCACGCGAGATGCTCCAGTTCGGAGGGCCAGACCAGGCCAGCAACCACCGCCGACCACCCCGGTGCAAGCCTTGGCCCCCTTCCTCCCGTCGTGAACGAGGTGTTCTCATGAGTGCCCTGCCCGTCCGTCGTGACTTCGACCCTGCCGACCCGGTGTTCCGCGCCCACGAAGGCGGCAAGCTGACGGTGCAGGCGAGCTCACCCCTGCGCGACGCCGCCGACCTGTCGCTGCTCTACACGCCCGGTGTCGCCGAGGTCTGCCGCGCCATCGCCGCCGACCCGGCGCTGGCCGACCGCTACACGACCCGCCGCAACACGGTCGCCGTGGTCAGTGACGGCACCGCAGTTCTCGGGCTCGGTGACATCGGCCCGCTCGCCGCGCTGCCGGTGATGGAGGGCAAGGCCGTGCTGTTCAAGCACTTCGCCGACGTCGACGCCGTGCCGGTGTGCCTGCAGACCGGCACCGTCGAGCAGATCGTCGACGCCGTGGTGCGCATCGCGCCGACCTACGGGGGCATCAACCTCGAGGACATCTCTGCCCCCAGGTGCTTCGAGATCGAGCGACGGCTGAAAGAGCGCCTCGACATCCCGGTGTTCCACGACGACCAGCACGGAACCGCGATCGTGGCGCTCGCGGCCCTGCGCAACGCGGCGCTCGTGGTCGAGAAGAGACTGGATGACCTCACGGTGGTCGTCTCGGGTGCTGGCGCGGCAGGAGTGGCCGTGGCCAAGATTCTCCTGGCGGCGGGGATCGGCGAGATCGTCGTGGTCGACTCCACCGGAGTCATCGAAGGGTCGCGCGCAGGTCTGGTTCCCCACAAGCGCGAGCTCGCTGCGATCACGAACCCGCGGCGGGTGACCGGCCGGGTCGGTGACGCGCTCCAGGGTGCCGACGTGCTGATCGGGGTGTCCGGCGGAACGATTGCCGAACGCGACCTGCTGTCGATGGCGCCGCGGGCCGTCATCTTCGCGCTGGCCAACCCCGACCCGGAGGTGCACCCGAGCGTCGCGGCGCGCTTCGCCGAGGTGGTTGCCACCGGGCGGTCCGACTTCCCGAACCAGATCAACAACGTGCTGGCCTTCCCGGGCATCTTCCGCGGCGCCCTGGACTCGGGGGCCGGGTCGATCACCGAGCCGATGAAGCTCGCAGCGGCAGAGGCCATCGCCGCACTCGTCGAGGAGCCGACGGCATCCCACATCGTGCCGAGCGTCTTCGACGGTCGGGTCGCACCGGCCGTGGCGGCGGCCGTGGCAGCCCGGGCGGGTGGTTCGGGGCGGCCCAGGCGCTCGGGGAACGCGCAGGGCCCAGCACGGTCGGCATAGGCTGACCGGATGCTTGCTGCCTACGCCGCCGCCCAGTCGCCCACCGACCCCCTCTCGGGGCTCGTCGTGGGAGATCGCCCCGACCCGCAGGCCCGCGACGGCTGGACCGTCGTCAGCCTTCGGGCGGCGGCTCTCAACCACCACGACGTCTGGTCGCTGCGCGGCGCCGGGCTGCCGGCCGACCGGCTGCCGATGATTCTCGGCTGCGACGGCGCCGGGGTCGACGCCGACGGCAACGAGGTCATCGTGCACGCTGTCGTGGCCTCCGAGGGCTGGCGGGGCGACGAGACCTTCGACCCCCGCCGGTCGCTGCTGTCGGAGGTGCATGACGGCACCCTGGCCGAGAAGGTCGCCGTGCCCAGCCACAACCTCGTGCCCAAGCCCGCGGGCCTGTCGTGGGAGAGCGCAGCGTGCCTGTCCACCTCTTGGCTCACGGCCTACCGGATGCTGTTCACGAACTCGGGCGCGCAGCCCGGTGACACCGTGCTCGTGCAGGGCGCGGGGGGAGGGGTGGCCACGGCGCTCGTGCAGCTGGGGTCGGCGGCGGGCTACCGGATGTGGGTCACCTCGCGCGATGAGGCCCGGGGGGCGCTGGCCCTGAAGATCGGGGCAGACCGGGCGTTCGCATCGGGCGAACGGCTGCCCGAACGCGTCGATGCCGTCATGGAGACCGTCGGAGCGGCCACCTGGTCGCACTCGGTGAACTCGCTGCGGCCCGGCGGCACCCTCGTCATCTCAGGCTCCACCTCGGGGGACAGCCCGAAGGCTGAGCTGACGAAGATCTTCTTCAAGCCGCTTCGAGTCATCGGCTCGACCATGGGCACGCGCGACGAGCTCGCGCGACTGACCAAGTTCCTGGTGCAGGCGAAGATCGAGCCCGTGATCGACTCCGTCCTTCCTCTCGCCGAAGCACGCGAGGGCTTCGCGAAGATGATCGAAGGCGATGTCTTCGGCAAAGTCGTCTTCACCATGAGCTGACCCGTCTGAGAACCGGCCCCGAGCCCGCCCCTGCTGCGTGTCGCGCACGAAGTGCGCTGCGGCCGGGGGATTGCCGCGCGACACCACCGGGCGGTCAGCGGGTGGAACGTGCCGTGATCGCCACGATGAGGGAGGCGCCGTCAGCGCTCGGTGGGCCGGCCGACCCCTCGAGCCATTCGCTCCACAGGGCGACCTGGAGGCGAGCCGACAGCGACCCGAGCTCGAAGGGTGTCGCGGCGCCCAGGGTCACCGAGACCCGTCCGATGTCGGCCGTTCCCGACTCCAGTCCGTGCAGCGCGAGTCGAACCGCTCGCCCGACCGCCTCGAGCCGATCCTGGCCGGGTTCACTCGGGGGGATGCCGACCGCTACCGACTCGTCGCTGCCGGGCACGACGCCCAGGGCGGCCCGGACCGCCTCGACGCGTCCGTGGCCGAACCAGTCGTGCGGGCCGGTGCGCACCAGGTCACGCCCCCGTGGGTGACGTCGAGGGTCGCCGTCGACGAGCAGCGTGGCCAGGCCGCGTACGACCGCGACGGGAACGGCGACCGTCTTGCCTTTGGCCAGATCGGCGGCGGCGGCGATCTCGTCGGCGACGGCCCGTGTCGTCACGCTGAGCTCACGGCCATCGGCGTCGGCGGTACCCCTCAGGTCGTCGACGACGCGTAGCCCGTGGGCGCCGAGGGCGAAGTCGGAGTGGCCGAGCCGCCACGGCCGCGCCGAAGTGTCGCTGAGCACGACCCCGAGCCGCACCCCGTACCGGTGCCTGAGGGCGTCGTGCAGCCGCTCACACACCCCGTCGGGGTCATGGGGCAGCAGCAGCCAGCCGCCCCGGTCACCGGTGTTGGAGCCGTCGACCCCGGCTGCCGCCATGATCGGCCCCGCCTTGGAGCGCACCACCCGGGTGACGCGCCCCGGCACCGACCGCTCGGCTACGACGTACTCGGTCTCGCCCGCCACGACGCGATCCTTGTCGGGGTCGTCGGTGACCAGGCCCAGCGCCTTGCTCGCGATCTTGCTCGAGACGACGACCACGTCACCGTCTCGCAGCACGACCCCACTCGCCGACAGCCCCAGCCCGATCACCGCGGTGAGGTCGTCGCCTTCGCGAACCTCGGGGATGCCGCCCACCGGGATGATCGTGACCGTGCCGGTGGTGGATGCGGCGCTCACGCCGTGGTCCGCCCCGACCCCAGCTGGGTGGCCCGGGCCAGTGCGGCACCGGCGAGGTCGGCGGCCGCGTCGAGCGAGCTCATGAGCAGTGGCCGGTGTTCGACGTGCAGGCCGGGCCGCGATCGCATGGGGTCATCGGGGGAGACCAGCCAGCCGTCGAGGAAGTCGGCGTAGAGCCCGGCGACGGCCTCGCTCGTGGCCGCCACCCCGATGGCCTGGAGGCACACGTCGGCGTGACCGCGCACGGGGCGACCATCGATCAGCGGAGACACCCCGACCACGGGGGCCCGGGTGCCACGCAACGCGTCACGAACACCCGGCACCCCGAGGATGATGCCGATCGAGACGACCGGGTTGCTCGGTGGGAGCAGCACGACATCGGCCCCGCGGATCGCCTCGAGTACACCGGGGCCAGCGGTGGCCCGGTCGAGCCCGGCCACAACGAAGCGCTCCGCCGGAACGGCGGCGCGATGACGAACCCACCACTCCTGGAAGTGGATCGCCCGCTGGGCGCCGCCTTCGTCGATCACCACGTGCGTCTCGACCGGGGTGTCGGTCATGGGTAGGAGGGTGACGCCCTGCCGTTCGAGCCCCCATCGTTCGCTCAGACGGGCGACCACCTGACTGAGCGGCACACCCTGAGCCAGCAGCTGCGAGCGGTAGACGTGGGTGGCGAAGTCCTTGTCGCCCAGGGTGAACCACTGGGGTTCGGCGCCGAGGGCGGCGAGCTCGTCGGAGAGGGAGTGGGTCTCGTCAGCCCGCCCCCACCCCTGCTCCTCGTGGACACCACCGCCGAGGGTGTAGAGCAGGGTGTCGATGTCGGGACAGACTCGCAGCCCGAACAAAGTGATGTCATCACCGGTGTTGCCGATGACGGTCAGGGACACCGGCGCGTCGGAGGAGCCCGGTGACGGGTACTGGGCGAGGTGGCGGAGCAGGCCGCGAAGGAACCGGGCGCCGCCCACGCCACCCGCAAGAGCGGTGATGCGCATGGGGACGATCCTCTCAGCACCCGATCCGCCCGGGTCAGCCAGGGCGTTCCGGCAGCCGCCACGACCTCGCCCGAACCCTGCCGTCCTCACCGGTCAGGAGTGGCGAGCTCGCCCTGGGCTGACCCTGAGCTCGTCGTAAACCCGTCGCGAGCACGTGGCGGACCCGGTCCGTGCTGCGGCGGGGGGCGCCTTATCAGGTGGGTCGAATCGCAAGCAAATATCATGCAGGGCTTGACTTGAGAGGTATGACACGCTTGTAATTCCATTGTTGTGTTCTTCGCCATGGGTCCATCCGGGGTCTGGGCGGCGTCGGGCACAGCGAGTGCTGACACACAGGTGTGGACGTCAGGGTCGAGGAGGGGTCATGCACGAACTGGTGGCGATGGTGGATCGGATCGACGAAGAGGGCGAGGTCTCGTGGCAGGAGCGTTCGCTGTGCGCGCAGACTGATCCCGAGGCGTTCTTTCCCGAGAAGGGGGGATCGACCCGTGAGGCCAAGAAGGTGTGCGTCGGCTGTGACGTGCGTTCCGAGTGCCTTGAGTACGCCCTGGCGCACGACGAGCGCTTCGGCATCTGGGGCGGGCTGTCCGAACGCGAGCGGCGCAAGCTGAAGAAGCGCGCGGTCTGAGCGTGCCCGACAAGCCCCGGCGCCGCGTGGTGTCCGGGCAGAGGTGGTCGCTGTGCCCGACGAGCTGATGGCAACCCTCGCCGCCCCCACGGGTGCTGGCTCAAGGACCGTGGCCGCACCGTCCGACCCGGTGCGCGGCACCGTGGCCGGGGTGAGCCTCGACGCGGTGCTCGTCGTGCGCGACGGCGCCGGCGCGCTGGTGCGCTGCCTCGACGCCATCGCGGCACAGACGTTGCCTCCCGAACGGCTCGTCATCATCGATCTCGGGAGCACCGACAGCTCGAGCGCGATCGCGTCGGCCCACCAGGGCGTACGGCGGTCGGTCCCCGAGGTGAGCGTGCTACGGCTCGCGGCCGAGGTCGGCATGGGCGGCGCCATCGACCGGGCCATCGAAGCGATGCCCCTGGTGGGCGACCCGCGGGCCGGCTGGGTGTGGGTGCTGCACCACGACACCATCGCGCGCCGCACCACGCTCGCCCGGCTGCTCGAGGCGGTGCTGCGCTCGCCCTCGGTCGGGGTGGCCGGTCCGAAGGTGGTCAGCGCGGCCGACTCGAGGCAGCTGGTCGAGATGGGAGTCTCGCTCACCCGAACGGGGCGGCTCATCGCCTCACCGGCACCCGGCGAGGTCGACCAGGGTCAGCACGACGGCCGCACCGACGTGCTGGCCGTCGGCACGGCAGGCCTGCTGCTGCGACGCTCGACCCACGACGATATCGGCGGCTTCGACCCGAGCTTCCTGGGGTACGGCGCCGCCCTCGACCTCGGCTGGCGTGCCCAGCTCGCTGATCACCGGGTCATCGTGGTTCCCAGTGCCGTGGTGCGCGACGGGTCGTTCGTCGAGGCACCCACACCGTCGGTCGCCCGGGCCAGGCGCGATCACGCGAGCGGCATCCGCCGTGCGGCGCGCCAGGTCGTGCTCGCTCGGTGCTCGCCGTTCGCCATGCCCTTCCTCGCACTGTGGATGGCGCTGTCGGCCGTCGTCTCGGCCCTGGCCCTGCTCCTGGCCAAGCGACCGCGACCGGCCTGGCGCGAGCTCTCCGACCTCTCTGCCCTGGTCCACCCCGTCAAGGTGATCGGCGCTCGCTGGCGCGGTCGCACCTCCAAGAAGCTGCGCCGTGGCGACCTCGCCACCCTGTTCGTCACACCGGGGGCAGCGGCCCGCATCACCTTCGACCATATCCAGGATGCCGTCACGCCCGAGCGGTCTCGTCGCCGCCGTGAGTCGGCGCCGGCCACCGAGACCGGCCCGGCCGACGACGACGCGGCCTCGCCGGTTGCACTACCGGCGTCGTTGCCGCGTCGCATCGCCACCCATCCAGGCTTTCTCGCCGTGGTCGCTGTCGCCGTGGCGACGTCGGTGGCGTGGCGCGACACCATCCGCGCCGGCGGTCTGTCGCCGACGAACACCGGCCTCGCCGGGGGCGAGCTGCGGGCGGTGACCACGGGCTCGAGCGGCCTGTGGCACGCCTTCCGCGACGCCTGGCACGGAGCCGGCCTCGGCACCGGCGTCGAGTCGGGCCCCCACCTCGCCGTGCTCTCGGGCCTGACCTGGCTGGCCGAGCGCCTCCCCGGCGTCACCGACAGTCGCTCGAGCGCCGGCGTCGTGATCGCCTGGCTGCTGTTCCTCGCGCCAGCGCTGTCGGCCTGGGCGACCTACCTCGCAGCCCGCGTCGTCACCTCCTCACGCTGGGCCCGCGCCGGGGTGGCGCTGGTCTGGGGGTCGAGCAGCGTGCTCACGGCTGCCGTCTCCTCGGGTCGGGTCACCTTCGCCGTCGCCCACATCATCCTGCCGTTCGTGCTGGCCGGCTTCGTGCTCGCGGCTCGACGCGACGGCACCTACACCGCCACCTTCGCGACCGCGCTCGCCGCCGGCGTGCTCGGCGCGTTCGCGCCTCCCCTGCTCGCGTTGACCAGTGCTGCTGCCCTCCTGCTGCTCGTGATCGGGCCGGGCGCCCGGCGCTGGCGGGGCCTCGTGCTCCTCGTGGTGCCGGTGGCCCTGCTCGGACCGTGGGTGGCGCGTTTCGTCGACGACTGGCGGCTGCTGCTCTCCGGTCCCGGCCTGGTGACGACCTCACCGCAGACCTCCGTCGTTGCCTCCCTGCTGGCCCAGCCCGATTCCGCTGTCGTCCGCGTTTCCTGGCTGATCGCCCCCGTCGTGGTCCTGGGTGTCATCGGCTACGCCACCCGCGGCCGCGGACGGGCCGAGAACGTGGCGCTGTCCGCCGGGGCCCTGATCGCGGTGACCGGGCTCGTGCTCGCGCTGGGCGCGAGCCGGGTGGTGCTCGGCTCGGCCGAGACCGGCGTCGGGGTGTCCGCGCCGGCCCATCTGTGGTCAGGCGTCGGCCTCGACCTGTGGCTGGCCGGCATCCTCGTCGGCGTCCTCGTCGGAAGCCGCCCGGTGCTCGCCTGGCTGACGTCACCGGGGCGCCGCCTGCGGGTCGCGGTCGCAGTCGCGGTGATCGCTGTCGTCGCCCTGTCTGCGCTCGGCCAGGCCGCGCGTTGGGGCGCCGAGGGATTGGGGCACCGGCTCACGGTGGGCCAGGCCACCCTCCCGGCCGTGGCGGTCGAGCAGGGCAGCGGCCCGCTCGGCAACCGCCTGCTCCTGTTGCGCCCGTCCGACACGGTGACCGACTTCGTCCTGGTCGGGCAGGAGCCGGGCGAGCTGCTGCGTGACCTTGACCGGCCCGCCGCGACCGACGATGCAGCGCTCGTGGAGGCCGTCGCCCAGATGGTCGGCGGCCGGAGCGCCGACTCGCTCGACTCGGCCGGCCTGGCCCGCCTCGCCATCGGCTTCGTGCAGGTGCGCGGAGACGCCGACACGCCGCTGGTGCGGCGCCTCGACGCAGCCGAGGGCCTCCGCCGTCTCGGCACCAGCGAGCACGGCATCCTCTGGAAGGTGTCACCGCTCGCAGCGGCACCGGGGGTCACTCCGGCCACCGCCCCGTCACGGGTGCGGATCGTCGACGCGAAGGGCGCCCTGCTGCAGGCGGTGCCCACCAGCGGACCGCACGCCGCGCTCGACCGACCCGTCACCGCCTCGTCGGTGGCGAGGCGTCTGGTCGTGGCCGAACCGGAGGGGTGGGCCCAGCAGGCCCTCGTCGCCTGGAACGAGGTGCCGCTCGTTGCCGAGCCGGGTGCCGACCAGCCGACCTACGCGTTGCCGCAGACCGCGGGCGCCCTGCGCGTCGACCTGGCGGCGGCCGCGCCGTGGTGGCGGCTGGGCCAGGGTGTGCTGCTCGGGTTCATCGTCTTCATGGCCCTGCCCTTCGGCAACCGCCGTTCGAGGAGGCGCTCGTGAAGAACGTCGCGGGCATGGTCCGAGTGGGCGCAGTGGCCCTGGCGGTCGGCGCGGTCGTCTTCGGCGCCACTCGCACCGCAGGCTCGGTGCAGGTGGCTTCGACCCATGAGAGGGCGGGCCTGGCGACCTCCTCGACCGTGTTGGTCAACTCCTCGACCGTGGCCTGTCCGGGCCCACAGCGGGTCGGGGTCAAGGGTCTGCGTGACGTCAGCGGAACGGTCACTGCGGCCGCGTCTGCCCCGCCGGTCGACGCGCTCACGGATGCCGGTGTCAACCTTCCGGCCGACGCGGGGAGCGGGGCGGTGACACTCGGGGTCGGAGCCTCACCGTCGGTCGCCACCGCTGCACGGGAGCGGGGCGCAGTGGCCACGACGCCGCTCACCAAGCCGGAGATGGTGGCGGCCGGTGCCACCTCGGGCCTGGCTCCCGGGCTCGCGGCGACACAGGTGTGGGAACGCCGCGGCGACGACGACCGTGGTCTCGCGGTGACCCCGTGCGGGCTCGCGTCCTCCGACGTCTGGCTCGTCGGCGGGGGAGCTGGACCTTCTCGCATCGAGCGCGTCATCGTGGGCAACCCGGGCGCCAACGCCGTCTCGGTGTCGTTCGAGGTCTTCGGCGCTACGGGCCCCGTCGCCTCGGCGCAGAACCGCAGCGTCTCGATTGCGCCGCGATCACGGGCTGTGGTCTCCCTCGACGCGCTGGCTCCTGAGGAGCCGAGCCCGAGCGTGCACGTCGTGGCCACCGGCGGCGTCGTCTCGGCGGTGCTCGACGACGCCTGGATCGACGGGGCCACCGCGCGAGGCGTCGACGACGCGACGAGATCGGCAGCGCCCTCCAACGACCAGGTCATTGCCGGCCTCGACGTGTCAGGAGCCGCGATGGTGCGGCTGGTCAACCCCGGAGCCGCCGAGGCCCTCGTGCAGGTACGGCTGCTGTTGCCGAAGGGACCGAGCCAGCCGGCCGAGCTCCGCGCGGTGCGCGTTCCGGCCGGCGGGGTCACCGACGTCGCCCTCGACGTGGCGGCGGGGCCGACCGGGCTGCACCTCACCTCTGACCGCCCGATCGTCGCCGGCGCCTACGTCGAGCGACGGATGACCACGGGATCTGACCGCATGGGCGACTTCGGGTGGGCTCCGGCCACCGCGCCGGTGAACGGGTTGGCGGGTCTGATGCTGCCAGGGCTCAGTGCCTCGGGAAGCGCCAGCTCGCTGCTGCTGGCCGGAGGCAGCCGCGGAGGCAACGTCGTGGTGCACGTTGTGACCGGCGGCGCCGACCGGGCCCTGCCCACCGTGGTGGCGCCCGACTCGGTCGTCTCGATCGGGCTCGGGGCGGCCGACCAGGTGTGGGTCAGCCAGACCGGCGGCGACGTGCGAGCAGCAGTGAGCGTGTCAGGGCTTGCCTCGGGCGTTCCTCGCCTGTCCATCGCGGCCCTCGCCTCGGCCCCGCTGACCGCGCTGTCGATCCCCGTTCGACAGGTGGCGAACTGATCAGTCGCCGAAGCCGGGATCGAGCTCTTCGGGCGGCACACCGAGCAGACCGGCGAGCTGCTCGGTGACGATGTCAGCCACGAGGGCGGCCACGTCGCGACGGTCGGTGACCCGGGTCTCGACCGGACGCCGGTAGACCACGATGCGAGCCGGGCTCGATCCGGCGGCCGGGTAGAGCCGCCCGAGCGCCACCTCGAGGTGGTCCCACGGCGCGGGGCCCCGGGGCACGTCCTCGACCGCGAACTCGACGTGCGGGAACGCCTCGCCGCAGGTGGCCTCCAGACGGGCCGCCGCGTCGAGGACGAAGCTGTCGAAGGCGTCCCGGCGTGAGCTCATGACCGGCACCGGCGGCCACGCGAGGGGGCCGCGGTGACCTCGGCCGTGGCGGTCGCGCCGCACGCTCGCGGCGGGTCGAGAGGCCCCGCCCCCGGGAGTGCCGGCGGCGCTTGCGCTGCGATGCCCACCGCCCGGAGGAGGCGTCGGGGGGGAACTCTGGATCACGGCATCCACTCTAGGTCGGGGGCCGAGCGGCGTGGTGCGCCACCACGCCACCGTGGCGCGGCTAGAGTCCAGAATCGTGGGTCTGCGACGTGGTTGTTCCAAGACGGGGTGTGCTCGCCCCGCCGTGGCCACGCTCACCTACGCGTACGCCGACCGGGCCGTCGTGCTCGGCCCGCTCGCGACCTACGCCGAGCCGCACACCTACGACCTCTGCCTCGTGCACGCCGAGCGCATGACGGCTCCCCGGGGCTGGGACGTCGTTCGCGTCGGCGAGTTCTCCGAACCGGCCCAGGCCACCGACGACCTGCTGGCGCTTGCCGACGCAGTGCGAGAGTCAGGGCCGGGCAGACGGCCCGACGGCCGAACGGGGCCGTCCAGCCGAACCGACGGGGCGCGACGCGAGGCTGCCACGGAGGTGGCGGCCGAGGCCGGCTCGGGCGCCGTCGAGTCTGGCCGTCGGGGTCATCTGCGCATCCTGCGCGACACCTGAGCACTAGGGTCATCGGGTGCCGACTCTCGCCGACTTCGTCAAGGCCTACGACGTGCGCGGGCTCGTGCCCGACCAGCTCTCACCCGCGGTCGCCACCGCAATCGGGGCCGCGTTCGCGGAGGTGGTCGCCATCCCCGACGGGAACAGGGGTGTCGCGGTCGGCCACGACATGCGCCCGAGCTCGCCCGAGCTGTCAGCCGCCTTCGCTGAGGGTGTCATCTCCCGGGGCATCGACGTGACGATGATCGGACTCTGCTCGACCGACGGCCTGTACTACGCCAGTGGCGCCCTCGACCTACCCGGTGCCATGTTCACCGCGAGCCACAACCCGGCCCGCTACAACGGCATCAAGCTGTGTCGTTCGGCGGCGCGACCCGTCGGGCAGGGCTCCGGGCTGGATGAGATCCGTGACCTCGCCCAGTGGCTGCTCGACGGCGGCTCGGGGCTGGGGGCCCCCGACGGTGCCGGCCTGTTGAGCGAACGCGACCTGCTGGCCGACTACGCCACCTTCCTGCGCGGGCTCGTCGACGTCTCCGGCTCACGGCCGCTCACCGTCGTCATCGACGCGGGCAACGGGATGGGTGGCTACACCGTGCCGGCCGTCCTCGGCACGGCCGCCGGACTCCCGGAGCTGCCGATCACCGTGGTTCCGCTCTACTTCGAGCTCGACGGCACCTTTCCCAACCACGAGGCGAACCCCCTCGACCCCGCCAACCTCGTCGACCTGCAGGCGGCCGTTCGCGCCCACGGGGCTGACCTGGGCCTGGCCTTCGACGGTGATGCCGACCGGTGTTTCGTCGTCGATGCCGACGGCGAGCCGGTTTCGCCGAGTGCGATCACCGGGCTGGTGGCGGCCCGCGAGATCGCCCGGGCGCGCGAGGGCGGAGAAGAGGACGTCGCTGTGGTGCACAACGTCATCAGCAGCGCCGCCGTGGCCGAGGTGATCCGCGAGAACGGCGCGACGCCGGTGCGCGCCCGGGTAGGTCATTCCTTCATCAAGGCCGAGATGGCTCGCGTCGGTGCCGTCTTCGGGGGCGAGCACTCGGCGCACTACTACTTCCGCGACTTCTGGTTCGCCGACACCGGCATGCTGGCGGCCCTGCACGTGCTCGCGGCCCTGGGTGAGCAGCCGCTGCCGCTGGCCCAGCTCGCGCGAGAGTACGAGCGTTATGTCGCCTCCGGCGAGATCAACAGCACGGTGGCTGACCCGACCGCGGTCGTCGGCCGGGTGCGCGAGTGGGCCACCGCCTGCCAGGGGCGCATCGACGAGTTCGACGGGCTCACGGTGCACTGCCCCGAGGGGCTGCATCCGGCCTGGTGGCTCAACGTGCGCACCTCGAACACCGAGCCGCTGCTTCGTCTCAACGTCGAGGCCGACGACCATGAGACCATGGTGGCGATTCGTGACGAGACGCTGGCCCTCATCAGGGCCGATGACGTTCCGCCTGCTGCAGGAGGCCCCCAATGAACCACCCGACCCACCCCGGCATCGACTCCTGGCTGCGTGAGATCTTGCGCTGCCCCCAGTGCAAGGGAGAGCTCACCGACGCCGGGCCCAGCGGGGGATCAGCGGTCGCCGCAGGCTCGGAGGGCACAGCCGGCGCTGAGCTGCACTGCGGCACATGCTCGCTCGCCTACCCGATCGAGAACGGTGTGCCGGTGCTGCTCATCGAGCTGGCCCACCCGATCGAGGCCTGACCGGCAGATGTCCGGCTTCGACGAGGCCCGGCTCGACGACGAGCAGTCGATCGAACGCTTCGATCGGGCCAGCACCTTGCGCTCGCTCGCCGGTGCCGGCGCGCAGGTTCGGGTGGCCGCGCGCGTGAGCGAGGAAGCCGGCATCGGTCGGCTCGCGGGGCTCGACCCCCGGGGGGTGGTCGTCGCCGCCGCGGGCGGATCTGCGGCTGTGGCCGACCTGTTCGACGCGTTGACCCGCGGCGGCAGCGCCGTACCCGTGCAGGCCTGCGCGGCCGGACCCCTGCCCGGTTGGGTCGGCGCCCTCGACCTCGTGATCGCGGTCTCACAGTCGGGCCGGGCCTCCGGGGCCCTGGGTCTCGCTGTCGAGGCCGGCCGGAGGGGGGCGTCCCTGCTCACCGTCGGTGCCGCCGACTCCCCGTTGGCCGCCGTGTGCGCCCAGGCCCGAGGCATCCATGTTCCGATCCACGTGCGGGGGGCCTCATCGCGCACCTCCATGTGGGCCCAGGCGACTCCGGCCCTGATGGCCGCCGACGTGCTCGGGCTGGCGTCGGTTCCGGCGGCCACGATCGAGGCCCTGGCCGACGTGCTCGACGAGCGCGCCCGGCAGGCGGGGCCGAGCGCGGAGTCGTTCGCGAACCCGGCCAAGCTGCTCGCGACCGAGATCGCCGAGTCGGCGCCCATCGTGCTCGGGTCGGGCCCGTTCGGCGCGGTCGCGGCGCGTCGGTCGGCCGAGATGCTCGGGCGCACCGGCCGTGTGCCGGTCGCGTCGGGGGTGCTTCCGGATGCGGCTAGCCAGATCGTTGCGTGCTTCGACGGGCCCTTGGCCGCCGGCGACGCGGGGAACGGGAGGGCTGACGACGTCTTCGCCGACCCCTACCTCGACGGCCCGGCCCGCGCTCCACTGCGTCTGATCATGTTGCGTGACACCTCTGATGACGTGGCGGCCACCAGCGACGAGGCACGCGCCGGGCGCCTGCTGACCGACACCGTCGTCTCGGCTGCAGCGGATGCCGGCGTGCGGGTCTCGTTCGTCGACGCGCCGCAGGCTGACCCGCTGCTGCGCCTGGCCGCCCATGTCGCCCTGACCGACTTCGCCGCCACCTACCTCGCGATCGGTCATGGCTTCGACCCGTCCACCTCTCCCCACGTCACCCTGCTGCGCGGTACGAGGGGCAGCCTGCGTTGAGCGCCCACCGCGCCCGTACGCTTCCGGGGTGAGCCCCGACGTGACCCTCGATGCGACCTCTGACGCAACCCCTGACGCAACCCCTGACGTGCTGCACTACGACCTGGCCATCATCGGCACCGGCTCGGGCAACTCGCTCGTGACCCCCGACTTCGACGGCGCACGGGTGGCCATCATCGAGGCAGGCGCCTTCGGCGGCACCTGCCTCAACGTGGGCTGCATACCCACGAAGATGTTCGTCTACGCGTCCGACGTGGCCGAACAGGTGACCCATGCGGCTCGCTTCGGGGTCGACGCCACCCTCGACGGCGTGCGTTGGCCCGATATCCGTGACCGCATCTTCGGCCGCATCGACCCGATAGCCGAGGGTGGGAAGCAGTGGCGCATCGAGGGGCCGAACACCACCGCCTACCTCGGTTGGGCGCGCTTCACCGGCGACCGCGAGCTGGAGATCGCCCTCCACGACGGAGGGGTGGCTCGGATCACCGCCGACCAGGTCGTGATCGCCGCCGGTGGGCACCCGATGGTGCCCGAGGTCGTGAGCGCGTCGGGGGTGGCCTTCCACACCTCCGACACCATCATGCGCATCGACGACCTCCCAGAGCGGCTGCTCATCATCGGCGGCGGCTTCATCGCGGTCGAGATGGCCCACGTGTTCGGCTCGCTCGGCACCGAGGTGACGATCGTGGCTCGCGCTTCCCGCCTGGTACGCCACCTCGACGACGACCTGTCGGAACGCTTCACCGAGGTGGCGCGGAGCCGATGGGATGTGCGCACCGATACCCAGGTCGAAGGCGTTGAGACGGTCGAGGGGTCGGCCGGCACCGCTGCCGTCATCGCCCGACTCGATGACGGCACGACCGTCGAGGCCGACGCGGTGCTCGTCGCCACCGGTCGCAACCCCAACACCGCCGATCTCGGCGTCGCCGCGGGAGGCGTCGACCTGCACGACGACGGGCGCGTCGTCGTCGACGAGTACGGCCGCACCACGGCATCCGGGGTCTGGGCCCTCGGCGACGTGAGCTCACCGTGGCAGCTCAAGCATGTCGCCAACGCCGAGGCGCGGGTGGTCGCCCACAACCTGGTGCACCCCGGCGAGCTGCGGACCCTGCCCCATGAGCATGTGCCGTCGGCGATCTTCAGCCACCCCCAGGTCGCCTCGGTCGGTCTCACCGAGCAGGAGTGCCTCGAGCAGGGTCTGCGGTTCACCACGAAGGTGCAGAACTTCGGCGACGTCGCCTACGGCTGGGCCATGGAAGACACCACCGGCATCTGCAAGGTCATCGCCGACCCGGCGACCGGCCTGCTCCTCGGCGCCCACCTGCTCGGGCCGTCGAGCTCGAGCCTGATCCAACCGCTCATCCAGGCCATGGCGTTCGGCACGCGAGCCCACGACGTGGCCCGGGGGCAGTACTGGATCCACCCAGCCCTGGCCGAGGTGGTCGAGAACGCGCTCCTGGGCCTGGAGATGGACGACTAGCGCGAGTCGGCCGGCCGACCCTGCGCCCCCTACGATGTGCTCATGGCAGGTGGACTGGTAGCACTTCTCGATGACGTGGCTGCCCTGGTGAAGCTGGCCGCCGCCTCCGTCGACGACATCGGGGCTGCGGCAGCCAAGGCCAGTGTCAAGGCGACCGGCGTGGTGGTCGACGACACCGCGGTCACGCCGCGCTACGTGCAGGGCCTGAGGCCCGAGCGCGAGCTGCCGATCATCAAGCGGATCGCCCTTGGCTCGCTGCGCAACAAGCTGCTCATCATCTTGCCGGTCATCATGCTGCTCAGCCAGTTCCTGCCCTGGCTGCTCACGCCGATCCTCATGGTCGGCGGCGCCTACCTGGCCTACGAAGGGGCCGAGAAGGTCTGGGAGATCGTGTCGGGGCACCGCGCGGAGGAGGCGGAGACCGGCCAGGTCGATGAAGACACCGTCGTCTCGAGCGCCGTGCGCACTGACTTCATCCTCTCGGCCGAGATCATGGTCATCGCCCTCAACGAGGTCGATGAAGAGCCGTTCGTGTCGCGGCTGATCATCCTCGTCATCGTGGCGCTGCTCATCACGGCGCTCGTCTACGGGGTCGTCGGGCTCATCGTCAAGATGGACGACCTGGGCCTCAAGCTGGCGCTGCGCGAGTCAGGCACCTCTCGGCGACTGGGCCGCGGTCTGGTCAAGGCCATGCCGAAGCTGCTTGGGGCTCTGTCGACCGTCGGCATCGCGGCGATGCTCTGGGTCGGCGGACACATCCTGCTCGTGGGGGTCGACGAGCTGGGGTGGCACGGCCTCTACGACGTCGTGCACCACCTCGAGGGAGGAGTCTCGGGGGTGAGCGGTGTCGGCGGCTTCCTCGCCTGGTGCGTCAACACGCTCGCCTCCGCCCTGATCGGGCTCATCGTCGGCGCGGTGGTCGTCGGGGTGATGCACGTCATCCCGCGTCGCACCAAGGAGGTCGAGGCGCACTGACCGGCAGAGCGGAATCCGGCCGGATGCCGCTCCGCTGACGCTGTGCCTCAGGTCTGGCTGCGCTCGCGGGCCGCTGCCTCGATGCGGTCGAACTGCTCGGTGCGCCCCACCTCTCCGTCCGCGGTTGACAGCCAGGCGATCGCCACGACGAACAGGGCGACGACGTGAGCCATCACGTAGAGCGGGAGCGCGCTGACCAGGGCGTCGCCCAGCTCGCTGCTGAGGCTGCTGGCCAGGGTGCCGTCGGGTCCACGAGCGCCGGTGCCGAGCAGGCCGAGCCCGTAGAGCGCGTCGACGGCGAGCAGCATCGCGAGCAGGAACAACAGGTTCTGACGTCGAACTGTCATGGCGCTCCCTCATCGGATGGTGAGCACAGCGTACGGCCGCCGAGGTGACGGTTCGAGGGATCGGGCCGACGTCGGTAGACTGGAGGCCGCCGGCGTGGGAGACGACCCACCTATGAGAGCCCAGAAGGGCGCGCCGGGTCAGCACACCTACCTCAAACGGAAGAGATTTTCCATGTCCTTTGACTACAAGGTTGCCGACCTGAGCCTCGCCGAGGCCGGCCGACACCAGCTCCGACTTGCCGAGCACGAGATGCCCGGCCTGATGTCCATCCGCGACGAGTTCGCCGCGACCCAGCCCCTCAAGGGCGCCCGCATCGCCGGCTCACTGCACATGACCGTGCAGACCGCCGTGCTCATCGAGACCCTCACGGCCCTCGGCGCCGAGGTCCGCTGGGCCTCGTGCAACATCTACTCGACCCAGGACGAGGCGGCCGCCGCGGTCGTCGTCGGCCCGCATGGCACCGTCGATGACCCGCAGGGTGTGCCCGTCTTCGCCTGGAAGGGCGAGACGCTGCCCGAGTACTGGTGGTGCACCGACCAGATCCTCAGCTGGCCGTCTGGTGAGGGCGCCAACATGATCCTCGACGACGGCGGCGACGCCACCATGCTCGTGCACAAGGGCAAGGCGTGGGAGGCGGCCGGCCAGGTGCCCGCCACCACCGAGGAGGACTCCGAGGAGTCCGGCGTCTTCAAGGACCTCGTGCGCGAGACCCTCAAGAGCGAACCGCAGAAGTGGACCACCGTCGCGGCCGCCATCAAGGGCGTCACCGAGGAGACCACCACCGGCGTGCACCGCCTCTACCAGCTCGCCGAGGCCGGCGAGCTGCTCTTCCCGGCCATCAACGTCAACGACGCGGTCACCAAGAGCAAGTTCGACAACACCTACGGCACGCGTCACTCACTGCTCGACGGGCTCAACCGCGCCACCGACGTGCTCATCGGCGGCAAGGTCACCGTCGTGGCCGGCTTCGGCGACGTCGGCAAGGGCTGCGCCGAGGCCCTCCGAGGCCAGGGCGCCCGGGTCATCGTCACCGAGATCGACCCGATCTGCGCCCTCCAGGCAGCCATGGAGGGCTACCAGGTCGCGCAGCTCGAGGACGTCGTCGAGACCGCCGACATCTTCATCACCACGACCGGGTGCTTCGACGTCATCACCGCCGACCACATGACGGCGATGAAGAACAAAGCGATCGTGGCCAACATCGGACACTTCGACAACGAGATCGACATGGCAGGCCTCGCCCGCGTCCCCGGCATCCAGAAGACGGAGATCAAGGCGCAGGTCCACGAGTGGACCTTCGAGGACGGCCGCTCGATCATTGTCCTGTCTGAAGGTCGTCTGATGAACCTCGGCAACGCCACCGGCCACCCGAGCTTCGTCATGAGCAACAGCTTCTCCAACCAGACGATCGCCCAGATCGAGCTGTTCACGAAGCCGGGCGAGTACGCCAACGAGGTCTACACGCTGCCCAAGCACCTCGACGAGAAGGTCGCCCGCCTCCACCTCGACGCCCTCGGCGTCCGGCTCACCGAGCTGACCAAGGGCCAGGCCGAGTACCTCGGCGTCGACGTGGCCGGGCCCTACAAGCCCGAGCACTACCGCTACTGAGCCCGATCGCCGACTGATACCTGCCCTCCAGGGCGGTAACGAGCCTGCGCTCGCGTGGCGTATGCCGCTCTCCCCGGGGCGAGCGGCATACGCTGATCTCCACGCCCCCACCAGGACAGGACCCATGAACAAGCTCGCGACCGGTGCATCGACGCTCGTGCTCTGCGCCGCCCTGGCCGCGTGTGGTGGGGCGAGCGACCCGACCAGCCCGTCCACCAGCCCGTCCGCCAGTCTGTCCCCCTCGAGCCCGCCCAGCACCTCAGGCACCGGGGGAGCGACGAGCCCGGGCTCGTCGTCGACATCCTCCGCCTCGGGTGGGTCGAGCACGACGAGCAGCACGACGGCGCCACCGGTGACCATCGACCAGAGCACCCCCGAGGGGGCGATGACCGCCTGGCTCGGGTCGATGGTGACGGGCGACAGCACGGCGGTCTGCTCCCTGATGGCAAGCGGCGGCAAGCCCATCAGCGAGATCGATGGGGCCGGGGCGACCTGCTCGAAGATGATCGCTCCTACCGTCTCAGAGCTGAAGAAGGTCGGCGGCGCCTTTGCCGGACTACGCATCACGGGCGCCAGCGTGAAGGGCAACGCAGCCACCTTCGAGAAGGCGAGCACGCAACCGGCGCTGGCCGCCAAGGTGATCAGCGGGCTCAAGGCGGTCAAGGTCGGCTCCAAGTGGTACGTCACGCCGTGAGGCGATGAGCCACCGAAGGGGATCCCGAACCCGTTCGGTGGATCCATTTCACCCGCCCCGCCGTCGCAGGGGCGTCACCCACCCGCCTCACACCTGACAGGGAACGCCGATGAACAAGCTAACGACCGGTGCACTGGCCCTCGGCCTGGCAGCCTCCCTCGCCGCCTGCTCCGGCGGCACCGAGCCGACCGCCACCCGGAGTACCACCCCGAACACCACCACCACCACCACCACCACCTCGGCCCCGACCGGCGCCGACACCTCGCAGTCGTCGACCAGCACTGCACCGACGGTCACCTCGCAGGCCCCGGCGGCGGGCGGCACCATCGACCAGGGCACACCCGAGGCCGTCATGACCGCCTGGCTGAACGCACTGGTCAACGGCAAGACCGCCGACATCTGCACATTGACCGCCGTCAACGGCAAGCTCGTCACCGACGTCCAGGGAGGCACGGAGCAGTGCACCAAGGGCCTGGGCACGCTCGCCGGCTCGCTGAAGTCGGCTGGTTCGCTCTTCGACGGGCTGAGCATCACGGGCGCCACCATCAAGGGCGAGAAGGCCACCTTCGAGAAGGCCACGACCAAGCCCGCGCTGGCAGCACAGGTGATCGCCAGCCTGGCCGCCGTCAAGATCGGCTCGAAGTGGTATGTCACCTCGCCGTGACCTCCCTCTTGTGGGCCGACCTCGGTCCGTCGGAGTTCCCCGGGTCGGTCACCGGCGTGTGTGATGATTCGGAGGGCAGGGAGCGGCGCAGCAGGGCGCCTCGCGGAGGGAGTGTCAGGTGAAGGGTCGGGTTCTGGTCGTCGATGACGATCTCGCACTCGCCGAGATGTTGGGCATCGTGTTGCGCAACGAGGGCCTGGAGGTCACCCATGTGGCCGACGGGTCCGAGGCGGTCTCAGCCTTCCGCGACAGCCGCCCCGATCTCGTGCTGCTCGACGTCATGCTCCCGGGCCTCGACGGCATGGAGGTCTGCCGCCGCATCCGGGCCGAGAGCGGCGTGCCGATCGTCATGCTGACGGCCCGCACCGACACGGTGGATGTCGTCGTCGGCCTCGAGTCGGGGGCCGACGACTACGTGGTCAAGCCCTTCAAGCCTCAAGAGCTCATCGCTCGGGTCCGGGCGCGGCTGCGTCGAGGTGACGAACCGGCGCCCGAGAAGCTCGCCATCGGTGATCTTGACATCGACGTGGCCGGACACTCCGTGCGACGCGGGAACGAGGCACTGTCGCTGACGCCTCTCGAGTTCGACCTGCTGGTCGCGCTGGCTCGCAAGCCGTGGCAGGTCTTCAGCCGAGAGGTGCTCCTCGAGCAGGTCTGGGGCTACCGGCACGCCGGCGACACACGTCTGGTCAACGTGCACGTGCAGCGGTTGCGCAGCAAGATCGAGCACGACCCCGAGCACCCCGACATCGTCGTGACGGTGCGTGGCGTCGGTTACAAGGCCGGCCCGTCCTGAGATGAGCGGCGCGGGTACCTCAGCCACCGTCCGCGAGGTCGCCTCGCGCGCCGGGTCGGCACTGGTCGCAACCGCGCGCAACGGGGCGCGCCGCTTCGTGCACCAGTGGCGATCGTCACTCGGCTTCCGGGTGGTGATCGTCACGATGCTGCTAGGGGTGATCGTGCTCTCTGCGGTCGGCACCTACCTGTACGGCTCGATCGCCCAGGGCCTGGTCGACGGCCGACAGCGGATCGCCGCCGACGACAGCCTGCGCGACGCCAACGCAGCGCAGAAGTACTTCGACTTCAACGACAAGGTCGCGACCCAGGCCCTGCTGACCCAGGGTGGCACCGATCTGGTCAACAACTACCGGCGCGACACCGGCAACGAGATTCGCTACGTCGTGCTGTCGCGGCTCGAGACGAACTCCGTGCCGCTGGTCATCGGGCCGATCGAGAGCGGCAGCATCGGGTTGCGGTATGTACCCGAGGAGCTGCGCAAGGCGGTGGCACAAGAGCCCGATCGCCAGCACCTGCAGGTCACCAGCATCGGGGAGGGGGACAACGAGATCTCGGCCGTGGTCGTGGGGCAGAAGATCGCCCTGCCGGTGGCCGGTGACTACGGCCTCTACTTCATCTACCCGATGTACCGCGAACGCGAGATCATCAACTCCATCGGCCAGACCTTCCTCTTCGGCGGCATCGCCCTCATCCTGCTGGTCGGGGCCATCGCGTTCGTGGTGACCCGGTTGGTGGCCGACCCGGTGCGGCGGGCCGCCCTCGTCGCGGAGCGGTTCGCCGACGGCAACCTCAACGAGCGCATGCGCGCCAAGGGCGAGGACGACCTGGCGCGCCTCGGCAACTCCTTCAACGCGATGGCCGCCTCGATCCAGCAGCAGATCGCCGAGCTCGAGAACCTCTCGAGGGTGCAGCAGCGGTTCGTCTCGGACGTCTCGCACGAGCTGCGCACGCCGCTCACGACCATCCGCATGGCCACCGAGCTCATCTACGACTCGAGGCGCGACTTCGAGCCCACGGTGGCGCGTTCGTCCGAGCTGATGTATCACGAGCTCGACCGCTTCGAGTCGCTGCTGACCGACCTGCTCGAGATCTCGCGCTTCGACGCCGGCGCCGCCGTGCTCGACATCGAGGCCACCGACCTGCGAGCCTGCGTCGAGCGTGCCGTCGACGCGCACCGCACGCTGGCGGCACGCAAGGGCACCCGCCTGGTGGTGCACGATGCGCCTGAACCGGTCATCGCCGACATGGACTCGCGTCGCATCGAGCGGGTGCTGCGCAACCTGCTGTCGAACGCCATCGAGCACGGTGAAGGTCGCGCGGTCGAGATCACGCTGGGCGCCAACGAGTCGGCCGTGGCCGTCACCGTGCGTGACCACGGGGTGGGGCTGCGCCCGGGTGAGGCCGCCCTGGTCTTCACGCGCTTCTGGCGCGCCGACCCGGCGCGGGCGCGCACCACGGGCGGCACGGGACTGGGCCTTGCCATCGCCCTGGAGGACGCCCGCCTGCACGCAGGACGTCTCGAGGCCTGGGGTTCGCTCGGCCAAGGTTCCTGCTTCCGGCTGACCCTGCCCCGCCAGGCCGACGCCACGATCACGACCTCGCCGCTGCCGCTCAGCCCGTTGACCTCCCGCGCGGCGGTTGCCGCCTGGACGGGGTCGTTGGGGTCGGTGAGCGGGTCGAACGGTGCGGCGGCATCCGCGGGCGCCGGCGTTGACAGCGACCCGGTCACCTCGGCGTCGGGGGCACCGCTCGACACCACCGACGGGACAGCGACGTGAGACGCCTGCGGGTTCGCCGGCCGATCCGGCCAGCCGGTGCGCGCTCGGGCGCCGTCCTGGTGGCGCTGGCGGCGCTGCTCATCGTGGCGCTGGCCGGATGCGGCGGGCTGCCGGCATCCGGGCCGGTGGTCGACGGTCGACGGCTCGGCGAATCGGTCCAGGAGCCCGTGCGCGTGTCCGTCCAGGGGCCGATCCCCGGTGCCTCGCAGGAGAGCATCGCGGGCGGCTTCGTGCGCGCGGGCGCCGATACCGATGAGACCCGTCAGACCGGCAAGGAGTTCCTGACGCCCCAGTCGGTCGACCTGTGGCGCTGGTCGACCGCCGACATCGTCATCTACGACTCGCTCGCCGACGGCCTGACGGTGCGCAAGGTGAGCGCCGACCGCGTCCAGGTCTCGGTCGTGGCGATCGCGCGCGTGACGCCGGAAGGGCGCTACGAGGAGCTGGCGCCGGGCACCGCGGTCAAGGCCGACTTCGGGCTGAGCAGAGTGGGTGGTGAGTGGCGCGTCCAGCTGCCGGCGACAGGGTTCGGGCTCTGGCTCGACTCGAGCTCCTTCGACCGGCTCTACGTCAACGAGAACCTCTACTACGTCACGCTGACGGGGCGGCTGCTCGTGCCCGACCCCCGTTGGTTCCCCGCGGGCCCCCGCCTCACGACCTCCCTCGCTCGGGCCCAGCTCGAGCCGGTTCCGCCCTACCTCGACGGTGCCGTGTTCACCGGGGTGCCGCCCAAGGCCAAGCTCGCCGTGAACTCGGTGCCGGTCGACGACGGTGGCAAGGCGGTCGTCGACCTGAGCGCCGCCGCTCTCGAGGCGAACCCCGATGCCCGCACCGCCATGTGGGCGCAGCTGACCGCCACCTTGTCGCAGGTCGGCAGCGTCACACAGGTGTCGCTGACCGCCGAGGGCGCGGGCCTGCAGCCCCCCGACGGGAGGTTGACGGCCAGCTCGGCCACCCAGCTGGGCTTCAGCCAGCTGCCCGCGCTGTCGTTCGACACCGCGCTGCTGCGCACCGGCGATCAGATCCGGCGGATCGACCCGCGCTACATACCCGACAGCTCCGTCGGTGCCCGCGGACCCGACACCAAGCCGCTCGACGTCGACGTTGCCTCCATCCCGAAGGGGTGGACGTCCTTGGCCCTGTCGACCGACGGCAAACAGATCGCGGCCGTGGGGGGAGACCTCAAGGACCTCTCGCTCTGGCAGGCGAAGTCGAAAACCCTGGAGGTCGCCTCCTTCGGTACAGAGCTGATGAGGCCGGCCTACGACTCCTCAGGCTACCTCTGGGTGGGAGGGCTCAACCCCCTGGGCGTGCCGCAGATCTTCGTTTTCCCTCCCTCCGTGGGGGAGGTGCCCCCGAAGCCCGTGGTGGTGCCGGCGGCGTGGCTGGCGGGTCGGCGGGTCGTCAGTCTCAACGTCTCTCCTGACGGGGCCCGTCTGCTCGTCGCAACGGCTCTGGCAGACGGCAGCTCGGCTCAGCTCGGGGTCAGTGGCATCGTCCGCTCGTCCAACGGCCAACCGACCAAGCTGGACCCACCGCTGCGTGAGGGCCAGCCACTCACGCTCGTGCGTGACGCGGTGTGGCTCGACGCCACGGCGTACGCGGTACTCGGTCGTGTCGACCCGACCGAGCCGGTCCGTCCGTGGCTGGGATCGGTCGGAGCCGGGCTCGAGGGCGTGCGGCGTCGGGGTTCGCCCGACCCTGCGGCCAACCGGCTTGCGCCGGTCGCCGACGGGCAGGTCATCACCTCCGTCGGCGGGCCACGGGGCCTGATCATCGTCACGAGCGGCGGCGAGGTGCTCGCGCGAGCCGGTTCATCGTGGCGCCGCGTCGCGTCGGGCACCAACCTGCTCGTTCCCGGTCGCTGACGAGGCTCGTCCACACCCCTGCCCCAGATGGCCTGCCGTCCACCACCGCCGTCCGTGGGGAGGCGGCGGGTGCGCCGGGCCGGTGGGATGGAGCTCATGTCACGTTTCGAGCTTCGAGCCCTGTTCGACCTCGTCGTGCCCCTCGAGTGCGCTGCCTGCCGGCGCCCTGGCACCCGGTGGTGCTCCCGATGCGACCGGGCCCTGCGCCGGCTGGCCACGACTGCCCGGGTGGACGTCCTGGCCCACTCGTCGACGCGGCCGAGACTTCCGGTCTGGGCATGGGGCATCTACGCGGCGCCGCTCGACTGCGTCGTCACGGCCTGGAAGGACCACGGCAGGCGCGACCTGACCACACGGCTGGCGCCCCTGCTCGCCCAGTCGATCCGCGCGGCGATCCTGGGATCCGGCGATGGACCGAGGTCCCGTTTCGCACCGGGCTGCGGGCCGCGCCTGCTCGTGCCGGTGCCCTCGTCGCGTGCCTCGGTGCGGCGGCGTGGCGACGCGCCCCTGATGGGACTGGTCGCACTGGCGATGGCCGGGCCGGCAGCAGGCACCGCGGTCGATCTACGGCTCGTCCCAGCGCTCACCCACAGAAGGTTCGTCGTCGACCAGTCGCGGTTGAGTACCGAGCGGCGGCGCGAGAACCTCGCCGGGGCCATGGTGGTGGGTCCCCGGTGGCGCGGTTGCGTCGAGGGCCGACGGTGCGTCGTCGTCGACGATGTCATCACCACCGGAGCCACCCTCTCCGAGGCCGCGCGGGCCCTGATCGAGGCCGGGGCGAGTGACGTCGAGGCGGCGGTCATCGCTGCCACGCCACGGCGGTTCGGCCCCGGCGGTGGGAAACTGCCGATGGGAGGCCGGTGAGGTACCCCAACCGGACCCCTTGCTTCCTTCGGAACAGGGGTCGAAGTAGGGTCGAGTCATCCCCACGGGCCGAAGTGGCCGAACGGAACGCGCCAGGCGCACCGCTCGGCACCGGGCCGGTGAGTGACCGCAGAAGGAGGTGGAGCCGAGGCGACAACGGGCTCTGCCGAGAGCCCAGAGCATCTCAGTCCGTGCGATCAAGGAGGAACTGTGGAGATCGTC